>NZ_JBALTF010000033.1:0-29051 GCF_036964675.1 Parasphingorhabdus sp. | reverse complement strand
GTCGAGGTGCTATCGGCAAGAAAATGCGGTCCCAAAAATAAGAGATTTGATTTTAAGGGGGCCAGGGAAGCAGGGTATTCGGACCGGGAAATAATCGCTTATCTTACAAAAGAAGGATGCGCTGAATCGATGGCCACAGAACAGTGAAGCGCCAAACCCCACCCTCGAACGCGCAGAATAGTATATAGGGGGATTGGGTCCCATTTCTGAGAAATAGGGGGGTGCCACCCCGGTGGGGGTCTAGCAGGCTAGGATTTCGAGGGGAGTTCTTCGCTTTTCGATTGGCTGAAGCGCAATCCGTAAGGTGGGTACAAAGGTGGGTAGATTACCCTTTTTTCCACTAACCCATTGATTTAAAAAGAGTAGTGGCGGACAGGGTGGGATTCGAACCCACGGAGAGCTTGCACCCTCGGCGGTTTTCAAGACCGCTGCATTCGACCACTCTGCCACCTGTCCGCATAGCCCTTAGGGCCGGGTCGAACGCGTCCTAGCGTTCCCGATTTGAAAGCGCAAAACATTTTGTAAACGGTTGAAATGTGCGAGCAAGATTTCGGCCAATTGCGGCTTTTGGGCCGAGTGGTTGCTTCTCTGGGTTATTTAGGGATTCCCCTCCGACTCGCTTTGTGCGACAACGGCGTGACGAAAGGGAAGTATTCATGCGTATCATGACCGCTATCGCCTGCAGCGCTCTTGCTCTTGTCAGCATTAGCGCAGCAACGCCGATGCAAGATGCCAAAGCTCAAGACAATTCCAGTTTTGAATCCTATCTCCAGCAAGTGCGCCAGAAAGCCTTGCAGGAGGGTGTGCGTGCGCAGACCCTGGACCAGGTGCTGCCCGGCCTGACCTATAATCCGAGGGTTATCGAACTGGACCAGTCCCAGCCAGGTGGCAGTACCAACAGCGCGATTCCGCCCTTTGCTCCCTATCAGCGGCGCCATATCACAACCGAGAGGGTTGCAAATGGCAAGGCAGCTTATCGCCGCCTGATAGCCAAGCTGATTGATGTCGAACGCGAAACCGGCGTGCCCGGTCCGATCATCATGGCGATTTACGGCAAGGAAACCAATTATGGTTCCTACATGGGCGACTTCGATATTCCCCGGTCACTGGCAACCCTGGCTTATGAAGGCAGGCGCCGCACGCTTTTTGAACCTGAATTGCTCGCCGTACTGAAGCTGATCGACAAGGGTGTTCCGCAATCGGCGCTGAAGGGAAGCTGGGCAGGGGCCATGGGCATGCCGCAATTTCTTCCCTCGGTTTATTTGCGGCTGGCAAAAGATGGCAGCGGTGACGGATATGCAGATATCTGGGATAACGAATATGACGCGGTTGCTTCGATCGCCAATTATTTTGTCAATTCGGGATGGCGCCGGGGAGAGCCCTGGGGCATCGCCGTCAATGTCCCTTCGTCGCTCAATCGCTCGGCTATAGAAAGCAAGATTGTGCCGACACGTTGTCCGCGCGTATTCGGTCGCCATAGCCAATGGAAAAGCATGGCGGAATGGCGCGCTCTCGGGGTTGCACCGGCGACCGGAAAGAGTCTCGACGACAATACGATGGCAACCTTGCTCGAACCCGATGGAGCTGGCAGCACGGCCTATCTGTTGACCGGAAATTATCGCGTCATTCTGGATTATAATTGTTCGAATTTTTACGGGCTAGCAGTGGGGTTATTAGCGGATGAAATACGCAGTTAAACTTGGAATATTGTCGGCCGCAACCCTGGCATTGGCCGGGTGTAGCGGGTCGCGCGATTTTGGTCAGTTTCCGGGCGGATCGCCCGCTCCCACCGGCCCAGGCCAGTCAGCAGGGTCGGCGGCGGTTTCCGACTATCCGCAAAAAATTGGCGATCCCTATAAGGTGGGTGGCAACACCTATACGCCCGAGGATGTGCAAAGCTACGACGAAGTGGGCTATGCCAGCTGGTATGGTGAAGAGTTGTCTGGCAATCAGACTGCCAATGGTGAAGCGTTCAATCCGCAGGGCATCTCTGCTGCGCACAAGACGCTGCCGCTGCCTTCCTATGTCGAGGTTACTGCTCTGGATACCGGGCGCACGATTTTGGTTCGGGTCAATGATCGCGGACCTTTTGCCAACGATCGGCTGATCGACCTGTCGCATGGAGCCGCAAAGCAGCTGGGTATTGATCAAGATGGCGTCTCCGGTGTCCGCGTCCGCAAAGTCAATCCGAATGAACAGGAGCGTGCGGTACTTCGTCTGGGCGCTCCCGCAACTGAACGCATTGCGACCCCGGATTCGCTGCTTTCGATATTGCGGAATAATCTGGCCAAGCTTCCCAAGCCAGCTGCGCCAATCCGGCAGGCTGCTGCGCCAGCCTATTTGCCGCCAGCGTCGGGTTCAACCGCCCGCCCCGCAGCTGTGGCGCCGCCAAAGGCCGGAACGCGCGATGGTCGCTTCATTGTGGAAGGCGGCGGGCGTCCTGTTGCGGCTGAAAACAGCGCCGGAGACAATTATGTTGGTGATTTGGCCGGATCCTATGCCGTACAGGTCGCGGCGTTCAGCGATAAAACGCGGGCGGATGTGCTGGCCAGAAAAATCGGAGCAAAAGTGGTTTCCGACGGCACGCGTTCGATTTGGCGTGTGCGCTACGGGCCTTATGCCAGTGAACAGGAAGCGCAAGCAGGGCTGGCACAGGCGCAGCAGCGCGGCTATAGCGGAGCCCGAATCTTGCGCGCGGACAAATAACTTTTTTGCCGTTAATTATTGATCGGGAATCTTGGCCTAAATGAAAAAATATCTTCTGGCTTCACTGCCCTTCATCGCCTTATCATCCGTCGTTGTCGCGGCACCCATCTTTGAGACCGATGCTCCCATCGCCTATATAACGGACTTGTCCTCGGGCGCGGTGTTGTTCGAGAAAAATGCGGACAAGCAAATTCCACCGGCTTCGATGGCGAAAATGATGACCGTTTATGTCGCGTTTGACCTGATCGAAAAAGGCAAACTCAAGCTGGACGACAAGTTTCGCGTCAACGAGGAAACCTGGAAAAAGTGGAATAATCAGGGATCGACGATGTTTCTGGGCGTCGGCGATCAGGTCAGTGTGCGCGAATTGCTGCATGGCATCGTGACCCTGTCCGGCAACGACGCCTGTGTTGTTCTTGCCGAAGGCATTGCCGGCACCGAACCGGCCTTTGTCGGCTTGATGAACAAGCGGGCGAAAGAGCTCGGCATGTCCAAAAGCCGGTTTGGTAACAGCAATGGCTGGCCGGATGAAGGCGTGACCATGGTTACGGCCAGAGACTTGGCTAAACTGGGATCGGCAACGGTCAATAATTTCCCTAAATTATATAATGCTTTTTATGGCCAGGATGCATTTGAGTGGAATGGCATCACCCAATCCAATCGCAATCCCCTGATGGGTAAAGTGGCTGGGGCGGACGGACTGAAGACCGGCCACACGGAAGAAGCAGGCTATGGTTTTACCGGCTCGGCTGAACAGAAAGGGCGGCGGCTGGTATCGGTTCTTGCCGGTCTTGATAGCTATGGCGGTCGTATCGAAGAATCGGTCAAATTCATGAACTGGGGATTCAACGCCTGGGAGCCGAAGAAGCTGTTCGACAAAGGCGCTAAAATCCAGAATGCAGAAGTCCAGCTGGGTGACAGTTCAACCGTATCTCTTGTCGCAGCCAAGGATCTCTTTGCCACCATTCCGAAAGCTTCTGACGGTAAAATATCGATGAAAGTGACATATAACGGCCCGATCAAGGCGCCAATTGTCAAAGGTCAGCCAATAGCAACATTGGTCGTTACCACCGCAGATGCCGGTCAACAGTCCGTAGCTCTGGTTGCAGGCGAAGACATAGGCGAAGCCGGATTCTTCGATCGTGTCTGGGCCGGATTGAAATCTTTGCTCGGATTGGCGTGACCGAGGGCCGTTTCATCACCCTGGAAGGCGGGGAGGGAACGGGCAAGTCCACCCAGGCCAGAGCGCTCGCGGACGCTCTGGAGAAAAAAGGCCTCAGAGTAACCCTGACGCGGGAACCGGGTGGTACGCCCGGCGCGGAAATCATCCGCGAATTGCTGCTGAGCGGCGCGGAGGAAAAATGGAATATTCGTACGGAAGCGCTGCTGTTCGCTGCGGCACGCGCCGAACATTGCAGCAAATTGATCGGCCCCGCACTGACGCGTGGAGAATGGGTAATCTGCGATCGTTTCATCGACAGCAGCCGGGCTTATCAAAGCGTCAACGGGCCGCTTGGCGACGCTGAAATCATGGATTTGCACCGCGTCGGCAGCAAAAATCTGATGCCGGACCGAACCTTCATTCTGGATCTGCCGGAAGCGGTTGCTTCGAAAAGAGCGGAATCGAGAGATCGCGGCGACAGTGACCGGATTGGGGGCAGGGACAGCGACTATCATCAGGCCGTCATGGCCAATTTTCGACAGTTTGCAGCCGATGAACCAGACCGGATCCGCTTGGTTGACGCCGCGCAAGCCGCCGAAGCCATCACCGAAAATCTGATGCAAAGTCTAGGCGATCTGATGCCATGACGTCATATCTCGGCCATGACAAACCCCGGCAGATATTCTACCAGTCGCTTGCCAAGGACATGCTCCATCACGCCTGGATTCTGGCGGGTGACAAGGGCTTGGGCAAAGCGGCCTTTGCGCAGCAAGCCGCTCATTTTCTGCTCAATTCCCGCAATCAGCCGACAAGTTTTTCTGAAATTCAGGACGACGAAGCCGGGCATCTTCTCGCCGCAGGCTCACATCCGGATTTTCGATTGCTCCGTCGCGGCCCGAAAGGCGACAAGGAGGAGAAGAAGGCGCGGGACCAAGGTCTCGATGCGCTGGAGGAACATGAACTGGCGCGCAATATCAAGGTCGACCAGATACGTGCCCTGCAGCCGCTGTTTCAGAATCAGGCCTCCATTTCTGAATATCGGGTGGTGGTCATTGATGCGGCCGATGATCTTGAAGGCTCCGGCGCCAATGCCATCTTGAAAAACCTTGAGGAACCGCCAAAAAATACCATTTTCTTCCTGATTAGTCATATGCCTGACCGGCTGTTGCCGACGATCCGGTCGCGGTGCCAAATGCTGCGCTTCGACCCGTTGAGCGCTGATGAGATGCGTATTGTCCTGAAAAGCGCCGCACCAAAATTGGGAGAGGCCGATCTCGAAACGCTGGTTCTTGCCGGTGAAGGCTCACCGGGACGCGCCTTGCAATATGCCGAAGTGGGACTTGCCGAGCTCGAGGGCATAGCGCGCGCAATCATCAAATCGGGTGACAGGGACAATAGTTTGAAAAGCGAATTGGCACGCAAGCTGGCATTGAAGGCAGCGACGCCACGATATCGCGCTTTTCTGGAACGGGCTCCCAGTCTGATTGCGGAGCAGATCAAGAGTGCCCAGCTATCCTGCTCGCTGCAAGCCATCGAAAAATGGCGTGAAGCCAGTGATCTGGCCAATATGGCGCTGCCAAAGGCGCTGGATAATCAGGCGGTAATATTCCGCCTCGGCAGCCTTATGGGGGAACTCTCTCAGGGCAATCAAAAAGAATAGAGATTTTGGCTGTTTACAAGCGCCGCCAATCCATCAAGAGAGACGGCTATGTCTGAACCCTTTTATATTACCACCGCAATCAGCTATCCCAATGGTCGTCCGCACATTGGCCATGCCTATGAAGCGATCGCTGCAGATGCCATTGCACGATTTTACCGGCTGAGCGGCCGCGATGTACGGCTGATCACCGGAACCGACGAACATGGGCTGAAAATGGTCCAGACCGCGCGTGAGGCGGGCAAGACGACCATTGAGCTTGCTGATGAAATGTCCTCATATTTTAAAGACATGTGCCAACTATTGAATATTAGGCATGATGGTTTTCGGCGCACCAGCGAAGCGGCTCATCACGAGGCGAGCAAGGCCTTGTGGAAAGCGATGGAAGCCAATGGCGATCTCTATCTCGACCGCTATGAAGGCTGGTATTCGGTGCGCGACGAAGCCTTTTATGCGGAAGATGAACTGGAAACAGGCGAGGGCGATGAGAAGCTTTCGCCTCAAGGCACACCGGTCGAATGGACCGCAGAAGAAACATGGTTCTTCAAACTGTCGGAATATCAGGATAAATTGCTGAAGCTTTACGAAGACCATCCGGAATTCATCGAGCCCGAAAGCCGCCGCAACGAAGTCATGCGTTTTGTTGAGGGCGGCCTGCGGGATCTCAGCGTTTCGCGGACCAGTTTTGACTGGGGCGTTCCCGTACCGGGATCACCGGGCCATGTGATGTATGTCTGGGTTGATGCGTTGACGACCTATATGACCGGCGTTGGCTATCCGGACACTCAGGGCATGTTCGCCAAATATTGGCCGGCGGATCTTCACCTGATCGGCAAGGATATCGTGCGCTTTCATGCGGTCTACTGGCCCGCCTTTCTGATGAGCGCCGGACTGCCGCTGCCCAAGCAGGTCTTCGGGCACGGTTTTCTGCTCAACCGCGGCGAAAAAATGTCCAAGTCGGTCGGCAATGTGGTCGATCCGATGGCATTGGCGGAGCGCTTTGGTGTCGATCAATTGCGCTACTTCCTGCTCGCTGACGTTGTTTTTGGCAAGGATGGAACCTATTCCGCAGATGCCATTGTCACCAAGACCAATGCCGATCTTGCCAATAATTTTGGCAATCTGGCGCAGCGCAGTCTGTCGATGATTGCCAAAAATTGCGAAGGCAAAGTGCCGCCCCCGGGGGAGCCAACCGAGGCCGAGAAGCAGTTGCTAAGCCAGTTGGACACTTGTTTTTCTGATGTGAAAGCAGCGGTCACCGGCGGCCTGTTCAAGATCGATCAGGCGCTCGATATCATTCGCGAGCGGCTGAGCGCGACCAACACATATTTCGCCGATCAGGCGCCATGGGCATTGCGCAAGACCGATCCTGCTCGGGCGGATAGCGTGCTCTACCATACGGCAGAAGCGATCCGGCAGCTGGCCATCATGCTGCGCTGGGTGATGCCGGAAAGCTGCGACAGGATGCTGGATCTGCTTGCCCAATCGCCGGATGCCCGCGATTTTGAACATCTTGTGACACCGATAGAAGCGGGGCTTGAGCTGCCGGCGCCGATAGGGATTTTTCCGCGTCTTGAACTGCTGACAGAAGAAGCAGGGTCCTGATATGCTAGTCGATAGCCATTGTCATTTGAACTACAAGGGTCTGGTCGAGGAGCAGGGGGCGGTTCTGGATCGGGCCCGGCAAAGCGGTGTCACCGCGATGCTCAATATTTCCACCCGTGAAAGCGAATGGCGTGACATTGTCGCGACGGCCGAACGGGAACCAGACGTCTGGGCCAGTATCGGGATTCACCCGCACGAAGCCGATGCCCATCCTGATGTCGATCTCGGCAAACTGGTTGAAGAGGCGGCCCATCCGCGGGTTGTCGCGATTGGTGAGACCGGGCTGGACTATTATTATGATCACAGCGACCGGGAACGCCAGAGACAGAGTTTTCGCACCCATATTCATGCAGCGCGCGAAACCGGCCTGCCAATCATTGTCCACACCCGCGATGCCGAAGCTGATACGGCCGAAATCATGGCCGAGGAAATGGAGCAGGGCGCCTATACCGCTGTGATCCACTGTTTCACCGCCAGCGAAGATTTTGCACAAAAGGCCTTGGCTCTGGGTCTCTATATTTCAATCTCCGGTATCGTGACTTTCAAAAATGCCAAGGATTTACAGGAAACGGCAGCCAAATTGCCGGCAGACCGGCTTCTGGTCGAAACCGATGCACCTTTCCTGGCTCCAGTTCCGCATCGCGGAAAAACCGGGGAACCGGCATTTGTTGCTGATACCGCCCGCTATCTCGCCGGGTTGCGCGGCGAAGAATATGACCAGCTTTGCGAAACAACCAGTCGGAATTTCTATCAGCTTTTCTCCAAGGCGCGACCCTGAATTTGGCTTTGAAACTCACCATATTGGGATGCGGAACTTCGGCGGGCGTTCCCCGTATCGGCAATGACTGGGGTGATTGTGATCCAAGCGAGCCAAAAAACCGCAGAAGCCGTGTCTCGATCCTGGTAGAAAGCCCGACTACCCGGATATTGGTTGATACATCGCCCGACTTGCGAAACCAGTTTCTCGACAATGAAATCGACAGGATCGATGCGGTAATCTGGACCCATGATCATGCCGATCATTGCCACGGCATTGATGATCTCCGGTCAGTATTCCAGCAAACCCGCAAACCGATACCGGGCTATGCCCGGCCCTTTGCGCTTGGCAGCCTGAAACAGCGTTTTGCCTATGCCTTTGAGGGTCACAAATATTATCCATCGATATGTGATGATATTGCGCTCGAGAGCGATGTTGAAATTGGTGATATTCTGGTCCGCTTTGTCGATCAGCCACATGGCGGCATAACATCGGCAGGGTTACGCTTCGAACATCAGGGAAAATCCATCGTTTACGCAACCGATTTTGGTGAAGTTACAGCAGAAATGCGGGCCTTGTATCGAAATTGCGACCTGTTTGTCGTCGATGCGTTGCGCGATGAGCCGCATCCCACCCACGCGCATCTCGACATGACATTGGCCCTGATAGGCGATGTGCAACCGGGATTGAGCCTGTTGACACATATGGACAAATCGATGGACTATAACCATCTTGTAACCATATTGTCGGACGATGTCAGGCCCGGCTATGATGGCTATGTGAAAGAAATCTGAGCGTTGACCGAAGATCAAAATATCAATCTCGTGTTCGCAATTGGCGCGCTGGTGCTGGTTGCCAGCGCCTTGTTTTCCCGGCGGATCGGCTTTGGCGAGATCGTCCGCAACATATTGGCATGGGTCGCGATATTTGCGGTCTTCATCGTCGGCTTCTCCTATCAGCGCGAAATATTGGCGGTATGGAGCCAGGTGTCTGGTGAAATGACCGGAGCGAACGAACAGCTTGTCGTTGGCGACACGTTAAGAATCCGGCAATCGGCTGATGGTCATTTCTGGGTCGATGCAAAGGTTAACGCGTTGCCGGTGCGGTTTCTGATCGACAGCGGCGCGACCACCACGGCGATGACAATGCGAACCGCCCAGAATGCCGGCATTGATATCAGTAAAAGTCCGATACCGGTCATTCTGACCACAGCCAACGGATCGGTAGAGGCACAGCGTGGAACTATTCAGTCGCTGCAGATTGGTCCGATGGTGGCGCAGGATCTGCCGGTCGTGGTTGCGGAAGAATTTGGCGATTCCAATGTGATTGGGATGAATTTTTTGTCAAAGTTGGGAAGTTGGCGCGTAGAAGGGCCGGAAATGGTGTTGGAACCGCCGACCAGAGCCCCGGCTGGATGATGATTAATTTAACATAATATATATTATCAACCTTATTGATGGGTTAGAACGGATGCAATATTGATCGATCCCCTGCTTGAAATCATGCGGCGTTTGCGCGATCCGGACAATGGTTGCGATTGGGACAAGGTGCAGACCTTCAAGACCATCGCGCCCTATACCATCGAGGAAGCCTATGAAGTTGCCGATGCCATCGATCGCGAAGATATGTTGGCACTGAAGGACGAGCTTGGCGATCTCCTGCTCCAGGTTGTCTTTCACAGCCAAATTGCAGCCGATAGCGGCACATTTGATTTTAAGGATGTCGTCCTATCCATCTGTGACAAAATGACCCGGCGTCATCCGCATATCTTTGGCGAGGCTGATGCGAGCCCGGGATGGGAGCAGATCAAGGCCGGTGAACGCGAGCGATCCGGCCAGTCGAGCGCACTGGATGGGGTCGCGCTGGCCCTGCCCGCTTTGCTGCGGGCGCAGAAAATCCAGAAACGGGCCGCCCGTGTCGGATTTGACTGGCCCGACAAGGCGCCGGTGAAGGACAAGCTACTCGAAGAACTGGACGAAGTTGCCGCCGCCACCAGCGAGGCAGAAATACACGAGGAAATCGGCGATTTGCTCTTTTCTGCGGTCAATCTGGCCCGTCATTACAAGGTCGATGCCGAACGCGCCCTGGCCGACGCTACAGATAAATTCACCAGAAGATTCAACCAGATAGAATCCAGTCTTACCAAAGACATGCAGGACATGTCGATCGACGAACTGGAAGTGGAATGGCAAAAGGCCAAGGCAAGTCTGGCCGCTCGCTGATCATTTAATGAAGCGCGTGATAGCGGCCCCAGTTTCTCGGTGACATTTCCACTGCGACGATCAGATTGTCTGACTCCTGCTCGCTGCTCAGCACCCGACCATTTTCGTGCAACCAGGCCATACGCTTGCCATCAGACGCCGCGATCGTCACCTGTTCGGTCTTATAGCCTTCCGACAATGTTTTTGCCATCAGGCTGACCAGCGCGTCAACGCCGGCTCCGGTCTCGGCCGAGATGGCGCAAACATTTTCGGGCAAGGGCGACGAGATCCGCGCATATTGCGGGTCATCGACGGAAATCTTGTCGATCTTGTTCCAGGCTTCGATCACCGGAGGCCCCTCGCCCGCTTCCTCGGATACGCCAAGGTCGGCCAATATTTGTCTGACATCCCGGGCTTGTGCGTCGCTTGCTTCATGCGAAATATCACGCACATGCACGACGATATCGGCCGCGCTCACTTCTTCGAGCGTGGCCCGGAAAGCCGCGACCAATTGCGTCGGCAGGTCGGACACAAATCCAACCGTGTCCGACAAGATCGCCTTGTCATATCCCGGTAGCGTAAATTCCCGCATCGTCGGGTCGAGGGTTGCAAAGAGCAAATCCTCGGCAAATACGTCGGCGCCGGATAGCCGGTTGAACAGGGTCGATTTTCCGGCATTTGTATAGCCGACAAGAGCGATCACCGGCCAGGGCGCGCGCTGGCGTCGCTCGCGGTGCAGAGCGCGTGTCTTGCGCAAATGGGCGAGATCCTTGCGCAGCTTGCTCATGCGGTCGCGAATCATGCGCCGATCCGACTCGATCTGGGTTTCTCCCGGTCCGCCAAGAAAGCCGAATCCGCCGCGCTGCCGTTCGAGATGGGTCCAGCTGCGCACCAGGCGGCCTGCCTGATAATCGAGATGGGCGAGTTCGACCTGCAAACGGCCTTCCGCAGTGACCGCCCGGGCGCCAAATATTTCCAGGATAAGGCCGGTTCGATCGATGACCTTGACGTCGAGTTTTTCTTCCAGATTTCGCTGCTGGATTGCACTCAGACTGCCATCCACGATCAATATCGTGGCCTCATTTTCCGTCATCATCACACGAATCTGGTCTACCTGGCCTGATCCAAACAAGGTAGCGGGCTTGGGTTTGCGAACCGAAAAATAATGGGAAGCCGTCGCGACCAATCCGATGGCCAAAGCGAGGCCAACGGCTTCATCCAGGCGATGCTCGAGCGCAGTCTGGCTCAGGGACACCATGTCAGGATGCACGACCAGCGCCCGACGGCTCTTGCTGTCGAGGCTTTCCTTCTCAAATGGTATCAATGCGCACCATCATCGGCATTGTTATAATCTGCCAGATTCAATGCTCCACCCGGTTGCACGGTGGATATGGCGTGCTTGTAAACGAGTTGCGACAGGCCTTCCCGCTCGAGCAGTATGCAAAACAGATCATAGGCAGAAACTTCGCCCTGCAACATCACGCCATTGACCAGAAACATCGTCACCGGATCATTGCTGTCGCGAACCGCCGAGAGGAATACCTCTTGCAGCACCCCTGCCCTGATCTTGGCATTTTCCATCAGATCGGCAAAAGGCTGCGTGTCGAGCGCCTCCGATGGCATGATGGTGGAAATGGCATGTTTGTACACCAGCTGGGATTGTCCATCGCGGCGAAGCAATACGGAAAAATTGTCGAACCAGGTTACGATGCCCTGGAGTTTGACACCCTTTACCAGGAACATCGTCACGGGGATTTTTGATTTCCGGAGGGAGTTGAGGAATAAATCCTGTAAATTGTTTGATTTATCGGTCATATTTGACTCCTATTATTGGCCATCTTTACAATGGCATATTATGATTTCTTCGACGGCATCATGCCTTCGTGGGGACCTTCGTTTTCCATATATGGGATTCGCGTGTTCACGACAACCGCTTAACCGTTACGCTCACTCGACCTCCGGTTTCTTTCGCGAGGCCAGGCCCAATATCTTCAATTTTCGGTGCAGGGCGGATCGCTCCATGCCGATGAAATTCGCGGTTTTGGAAATATTTCCGGAAAAGCGCCTGATCTGCACTTTCAGATATTCCCGTTCGAAACTCTCCCGCGCCTCACGCAACGGCGATCCCATCAGGGATGCAACGCCCTGGTCGAGATCGTCGTCATTGCCCAACACCTCCGGCGGCAACATCTCCACCTCGATTTTGGTAAAATTGTCCTTGGGCGCCAAAATGATCGTGCGCTCGACGACATTTCGCAACTGCCGGACGTTGCCTGGCCAGTCGCAAGCCTGGAGTGCGGCCATTGCTTCATCAGAGATTTCGGGCGGCTGCAAGCGTTGTTCAGCAGCAAATCGCGCAGCATAATGGTCGACCAGAACCGGGATATCCTCGCGCCGCTGGTTCAGTGGCGGCAGGATTACCGGCACAACATTGAGGCGATAGAACAGATCTTCCCTGAACCTTTTTTCGCGGATCTCCACTTCCAGATCTCGCGAGGTTGCCGAAACCACCCGGACATCGACATTCACTTTCTGGGAACCGCCAAGCCGGTTGAAACTCTGCTCGGTCAAGACCCGCAATATCTTGCCCTGGGTGTCGAGCGGCATGTCCGCGACTTCATCGATGAACAATGTTCCGCCATGAGCCTCTTCCATCAGGCCGGTTTTTTCGATCTTTCCGTTCCGTTCGGTACCAAAAAGCTCCTCTTCAACACTTTCCGGGGAAAGCCTGGCCGCGCTTATGGTCACAAAGGCGGCATTGGAACGCGAGCTCCAATTGTGCATCAATCGGGCGGCAACTTCCTTGCCCACTCCCGCCGGACCAGAGATCAGCAGGCGGCTGCCGGTGCCGGCGACACGCTTCAATGTCGCACGTACACTGTTCAACGCGGCCGAATTGCCGGTCAGCTCATCGGCGAAACCCACTCTTGCCTTGAGAATTTCGTTTTCCCGGCGAAGCCGCTCGGTCTCGGTCGCTCTGGATACCAGATGCAGCAGATGTTCAGCTTCAAAGGGCTTCTCGATGAAATCGACAGCGCCTTGCGATATGGCAGCGACCGCAGTGTCGATATTGCCGTGGCCAGAGATCACTATGATCGGCATTTTTGCATCGAGCTGCTTCAATTCGGTCAGCAGTTCCAGACCGTCCAGGCGCGAGCCTCTCAACCAGACATCGAGCAGAACCAGCGAAGGCCGCCGCTCGTTGACAGCGGCAAGGGCCGCGTCACTGTTGGCGGCCACCCGGGTGGTGTAGCCCTCGTCTTCCAGAACGCCGGATATCAGATCACGAATATCGGGTTCGTCGTCGACAACCAGAATATCTAACGCCATGTTGAACCTCTAATCCTCATTTATCAATTTCTGCCATTTGCCCGTCATTTCCGGTAGGGCCAGTCAGCTTCTCGGGTTGCTTCTCTGCCATCCCGTGAGACAATCTTGCCAATTGGGATGGACTGAGCCGGATCGTCACCCTGGTGCCGCCATTCGGCGCGTCACTGAATTTCATCTCACCGAAATGTTCCTCGACAATCTTCTTGACGATCGCCAGGCCCAATCCGGTGCCGCTTGCCCGTGTCGTCATATAGGGCTCGACGATGCGGTCCCGCTCGATCGGCAGGCCGATTCCATTGTCCGTCAGTTCGATGACGACAATCTGGTTTTCCGTGCGAACGGCCAGCTCTATTTTACCGTCAGAGACCTGAAAATCAGCGCTGGTTTCGGCCTTTTGTTCAATCGCTTCGGCAGCATTTTTGATTATATTGGTGAGCGCCTGTCCCAATTGCCGGCGATCGCAGACCAGCGATATTGGCTGATCATCAGAGATGAAGTTGAAGGTGATAGTCGGCCATGCCACATCCTGCATGAACAGGGCCTGTTTCAGGATATCGTCGAGATTCTCCTGGCGGAAAACCGGTTTGGGCATCCGCGCGAAGGAAGAAAATTCATCGACGATATTTCTCAAATCTCCGACCTGACGGACAATCGTGTTGGTGAGATTTTCAAACACGGCGACATCGTCCTTGATACGGGAGCCAAATCTCCGCTGCAATCGTTCGGCGGCCAATTGAATCGGTGTCAAAGGATTCTTGATTTCATGGGCAATGCGTCGCGCGACATCGGACCATGCTGCTCGCCGCTGATCGAGCAATTGCTGGGTTATGTCTTCAAAGGTGATGACATGACCAGTGGGGCCGCCAACAATTTTCACTGCCAGAGTCCGCATATCTGAATCGGAAGCAAATTCGATGATACTATTTTCCACACCATCCTGAATGAGCTCGGCAAATTGCGGTGCCGCCTTGCCGATGTCGACATCAAGCAAGTCATCAATCGGCTTTGAGAGCAGCGACTGGGCTTGTGAATTGACCAGCTTGATCTCGCCTTTTTCATCCAGGCTGATAATGCCGGCGGTGACCGATTCCAGCACCGCCTCGATAAACGCCCGCCGGCTCCCCAATTGCTCGTTCGCTGTAATCAGGGCCGTTGTTTGGGTTTCGAGTTGCTCGGTCATGCGGTTAAAGGCCCGTCCCAGCGTGCCAATTTCGTCATTTTCAAACGTCTTGGGTACTCGGGTGGCAAGATCGCCTTCGGTGACCCGCTTTGCCGCGTGCACGAGGTCGCTGACCGGTTTCACCATCCGGTCGGCAACGATCAGTGCAATCCACAATACCAGTCCGACAATCATCAGAGAGATGGCAAACAAGGCAATATTAAATTGCAATTGCAGGCTTCGGGATCGCGAGAACAGATCTTCATAATCTGCCAGAACCGATTGCGCCCGCTCCCACTGACTGAGCGCCAGCATATCGGAGTCGCGGGCCGCATAGAGGAATATGCGCGATTTCAGATCAAGTGCAGTGACCGCTTCAATCTTGTTCGGTCTCGCGGTTACGACATAATTTTGCCCCTGCTGCAACTGTCTTAGAACCGCATCGGTTATCTTCGGCCGCGAGTCGCCATCATCGGGGTCAACGGCCGCCGCCGTCCGGGCCACGCCATCCTGCCCATATTCGATGATCGCCGATTCATTGAGCTTGCGCGACAAGACCTGAAAGACATAGCCCTCGGCAAATTCCGGACTTTCCAGATCAGCCTGCTGCAAATAATTGCGCAAATCATTGGCCATGGTGATCGTCTCTTCACCAACCTCGCGCTGATTTTGCTCATAATAGCCGCGGGCCAGATCATTTGCATTTTCCAGCATGCCCCGGGCGCGATCAGAAAACCAGAATTCGACGCCATATTGAAACAGCAGCGAGGCAAAAATGACCACCAGCACCATCGGAATGCTGGCCACCAGCGAGAATAAGGCAACCAGCCGGACGTGCAGCCGGCCCTTGCTGCCGATCGAAGACTTGGCCGCGCGGCCCTTTGCAATCCGGCGCCCGAACAGGACCAGCAATGTCATCGCCGGAATCAGGTTGGCGACCAGCAGGGCGGCGGTCAAAGGCGGGGAGATGAAATCGGTTTGATCGGATTGTCGGCTCAACAGAAAATAGGTGCCCAGCATGATCGCGGCAAATAGCAGCGCCACAATCCACTCGACTCGTCTCATGACGGCTTCTTTTTCCGACATGATGGAAAGCCGCCGCAGCCAATTGGGCACACGCTGTTCCGGATTGTGGTTAAAAACCGTCATTGTGCCATCAATACAACAGTTTCGTTGCAGAAAAAGCACTAATATTGCAAAAATATCACGGTTCGACGAAGCAAACCGTCCTTTCGTCGTGACGAGACCGAAAACCGGCCACTTTTGTCCACCGTGACGGAGGCGGCTTCAGGTCTCGCTATTTGGACTCGGACGGATCGATTTGATATTCGTTGAGTTTCTTGCGCAGCGTGTTCCGATTGATACCGAGAATTTTGGCGGCCTTTATCTGATTGCCATGGGCGTGATGCATCATCTCGATCAGCAACGGCTTCTCGAATTTTTCCAGCGCCTGAGCGTATAGATTTTCCTTCTCCGGCGCCGCCATCAACCCCAGCACAATCGACTTGATATGCCCTTCAAATTCCATGTCCGCTGATTCAGCGCGGTCTTCGCCGCGTTCCGTTGCCAGGATTTGACGAATGGCGTCCTCGGAAAGCGTGTCCTCCCTGCCAGTCACGACCAGGCGATAGATCACATTCTTGAGCTCCCGAACATTGCCCCGCCAATAATTGTGGCAAAGCAGATTCATCCCTTCTGGTGAAATCTGCTTGTGCGGCAATCCCTCGGTCATCGCGAGTTTGAGAAAATGTTTGGTTAGCGCCGGAATATCGCTGGAGCGTTCCCGCAGCGGGGGCAATTCGATCGGCACCACGTTGATCCGGTAATAGAGATCTTCGCGGAACTTGCCCTGCTTGATCAGTTCGAGAAAATCATGGTTGGTGGCGGCAATGATCCGGACGTCCAGCTTGACCAGCCCCTTGCCACCGACGCGGTTGATTTCGCCCGACTGCAGCGCTCGCAACAGGCGCGTTTGCGCGTGCATCGGCATATCGCCAATCTCGTCGAGAAACAGCGTGCCGCCCTGCGCCTGTTCGAATTTCCCCGAGGCGCTGGCCACGGCGCCGGTGAAGGCGCCTTTTTCATGGCCAAACAGTTCCGCTTCGATCAGTTCCGATGGAATGGCCGCCATATTGACCGCGATGAACGGACCGGATTTGCGGTGGCCGAGACCGTGAATGGCTTCGGCAACCAGTTCCTTGCCGGTCCCCGATTCGCCAAGGACCAGCACCGACAGATCGTTTTTCAGGAGCCGGGCGATCATCCGGTAGACATCCTGCATCGCCGGGCTTCGACCAACCAGCGGCAGACTTTCTTCATCCATCGACGGTTCGATTGGCTGAATATTCCGTGGCTTCAACGCTTGCCCAACCACCTTGACCAGTTCGTCCAGATCAAATGGCTTGGGCAGATATTCAAAGGCCCCGGTCTCCGAAGCCCGCACTGCGGTGTTGAGGGTATTCTGAGCGGAAATGATGATGATCGGGATATCCGGATGGGTCGCCTTGACGCTGCCCAAAGAGGAAATGCCGTCGCCCTCGCCTTCCCCCAGCCCGACATCGGTCAACAGCAAATCATAGTGGCTGCTGGCCATGAGCGCGTCACGCTCGGCGATCGACTTGCAATTTTCTACGTCATAGCCTTCGGCCCGCAATGCGGTGATGATGACGTGGCTGACCGACAAATCGTCTTCGACTAATATGATTTTTTCTTTGGCCATGGATTGTCCTGACGTCAGCTTTTCGGGGCAACGGGAAGAAACAGGGTGAATCTGCTCATCTCGTCCTGATTTTCACGATCATAGCGGATGCGGCCGTTCATATCGCGCATCAGCTTTTTCACCAGAGCGAGGCCCAGCCCCTGCCCTTCTTTCTTGGTCGAGACAAAGGGCGAGAAAATTTCCCGCTCCAGCTCTGCCGGAACGCCGGGGCCATTGTCGCAGACCATGATCTGGATCGGCAGGCGAATCGCTTCATTCTCGCCCTGGGCGGAGAGGGAGGCGCCGAAACTGTAGCGGGTGACGATCCGGATTTCCGGGTTGTCGAGATGTTTGGTGGCGTCAACGGCATTGGCCAGCACATTGGTCAGAACCTGCATCATCGCGTCCGGATCGATCAGGGCATCCGGCAGGGACGGATCGAATTTGTCCTTGATCTTCACGACCTGGCCAGTGGCCGCCTCGATCGAACGCCGGGCGCGATCGATCAAGGTGTGAATATTCACTGCCTTGGTCTGGGCCGGCTGATTGGACGACAGGGTCTGCATCCGGTTGAGCAGATTGACCACCCGCTCCACTTCCGCGGTGATCATCTGGGTCAGCGGTTTTTGCGATTCGTCGAGCTGCCGGTCGAGCAGTTGCGCCGCGCCTCTGATCGCGGCCAGCGGATTTTTGATTTCATGGCTGAGTATGTCCGGCGCGCGGATTGCGAGATTGGACGGACCACTATTTTCGCTTTCGAGAATGGGACCGTCCTGCGGCATAGGCGACAAGGATATCACCCGCCATTCGGAATCGGATGCCAGCGGATGAATGTCAAAATCGACGATGCCCAGACGGCGTTCATCGCCGGAGACCATCACGCCCCGCGCGGTCAGACTGATGTCCTGCTCGGTCAGAGCCGCATCCAGTCGCGGGTCGGAAAAATGCAGGACATGATCAATCTGGCGGCCGATCAGATTTTTGGCACTGGTGCCGAACAGCGCCTCGCCGGATGGATTGACCCAGCTTACAACATGCTGTGAATCAACGACCATCAAAGCATGGCTGAGCCCTGCCAATATTTGCTCTCCCGAAGGGAAGCCATCCATCAAGCCGCTGCTTTGTTCAGCCAGGGCGTATAAAATTCCTCCAGCATTTTCAGCACAATGTGAGGATCCGCTTCACTATTGGCCCGATTGCGAAATTCTGCCGAACCGGTCAGGCCCTTGGTATACCAGCCGATATGTTTGCGGGCGACCTTGACGCCGACATCCTCGCCATAAAGCTTCAGCATGTCGCGATAATGTTCGTTGAGAATGGCATATTGCGTGGGAATATCCGGATCCGGCAGGGTTTCTCCGGTCTTGAACCAGTGCATGAACTGACCCAAAAGCCAGGGCTTGCCATAGGCGCCGCGGCCGATCATCACACCATCGGCGCCGCTTTGCTCGAGCGCCGCCTGGCCGTCTTCGATCGAGCAAATGTCGCCATTGACGATGACCGGCAGGGAAACCGCCTGTTTGACCTTGCTGACAAAGGTCCAGTCGGCGCTGTCCCGGTACATCTGACAACGCGTCCGACCGTGCACGACGATCATCTTCGCGCCAAGATCTTCCGCAATATGGGCCAGTTCCGGCGCATTCAGACTTTGATGATCCCAGCCCATTCGCATTTTTACCGTGACCGGCACATTGACCGCCTCAACCGTCGCCTTGATCAGTGATGCCGCCAAAGGCAGATCGCGCATCAGAGCCGAGCCGGCATCGCCGTTGACGACCTTTTTCACCGGGCAGCCCATGTTGATGTCGATAATCTGTGCGCCGCGATCTTCGTTGAGCTTGGCAGCTTCAGCCATGGTGACCGGATCACAGCCGGCAAGCTGCATCGACACCGGCTCTTCGATCGGATCCCAGGCACATTTCTGCAAGGACTGACGGGTTTCCCGGATCATTGCCTGACTGGCGATCATTTCGGTCACATTGAGTCCGGAACCGAAGCGCCGGACGAGTTTGCGAAACGGCAAATCGGTGACGCCGGTCATCGGCGCCAGAATCACCGGGCTTTCAATTTTCAAATCGCCAATAAATATGGGGTCAAGTTTCATACATGCTGCCTAAAATTTAAGCAGCCTCTATCGTCAAATCAATTATGAGGCAAGAATTGCTTCATCCGTTTTCTCAGAGTAGATCGCGGTTCATGGTTGAAACCCGTGATCCTTCCGAAAAAACCCATGCGTTGATCGTGGCCGCCGGCGTCGGCGCGCGGGCGGGACTGGACCTTCCCAAGCAGTTCGAACCGATTGGCGGGAAGCCGATGGTCCGGCATAGCGTCGAGCGGCTTTCGTCCCACCCCGGCATTGATCAAATCTGGGTCGTGGTGGCAGCTGGACAGGAAGAGCTGGTAAAACAGGCTCTTGCCCCCCTTTCCTCCTACAGACTCGTGATCGGCGGTGCTACGCGCCAACAGTCAGTCTACAATGGACTGGTCGCGATCCGGCAGGCCGGTGGCGGCCAATATATACTCGTCCATGATGCCGCGCGGCCATTTGTGTCGCATCAAGTGGTCGACCGGCTGCTCGATCGACTGAAAAGCGCAGCGGCCGCTATCCCCGTTCTCGCCAGCGTTGATACGATGATAGAAGTGCGAGGCGAGCAGCTCGATCGTACCGTGGATCGCAACAGCCTGTGGCGGGTGCAAACGCCGCAGGCCTTTGACTTTTTGAAACTCGTCGCGGCGCATGAAAATTTCAAAGCGGGCCAGGATGCCAGCGATGATGCGCAAATATTCGAGGCTGACGGTCACGCCGTGTCGATCGTCGAAGGCGATGAAGCGCTCAAGAAATATACATTGCCAGCTGATTTTGCCGAAAAAGGAACAGAGCATATGCGCCAGACACGCACCGGAATGGGCTATGATGTCCACCGCTTGGCCGTCGGCGAGCAATTGTGGCTCGGCGGCGTGAAAATCGATCATGACAAGGGTCTTGCCGGGCATAGCGATGCCGATGTTCTGCTGCACGCGCTGACCGATGCCCTGCTCGGAACCATCGCGGCCGGCGACATTGGTGACCATTTCCCGCCCTCGGACCCGCAGTGGCGCGGCGCGGCATCGGCGCAGTTTGTCAAATATGCGGCATCGCTGATCGCCGACAAGGGTGGCATCATCCATAATGTCGACATGACGGTGATCTGCGAAGCCCCCAAGATCAAACCGCACCGGGAGGCGATTCAGCGCAATATTGCCGAAATATTGTCGATTGCCATGGATCAGGTCAGCGTCAAGGCGACCACCACCGAGGGGCTTGGCTTTGCCGGTCGCAAGGAAGGGATTGCGGCTCAGGCCATTGCCACTATTTCACTAGAGGAAATCAGGGTGAATGCTGATCGCTGAATCGGCTGATTTGCGTTTTGCCCGTTCGGCAACAGCGAAAACAGGACATTGCCATTTGCAAAACACCGGCATGATGCGCTAATCGCGACGCCATATGAAAAATCTCCTTCCCCCCGAACTTGTCGCATTGGCGACAATGGTCATCGAGAAAAATCGCGCCGCCGGTCGTCGGATTACCGTCGCCGAAAGCTGCACCGGTGGTCTGGTCGCTGCGGCCCTGACCGAAGTCCCGGGATGCAGCGATGTGTTCGATTGCGGTTTCATCACCTATTCCAATGGCGCCAAGCAGAATATGCTGGGCGTAAGCGGTGACTTGCTGGAAACATTTGGTGCGGTTTCGATCGCGGTGGCGTGGGAGATGGCACAAGGCGCTCTGGAAGCTTCCGGCTGTGACGTGGCAGTGGCGATTACCGGCGTTGCCGGTCCAGATGGCGGCACCGAGAAAAAACCGGTTGGTACCGTGGTGTTCGCCAAGGCCGAAAAAGGCAAAAGCGTCGATGATGTGGTTGCTGACCGGAAAATTTTTGGCGCAGACAAGAGTCGCGCAGACATTCGGCTTCAGGCCGTGCTGGTTGCGCTGGAACTGCTGTTGCCCGAGGATAGCGAGTAGCTGTTGCCATAGATTTCGCCAGCGCGATCGACAAATGCGCTGGTCATCTTGTGCAGCGCCTTGGCGAACATTTGCCCAGCCAGTTTCTGGAACATCCGGTTTTTGAACGTGAACTCGACGTAAAAATCGACATGGCATCCGCCGCCATCGCGCGCTCTGAAACGCCATTCATTGTGGAGTTGCTTGAGCGGGCCGTCGAGATAGTCGACATTGATCGACTGATTGTAGGATTTGATAACCCGCGATGAAAATTGTTCGCGCAGACCTTTGAAGCCGACGAGAACATCGGCCAGCATTTCCACTTCGCTGTCGGACCGGATCCGCGTTCCCACCACCCAGGGCAAAAATTCATGATAGCGCCCGACATCGGCCACCAGCGCGTACATCTGCGCCGCGCTATAGGGTAGGTCGCGCGTTTCCCTATGCGCCGGCATTCGATGTACCTGAACGCGCCAGTTTTTCCTCACGCGCCTGCCGCATTTTGGCAAAATCATCGCCGGCATGATAGCTGGACCGGGTCAGCGGGCTGGAGGCAACCAAAAGGAAGCCTTTCGCGCGCGCGACCGAAGCATAAGCATCAAAAGCCTGCGGCGTGACAAATTCACTGACCTTCACATGTTTGGTCGTCGGCTGCAGATATTGGCCCATGGTCAGAAAGTCGACGCCAGCGCTGCGCATGTCATCCATCACCTGATGCACTTCCAGTCGCTGTTCACTCAGTCCGAGCATGACACCCGACTTGGTGAAGATCGAAGGGTCGAGCCGCTTGACCTGTTCCAGCAGACGCAGCGACGCATAATAACGCGCACCGGGCCGAATCGTCGGATAAAGCCGGGGAACGGTTTCCAGATTGTGATTATAGACATCGGGCCGGGCCGCAACAATCGCCTCGACCGCCGCTTCCGACTTGTTGCGGAAGTCCGGCGTCAATATTTCGATCGTGGTATTCGGCGTCGTCCGGCGCAAAGCCTCGATCACCTTGACGAACTGGCTGGCCCCGCCATCGGCAAGGTCATCGCGGTCGACCGATGTCACGACAATATGCTGCAGCCCCAGTTTGGCTGCGGCATCGGCAGTATGCTGCGGTTCGAGAGCATCAACCGGCATCGGCATACCCGTCTTGACGTTACAGAAAGCACAGGCCCTTGTGCAGACATCACCGAGGATCATCACGGTCGCATGCTTCTTGGTCCAGCATTCGCCAATATTCGGGCAAGCGGCTTCTTCGCATACCGTATTCAGCTTATGCTCTCGCATCAACGCGCGGGTTTTTTCAAATTCTGCGCCCATGGGAGCTTTGACGCGAATCCAGTCAGGCTTCCGCAGACGTTCAGGGCGCGGTTCCGGCGGTGTGATCTTTGTGATTTCGTTCATTTCTATCAGATAGCGATGCACATCCCGCTTGCCAACCGCGATATGCTTGCTAATCGACTATCAGTTTCAGGGGGCAAGCAACGCGATGATCATCGAAACACTCACATCACCGGTGATTTTGTTTTTCATCCTCGGCTTTTTTGCCGCCTGCATCCGCTCCGATCTCACCATCCCGGAACCCTTTGCCAAAGCCATGTCCATCTATCTGATGGCGGCAATCGGCCTGAAAGGCGGCGTGGAAGTCGCCTCGACGGGTTTTTCCAGCGAATTGCTGTCCGCCGCAATCGCGGGCATCACGCTCGGCTTCACCCTGCCGATCCTTGCCTTCTTCCTGCTGCGATCCTTCGGCAAGCTGGACTCCATTGATGCCGGAGCGGTCGCGGCCCATTATGGGTCGGTCAGCGTTGTCACCTTTGTCACGGCCATCGAACTTTTAACCGGACAGGGCATGCGGCCAGACGGTTTCATGGTTGGCGTCATGGCGCTGATGGAAACGCCAGCGATCATCACCGGCCTGTTGCTCGCCAGAGCCTATGCCAAGAAGACGGAGTCGCAGAGTGGTCCAAAGGACAATGGCGGCGGAGGATCGAACCTGCTGCATGAAGTGCTGACCAATGGTTCGGTCATTCTGCTGCTTGGCGCCTTCGCCATCGGCATGGTCGCCGGCGAGGTCCGTTTCGAACCGATCAAACCCCTGTTTGCCATCGGCTTTAACGGGGTATTGTGCCTGTTCCTGCTCGACATGGGCCTGATCGCTGCCCGGCGGCTGCTGCAAACCAAGAAAATCACCATAAGGCTTGCTGCGCTGGCGGTGATGCTGCCGCTTATCAATGGCAGCATCGGAACATTGATCGGCACGCTGGTCGGCCTTGATCCCGGTTCTGCGGCGATATTGGGGGTGCTGTCGGCCAGCGCCTCCTATATCGCGGTCCCGGCAGCGATGCGACTGGCCTTGCCGCAGGCGGATCCCGGCATTTATCTCTCGATGTCGCTCGGTATCACCTTCCCTTTCAATATTATTTTCGGTATCTCGATATTTGCCGCGCTGGCCAATTTCCTGGCGCCGATATTGGGGTAAATCATGGTTGCAACCGTCCAGCGCAAACGCATCGAAATATTGGTCGACACCCCCCTGGTTCCCAGAATTATCGCGATCATCAAAAAGGTCGACATTTCCGGCTGGAGCGTGATCAAGATCGCCTCGGGCGGCGGCCGCGATGGTCGCTGGGATCATGACGAGGTCACCGGAGCGGCAGCGAAATCGATTGTCCTGATGATCGCCAGCGAGGAAAAGGCCGGACTATTCGCCGACGAGGTCGCTCCCTTGCTGGAAAGCCACGGCCTGCTGATCACCATCGGCAATGTCGAAGTTGTCCGTGGAGAGCGGTTTTAATGCCTGAATTCAATGCCTTGCTCGATGGATATAAGAGATTTCGCGAATATAGCTATCCGCGGCAAAAGGCGCGGTTCGACGAACTTTCCAAGGACGGCCAGAATCCGCCGGTCATGGTCATTTCCTGCTGCGACAGCCGGGTCGATCCAGCGACGATTTTCGACACCGGACCGGGCCAGATGTTCGCGCTGCGCAATGTTGCCAATCTCGTGCCCCCCTTTGACAGTCGTGGCGGGATTCACGGCGCTTCTGCAGCGATCGAATTCGGCGTGACCGGGCTGAACGTCAAACATGTCGTGGTCATGGGCCATGGCCAGTGCGGCGGCATCAGCGCGGCGCTCAAGGGCGGTGATCTCGGGGTTGCGGGGCACAGCTTCATCGACGACTGGATGTCGATCATTACCGATGCCCGGAACAGGGTGGTCGCAGATGGTCCCGAAGACCCGCAGCGGGCATTGGAACTGGAAGCGGTCAAGATCAGTCTCGCCAATTTGCGCACCTTTCCGTTCATCGCCGAGCGGGAGACAAGCGGCGAACTGAAATTGCACGGTGCCTGGTATGCGATTGGCGAAGCGACTTTGTTCACGCTCGACGAAACCAGCGGCGAGTTTTCTGCGGTCGGATGACCGGCGTCAAAGAAGAATCTTTTTTCAATGACTTGGACCTGTCTCTTGAGGAAGCCTGGGAGCTTCTGAGCGAGGGAGCAACAAACCGTCATTCGCCGCTGCACACGCCCGCCGTCGGGACCGTCACCAGCTCTGGCACACCGAGCCAGCGGATCATGGTCTTGCGCGCGGTCGACCGGGACAATCGCCGCTTGCGCTTCAACAGCGATCATCGGGCCTCAAAAGTGGCTGATATCGACCATGGCGCCGCCATTTCGGTGCTCGGCTACCATCCCGGGGCCAAGCTGCAATTGCGCCTGTCCGGCATCGGCAGCGTGCAAACCACCGGCCCAGAGGCGGATGCCGCGTGGCAGCAAGCCTCACTCTATGGCCAGCGCTGCTATCTCGCCGATCCCGCACCGGGCAGCCCGGTCAAGGCGCCGACCTCCGGCCTTGATCCGGGAATCGAGGGCCAGAAACCGACTCCGGAACAGGTCGCCCCTGCCCGCGCCCATTTTGCGATATTGCTGGTCGAGGTGCAAAAAATCGAATGGCTCTATCTCGCCCATGGTGGCCATCGGCGCGCCATATTCTATTGGAATGCGGCGGCGAGTCGCTGGGATGGCAGATGGCTGGTTCCCTGATTGCCCGCGCCATCGGCTGCTGAACTTTACAAAACTTGCACGGTTATATTTAAAATTGCCTACGCCCCGAATCTGGCAAAAATCAACCATCCGCACGAGGGCTATTCGCGCGATGTGGGCACAGTTCCTGTCAAAGAGCCACGCCAAGCATATAGGATGCGACCCGCTGCAGGACAGCGCTTTTCCGCTTGAATGAACTTCAACGGCGGTCCATCATTGGCTGATGAAACAACATAATGACAATATCGCCCTGCTGATCGATTCCGACAATGCCAGCCACAATGGCATCGACCCGGTGCTGACCGCGCTGGCCGAACTGGGGACGGTCAATATCCGCCGCGCTTATGGCAACTGGACCAAGAGCGCGCTGAAGGGCTGGGAGAGAATTCTCCACAAATATGGCATCGAGCCGCAACAGCAGTTCGACATGACCAAGGGCAAGAATGCCACCGACATGAAGATGACGATCGACGCCATGGACCTGCTGTTTCGCGGCAACATCACCGGCTTCGGGATCATGAGCAGCGACAGTGACTTCATGCCGCTGGCGATGCGGATCAGGCAGGAAGGCCTGCCGGTCTATGGCTTTGGCAGCGCCAAGACGCCGGAAGCGTTCAAACAGGCGTGCACCCGCTTTATCGACGTTGATGCGTTGATCCAGGTGGACAAGCGCAATCGCGGCGGCACCAAGAGTGACGTCACGACGTCAGCCAAAGCGGAAAGCCCGAGCGGTGCAAGCGACAGCAGCGGCAAGGTCGATGACGAATTGCTCAACCTGCTGATCGATGCCTATCAGGCGACCAAGCGCGACGCCGAGGGCTATGCCAGCCTGAGCGAAGTCGGCAAGATCGCCGGCAACCGGTCGAGCTTTGATGTCCGCAACTATGGATTCTCCCGGCTGTCGGAAATGTTTGAATCGGTGCCGAATTTCCAGACCAAGCGCGATGAGCACGGGAATTTGTTCGTCAAGCGGCTGCGGTAGAACGCTTCCGGGCGATTTGTCATTCCCGCGCAGGCGGGAAACCAGATAGCGCGCTCTATCCGCGATAATCAGCCTTTGCATGTTGCGGGCTGGTGACGCTTTCACTGTCCGGAATCAGGTCGGGAGGCACAGTCAGTTCGCTCTGGATCCCCGCCTGCGCGGGGATGACAAGTACGAAGTCGCTCGATTGTTGACGCCAAGACGCGCGGCTTTTGCACTCCCAAAAAAGGCAGGTGGTGACTTCCGGGTTAAAATCGCTATGACCGTCTGATGCAAACCGGAGCCCTGATTTCACTCGCCCTATATTTCATTGGTATGTTGGCCATTGGCTTTTACGCCTGGAGCAAGTCCACCGACAGCAGCGAAGGCTATTTGCTCGGTGGCCGTAATCTCCATCCTGCCGTCGCCGCCCTGTCCGCCGGCGCTTCGGATATGTCGGGCTGGCTGTTGCTCGGCCTGCCCGGTGCGCTTTATGCGGCGGGACTGGTCGAAGTGTGGATCGGCATCGGGCTGTTCGCCGGCGCACTGGTCAACTGGATCGTCGTTGCACCGCGCCTGCGCGAGCAGACCGAAAGACTGGGCAATGCCCTCACCATCCCCGAATTTCTCGCCAACCGTTTCCCCGACAAGGCACTGGCCCTGCGGGTGACCTCGGCGATCATCATCGTCTTGTTCTTCGCTGTCTATACCGCAGCCGGCCTGGTCGGCGGCGGCAAATTGTTCGAAACCAGCTTTGCCGGTCTGTTCGGCGACACCGGGATGAGCGACTATATGACCGGCATCTGGATGACCGCAGGCGTCGTGCTCGCCTACACGATGGTTGGCGGGTTTCTTGCCGTCAGCCTGACCGATTTCGTTCAGGGCTGCATCATGGTCGTCGCGCTGGTGCTGATGCCGATTGTCGTGCTGTCCAATGATGGCGGGTTTAGCGCCGTGACCGCCAATCTCACCGCGATTGACCCCGATTTTCTCAGCCTGACCGCCGGATTGTCGTTCATCGGCTTTCTCTCGGCAATAACCTGGGGCCTCGGCTATTTTGGCCAGCCGCATATCATCGTCCGCTTCATGGCGATCCGCTCGATCCCCGACGTCGCCAAGGCGCGCACCATCGGCATGAGCTGGATGGGTGTCGCATTGCTCGGCGCAATCGGGGTCGGCATCACCGGCCGCGCCTATGTCGAGATGAACGGAATGGTGCTCGAGGATCCGGAAACCATCTTCATCCTGCTGGCGAATGCCCTGTTCCATCCGCTGATCACCGGCTTCCTGCTCGCCGCCTTGCTGGCTGCGATCATGAGCACGATCAGCTCGCAATTATTGGTGTCGTCGAGCTCGCTGACCGAAGATTTCTACCGCCTGTTCCTGCGCAAAAATGCCAGCGAGCGGGAAACCGTCAATGTCGGGCGGCTCGCGGTGGCGCTGGTCGCGCTGGTGGCGATCTATATTGCCCGCGATCCGGACAGCAAGGTCTTGGGGCTGGTCTCCAACGCCTGGGCCGGCTTTGGCGCGGCCTTCGGGCCGTTGATCCTGCTGTCGCTGACCTGGAAGCGGATGACCGGTGCTGGCGCGGTCTCCGGACTGGTGACCGGCGCGCTGGTGGTGATATTCTGGATCGCGATGGGCTGGAACGCCAGTTTCATGGGCGGACCCGGGGTTTACGAGATTATTCCTGGGTTTACTGCGGCGATGGCGGCTATTGTTGGGGTTAGCCTGGCGGGGAAGCAGCCAGCGACCGCTTGATAAGGCCGGTCATTTTTAAGAGAAATTATTGCGCTCCCCTTCTCCCCTGAGGGAGAAGGATGTGAAGACTTGCGAACTTGTTCGCTAGTCGTGGCTGGATAAGGGTGCACTGCGCGCACCGCAATATTTGTTCCCCGTCATACCGGACTTGATCCGGTATCCAGAGCGTCAAGCCACAGCGATCCATGATTACGGCTCTGGATGGTGAATCAAGTTCAGCATGACGACGTGCTCCGAATGGCGCCTCATCAAACTCAACTTCTTCAGTTGTTGCAGCGTCGAGCCGTTAATCGTCCGCGCTATCCTCGATCTGGTGCATGTCTGCATCAGATAGCCCGAAATGATGCCCGACTTCATGAACCACAACGTGCTGGATCAACTTGTCAAGTTCCACCCCGGTCGCTTGCATTTCATTGAGCAATGGGCGTCGATAGAGAGTGATCCGGTCCCCCTGCCCGTTCGGAATCGACCAAGGTGATTTCTCGCCGACTGGCACACCCTGATAGAGGCCGCAAAGTTGCAGAGGGCTGTCCAATCCGAAATAGTCGAGAATTTCCTGTGCAGGCCAGTCATCAATTCGCAGCACGATATCGCCCAGATAATCAGCAAAGGGCGAGGGAATATTTTCGAACGCCTGGCGGGCCCTGCGTTCAAATTCTTCGATTGCGGTGGGATCACTCATATTCTCAAGATAGTGAGCCCCAACGCTGATAAAAGGAAAATCAGCGGTTAATTGACAGATACTGACAATCGGACAAACTCACGGCGGGAAATGGCCTGAAATATTGCATTCGCAACCCATTCCCCGCGAAAAACCTACCTAGTCAGCTTCTTATAAGCCACCCGTGTCGGTCGATCCGCGGCATCGCCCAGTCTCCGGCGCTTATCCTCTTCATAGCTCTCGAAATTGCCTTCAAACCACTCCACATGGCTGTCGCCTTCAAACGCCAGGATATGGGTGGCAAGCCGATCGAGGAAGAAGCGGTCATGCGAGATGACCACGGCGCAGCCAGCGAAGCTTTCCAGCGCGTCTTCGAG
>NZ_JBALTF010000032.1:0-30130 GCF_036964675.1 Parasphingorhabdus sp. | reverse complement strand
ATGTCGTTGAGGATCCAGTAGCCCAGATCCTGCAGCGACGCGCCGACCCGGAAAATATTATGATAGCTGCCGATGACCCACAGAGACCCATCGGGCTTTAATATGCGGCGCGCTTCGGCCAGCCAGGCGCGGGTGAATGCATCATAAGCGGCAAAGCTGTCAAAATGATCCCAGGCATCATCCACGGCATCGACCTGCCCGCCTTCTGGCCGGTAAAGATCACCGCCCAGTTGCAGATTATAAGGCGGATCGGCGAAGACCATGTCGACCGATGCGTCCGGCAGGGACGCCATCGCTTCGACACAGTCCATTTTCAATATCTGCCCCAGTGGCAGCTCGACAGCCTTTTTTGCGGTGCGTGGTGCGGTGCGTGCTTTGGGCGCCTGAATGCGCTCGATAATCCCCATGAACCTCTATTCCTTTTTCCAATAGCGCCCACGGTGAGTCCGAAGCGGCCAGCGGTCAAGGCCGTTAATATAGGTTAAAGGCGTATCTTAATGGTTAACAGAAACTTGGGCAGGAGAACGAAACGAGTCCGTCACCAGATATGGAGTCAATGCCGCCGCGCCAGACTCAATCCCTAGTGGTGTGACGAAAAAGACTCGCCGCGAATATATATTTGAAGATTTTGCAAAATCGGCCAAATGTAAATTTGGTTCACAAAAAAACGCGTTCAGACTATATGCGTGATCAACAGCAAAGCTCCAAAGCGTAACAGTCCGGAGGTCAGTGAACAGATGGCACGTAATTTTCGTGATAAATATCAGCAGGAAAATGGCATTTCCCAGCAGAGTGATGAGCCCCGTCCGCATCCCGGCGTGATCGTCGGCGGCGAGGCCGGGCGCGAAAAGCGCCGGGAATATGCGATTGTTTTCGGATCAAAGATTTTCGGATCGATCGCTGCGGTCTGGTGGATGTTCACCTATGACACCGGCTGGGTCGAATGGTCGGCCTTCATCGCTGGCTATATCATATTGATGCTCGGCATCGTACTCGGCTTCCACCGCTATTATTCGCACAAGGCGTTCGATACCTCGGTCCCGATGCAATATATATTGGGCGCGATGGCGCAAATGTCGATCCAGTCTTCGGTCCTGCGCTGGGCCACCGATCACCGGCGCCATCATGCACATAGCGATGAAATCGGCGACGTGCACAGCCCCTGGCTCGACGGTCGCGGTCGCCCGACCAGCAGGCTGAAAGGCATGTTCCACTCGCATTTCGGCTGGTTCATGGACGATTGCGTCACCGACACCAGCATCTATGGCAAGGGGCTTGCCGACAATGATGTGGTGCTGTGGTTGCACAAGACGCGCTGGTATTGGCTGATCTTCTCGCTGATCATTTTTCCCGGCATCTGGGGCCTTGCCTTTGGCGGCTGGGATCATGTCATCAGCACGATCCTGATCGGCGGCTATTTCCGGACCTTCGTGGTGCTGCAGATCACGCTGGGCATTTCCAGCTACGCCCATGTTGTCGGCTCACAGCGGCACACAAAGGGCGTCGGCACATCCAAGAACAGCTTCATCTTCTCGCTGCTGACCTTCGGCGAAGGCTGGCACAATAACCATCACAAACATCCGCGCGCCAGTTTTCAGGGCATGGCCTGGTGGGAGATCGATATCGCCGGCTATGTCCTGCTGCTGCTGGAGAAAATGGGTCTGGTCTGGAATGTCACGCGGCAACCCAAATATGTCAAAAGCGAAAGCGGCGAATGGGTGTTGGCAGACCGCAAGATCGCGCCAAAGCCAGCAAAAGCAGAAGCTTAGAGCAAAAACCTAAAGCAATTCCATCTGGGACACCGGCGCAAAACTCCGCCGGTGCAAGGGCGTTGGTCCATATTGCCTGAGCGCCGCCAGATGCTCCGCCGTGCCATAGCCCTTGTTGCGTTCCCAGCCATATTGCGGATATTGCTGCGCGGCTGCGATCATCAGCCGGTCGCGATATTCCTTGGCCAATATGGAGGCGGCAGAAATGCAGGGGTGAATGGCATCCCCGCCAATCACCGCTTCGGCTGAAAAGCTCCACTGGGGCAAGCGATTGCCATCGACCAGCACATGATCGGGTACGATATTCAGACCCTCGACCGCCCGCGTCATCGCCAGCATGGTCGCCTGCAATATGTTGATCTCGTCAATCTCGGCCTCGGAACATTGAGCCACCGAAAACCACGCGCAATCCATGATTTCCAGTTCGAGACGCGCGCGCTTTTTCGCCGTCAGTTTCTTGCTGTCATCCAGTCCAACAATGGCGTGATTTTCGGGCAGGATGACCGCAGCGGTCACGACCGGGCCAGCGAGCGGCCCCCTGCCCACCTCATCCACACCAGCGATCATCAATCATCATCCTGAAAGTCGGTAACAAATTGATGACCCAGCGGACCACTGCCTCCGCCGAGGCCGGGTGCTTCGATAATCGCGATGCGGGTAAACGAAATCGCCTGTTCAAATGCCGCGTTCAGATCCAGCCCGCTGCCCAGGCCGACAGCCAGCGCACTGGCGAAAGTACAGCCGGTACCATGGGTTTCGCTGGTATCCAGTCTTTTGCCCTCGACTCTTCTGATCAGACCGCTGGGTGCGTAAAGCTCGTCAACGACCACAGCACCCTCGCCATGCCCCCCCTTGACGACGAGATGGCAGCCGTGACTCAATATCTCGTCCTTGCCGCCCAGAGCCGCCAGTTCCGGCAAATTCGGCGTCACCACCGAGGCAACGTCCATCAGTTTGCCAAAGGCTGCTACCGTATCGCCATCGGCCAATTCGCTGCCACTGGTGGCGATCATCACCGGATCGAAAATGATAGCGATGCTCAGCTTCGCCAGATAATCCGCCACCGCCCGCGCCGCTTCAGCGCTGCCGATCATCCCGATCTTGACCGCATCAACACCAATATCGCTGACCACGGATTCGATCTGCGCCAATATCATCTCGGTGGGCACCCGATGCAAGGATTGAACCCCCAGCGTATTTTGCGCGGTGATCGCGGTAATCGCCGTCATTGCGTGGCCACCGAGCATGGTGATGGTCTTGATATCCGCCTGTATGCCGGCGCCGCCGCCGCTATCCGAACCGGCGATCGATAATATCCGCGGGCAGTTGCCGGTCACAGGAACAGCGGTCCGACTTGCACGATCAGGAACCATTCCAGGCCTCCGGCAAGCAACAGGATCAAAATCCAGAACCGGCGAAAAAAGCCGCGCGCGAAGAAAAACAGCAGCAGCGTCAAAAGGACTGGCAGGATCAGACCAATGACCACGATGGTTCTGGCATCCACTGCATCAAGAAAGCTCAGCATATATATTTCCGCTCGCTAGAGGCAGGATATTTGACCAGCAGCGCCGCCGAACGGGTCGGTCTTTCTGTCAAAGCACCGCCGCAATTGGGACAGGTGCCGTGCAGCTTGTCTTCATTGCAGCTGCCGCAAAATGTGCATTCAAAACTGCAGATCAGCGCGCCAGCCTGATCGGCAGGCAGATCCTTGCCACAGCTTTCACAATCGGGACGCATTTCCAGCATCAGCCAGCCACCTCCTCGACCACGGCGCAAATCCGGTCGACCACCGCATGGACCTGATCTTCATCATCGCCTTCTGCCATCACCCGGATCAGCGGTTCGGTCCCTGATTTGCGGATCAGAAGACGGCCACAGCCTTCAAGTTCTTTCTCCGCTTCCGCGATCACGGCCTTGACCTTGTCGCTTTCGAGCGGCTGGCCGCCACTATAGCGAACATTTTTGAGCAGCTGCGGCACCGGACCAAAAAGATGCAGCAATTCGCTTGCCGGTTTGCCGCTCTCGACCAGTTCACCCAATACCTGCAAGGCAGCCACTGTCCCGTCCCCGGTGGTGCCATGATCAAGCAGGATCATATGACCCGATTGCTCACCACCGACATTGAAACCACCCTTTTTCATCTCTTCCAGAACATAGCGATCGCCGACATTCGCGCGCACCAGATCCAGATGCTGGGTGTTCAGAAATCTTTCCAGTCCAAGGTTCGACATAACGGTGGCGACGATCCCGTCACCGCGCAGCAGACCATTGCGGCTCCAGCTTGACCCGATCAATGCCATTAGCTGATCGCCATCAACAACCTTGCCTTTTTCATCGACAACAATCAGCCGATCCGCATCGCCGTCCAGGGCAATGCCGATATGCGCGCCGGACGAAACCACCGTTTCCTGCAATATAGCAAGATCCGTGGAACCGCATTTGTCATTGATATTCAGGCCGTTGGGACTGATTCCTAAAGGAATCACGTCAGCACCCAATTCCCAGAATGCCGACGGGGCAACCTGATAGGCGGCTCCGTTGGCGCAATCACAGACGATCTTCAGGCCATCGAGGCGGATATGCTCCGGCAAGGACATTTTGACCGCATGAATATAGCGACCACGGGCATCTTCATAGCGTCTGGCCCGGCCAATATCCTGGGGCAATGCCAGCTTCGCTTCCTCCTCGAGATAGGCCTCGATCTTCAACTCGTCTTCGTCGGACAGTTTGAACCCGTCCGGTCCGAATAATTTGATACCATTGTCATAATAGGCATTGTGACTGGCGGATATCATCACCCCCAGATCAGCGCGCATCGATCGCGTGAGCAAGGCCACGGCGGGTGTCGGCAGCGGTCCAACCTGCACCACATCCATGCCGACGCTGGTGAAGCCGGCAACCAGGGCATTTTCCATCATATAGCCGGACAATCTGGTATCCTTGCCGATGACAACGCGATGACGATGATCACCGCGCTGAAAATGGCGACCCGCCGCCTGCCCGACTTTCATAGCGATCTCTGCCGTCATCGGATGTGTATTGGTCAGGCCGCGGATGCCGTCGGTACCGAAAAATTTCTTTGTCATATCCACCTACATCCCAACCTGGTCGCGCCCTGTTGTGCGTGTCTCTAGCCGATGCACCGGCTGGAGACCAAGAGGGAATGAATCCAATCGCAAAATTTACCCATAATCTTCCTTGCCAGCGGGTGCCCGCCATGGTTGATGGTTGGCTGGGGAAAGCCAAAGGGACAGACATATTGAAAAAAGCGCTGATCATACTTCTCGCCCTGATATTTGGCATCCTGATCGGGCTATTTGTCGGCCCCAAAAGCGATTTGTTGGTCGAAGCGGCCGATGTCATTGGCAATATGTGGCTCAACGCCTTGCGCATGACGGTCATCCCGCTTGTTTTCACCCTGCTGATCGTCGGCATCGGCAAAGCGGCCTCGATGGCCCGCGCCGGACGGATGACAGCGCGCGCCATATTGTTCATGATATTCATTCTCTGGTGCTCGTCGGCAATGGCCGCCCTGGTGACGCCTGCCTTGCTCGAACTCTTCCCGCTTAACGGCGACGCGGCAGCGGCGCTGCGGTCTGCACTGGGCAGTGCGCCTCCACCGGGAGATGTCCCGCCGTTCAGTGAATTCCTCCGCGCCCTGATCCCGACCAATGCCATTGCGGCTGCGGCAGAAGACGCGGTGTTGCCGTTGATGATTTTTGCGCTGGCCTTCGCCTTTGCGATCACTCGCCTGCCCGATACCCAAAGAATGATGCTCGACCAGTTTTTCAATGCACTGGCCGACGCCCTGCTGATCCTGATCCAGTGGGTATTGGCGCTGGCACCGCTGGGTGTATTCGCGCTGGCACTCGGTGTCGGCGCGAACGCGGGACTGGCCGCATTCGGGGCCTTGCTGCATTATGTTCTGATCGTCAGCAGCGTCGGCGCGGTGGTCTGGATATTCAGCTATGTTCTGACCTATTTTGGCGGCAAGCGCGGGCCGGTTGCTTTTTTCAAGGCCTCGGCACGAGCACAAGCGGTCGCGATTTCCACGCAGAGCTCGCTCGCTTCGCTGCCAGCGATGGTCAGCGGCGTAAAGGCCATGGGTGTGGGCGATCGTTCGGCTGATGTCGTCCTGCCGATTTCGGTCGCCCTGTTTCGCGCCACCGGTCCCTGTATGAATCTTGCAGTCGCCATTTACGTGGCCCATCTGATGGGCATAGAATTGTCGCTTGGCGTTCTGGCGATCGGCGTCGTGGTGGCAGCGATCACCACCATGGGCGCGGTCAGCCTGCCGGGATCGATCAGCTTCATCACGTCAATTGCACCGATTTGCATCGCCATGGGCATTCCGATCGAACCACTGGTTCTGCTTTTGGCGATTGAGACCTTTCCTGATATCATGCGCACCGTCGCAAATGTCAGTGCGGACATGAGCGTGACGGCGACCATCGCCAGAAGCGAAGGAGATTTGACATGAAATATCGCACACTCGGATCGGAACTGGAAGTATCCGCGCTTGGTCTCGGCTGCATGCCGATGGCAGGAATTGGCAAAGGCATGTACGGCATGGCCAGCAGGGCCGAAAGTCTGGCGACGATTGACCGGGCTATCGAACTGGGCGTTACATTTTTCGACACGGCCGAGGTCTATGGCCCGTATATCAACGAAGAATTGCTCGGCCAGGCGATCCGCGGCCGCCGCGAGCGACTGGTGATCGCCACCAAATTCGGCTTCGCTTTCAAGGACGGCAAGATGATCGGCGTGGACTCCAGTCCGGCCAATGTGCGACTGGCCTGCGAAGGATCATTGCAGCGGCTTGGCGTCGATACCATCGATCTATTTTATCAGCACCGCGTCGATCCCAAAGTTCCGATCGAGGATACGGTGGGCACGATGGCTGAGCTCGTCGCGGAGGGCAAGGTTCGCTATCTCGGCCTGTCGGAAGCCGGGGTTGAAACGCTGAAAAAAGCTCATGCGACTCATCCGATCGCCGCGTTGCAGTCGGAATATTCGCTGTGGGAACGCGGTATTGAGGAAGATATTCTGCCGGTCTGTCAGGACCTTGGCATCGGATTTGTGCCCTATAGCCCGCTCGGACGCGGTTTTCTAACCGGCCAGATCAGCAGCCGGGATGATTTGCCCGAGGATGATTATCGCCGCAATGATCCCCGCTATTCGGAAGAAAATTTCGCTCTGAATATGAAACTGGTCGACGTGGTCAAAGCGGTTGCCGAGCGGCATCACAGCTCGCCCGCACAAATTGCGCTGGCATGGCTATTGGCGCAGGGCGACTTCATCGTGCCAATCCCCGGATCGAAAAGACGCGCCACGCTCGAAGACAGCATGGTTGCCGTCGATATCGAACTGACCGCAGCCGATCTCGACGAACTGGAAGCTGCCGCGCCGGTCGGCGGCACCGCTGGCCCCCGCTATGGCGAGCAGATGATGTCGATGGTGCGCCTCTAGCGGCTAGTGATCATAAGCCTTTGGCAGCATGCCTGGGGCCGGGTTGCTGTACCGGTCCCTTAGCCGCATCTGACGATTGCTCAGCGACTGGTCGACACCGTCGATGATCACCGCTTCAACCTCAGTCGAAAGCTCCAGTGGATCGCCGGTCCAGATCACCACATCCGCGTGACGGCCAGCCTTGAGCGAACCCAATTGCCCGCCCATGTCCATGATCTCTGCCGGCACCGAACTGATCGCGGCAAAAGCCTCGTCCCAGGTCAGGCCAGTGGCGCGCGGCACTTTGGTGAGCGCGACGAGATTGCCGGCATATTGTACCGAATAGCGCAACTGATGCGCATCCCGGTCATTGATCATGCCGATTGCAACCTTGACGCCAGCGGCCTTCATTCGGCCGATATTCGACTGGGTCGACGCCAGGTCCTCAAAGCCATATGGCAGGTCGCTGAGCGCGGAAGCTAGCACAGGCACGCCGGCTGCGGCGATATGACCGGCGACGCGCCAGCCTTCATTGACTCCGACCAGCACCATGTCGAGCGCCGGGAAATCCTTGCGCAGATCGAGCACCTTGAGAATATCATTGGCGCTTTCGACATGGACCAGCAGCTTGGTGCTGCCGTTGATCACCGGCAACAATGCCTTGGCATCCGATGCCTTGAGCAGGTCGCTGTCGAACGCCGCCGGATTGCGCGCATAAGTGCGCGCTTCATCCAGCAACGCCCGGAACTGGATATGCGAGGCAGCGCGGCTGCCCCCGGCCCGAGCGTGACCGGTTTCGCCCAGTTCGACAAATTGAAAGGCACGGGCCTGGGTAATCGGATTTTCATCCTGTCCGAGATCGACAATCGCGCCATAGCCGCCAAAAATGGAATTGGCGGTGCTTGGCGATACCACGGCACGGGTGACCCCTGCCGCCCGATTTACCGCAACCGCCGAGGCGAAGGGATTGATCGCATATTGTACATCCAGAGCCGCCGAGAAGGGCGATCCCTTGGCGTTCTCGTCATTGGTCTGGGAAACCGCACCAACCTCGACAAGGCCGATCCGGCTGAACCCGGCGAATATGCCTGGCGTGACCCATTTTCCGGTCGCGTCGATCCGGCGCGCATCGGCGGGGATCGTGACATTGGCACCGGCAGCGACAACGCGATCGCCGCGGATCAGCACGGTGCCGCCTTCAATCGGCGCACTGCCGTCGCCGATCACGACCTTGCCACCGGTAATGGCGGTGGTTTGCGCGGCAACCGGAGCGGCAATCAGGGCCGCAGCAGAGGCAAGGAATATGGCAAAACGCTTCATTTTACGTCTCCTTCACCGGGCTGACCGAGCTCGAAATCACTGACCGGACGACGATTTGCATCGCCGCTGTCGAACAGCAGCGCACCATCAATCCAGACTTTTTCCGGTCGCGAGTAGACGCTGAGCGGATTGCCGTTCCACAGAACCAGATCGGCCATCTTGCCGGGTTTCAGGCTGCCGGTCATTTTTTCAATGCCCATTGCCTTGGCCGGATTATAGGTGATCCACTGGATGGCCTGGGCATCGGTGATTTCAATCCCCATGGCCCGGCCATCGGCAAGCGCCTTGGCCGCTTCCTGATTGAGCCGCTGGATCTGGTTTTCATCATCGCTATGGATGATCACACAGGCCCCGGCCTTTTGCAGCAGCGCCGCATTTTCCGGAATCGCGTCATAGGCTTCCATCTTGAAACCCCACCAGTCGGCCCAGACCGCAGAACATATGCCCTCTTTCGCCAATATGTCGGCGATTTTATAGCTTTCGACCGCATGATGGAACGCGGTCACCTTATAGCCGAATTCCTTCGACATATCGATGATCTGGGCGAGCTCATCGGCGCGGTAGCAATGATTGTGGACCAATATTTCCCCGTCCAGCACGCCAACCAGGGTTTCCTTGCCCAGGTCCCGCTTCGGCGGCTTGGCATCATTCTGCTTGCTGCGATATTCCTGCGCATCAATCCAGGTTTGCCGGTTGAGCGCCAGACTGCCCATGCGGGTCGATGGCATACGGGTACGGCTGCCGTAAACCCGCTTGGGATTTTCTCCGCAAGCCATTTTCATGCCATAAGGCGCACCGGGAAATTTCATCCCCTGCACCGTCCGCGACGCTACATTCTTGAGCGTTACTGAGCGGCCGCCAAAGAGATTGGCCGAACCGGGAAGAATTTGCAGCGACGTGATACCGCCATTGGCCATTGCCCGCGAAAAGCCGGGATCCTGCGGCCAGACGCTATGTTCCGCCCAGACTTCCGGGGTCACCGGAGACGTGGCTTCATTGCCATCGCTATGGGCATCGACGCTCGGCGTGGGATAATCGCCAAGATGGCTGTGCACGTCGATAATTCCCGGCGTTACATATTTGCCGGTGCCATCCAATATCGTCGCATCCGCAGGGATGGCGGTATCGGGACCGCCGACGGACGTGATCTTTCCGCCCGCCATGAACACCGTGCCATTATCGATCCGTCCGCCCTCACCGTCGAAAATGGTCACACCGGTGATCGCGGTCGGGGTGGACGGATAGGCTTTGTAAGTTGACGGAAACGCAGGCCCATCTGACTTGTTCGATTTGACCGGCGTCGCCGCGCTAGCCGAATTCGTGTCCGCCGCGGAGGCTGCACAACCAGCCAATAGCGATCCGCCAGCTGCAAGCGCCAGCAAAGCCCGAAATTTCATATAACGCCCCTTAGTCTTATGGTTTGGTTGTCGGGTGGATACCGGCAGATCCGGGATCGCCAAATTCTGACTGGCCTTCCAGATCGTCACCGACATTGTCATCACCCAGTGTATCCAGATGCATCAGCTTCTTGATGATTGGCGAAATCAGAATCACGGCGACGCCAACACCGACTGCGACCCATCCCACTGTCGAATAGACCTCCAGAACCCGCTCCGGACCGGCGCCTTCAGCACCAACTGCGGACGCAATCAATCCGGCAGCGAAATTGCCGGTGGCCGATGCAAAAAACCAGGTACCCATGATCAGACTCGCCATATGCGACGGAGCCAATCGATTCATCGCGCTCAAGCCCACCGGAGACAGGCAAAGTTCACCGGTCGTATGCAGCAGGTAGATCAGGAAAATGAACAGGACCGGGGTAAGATTGCCGGTTCCAGCAGCCAATGCACCGGCAACCAGTACCAGAAAACCTGCGCCAAGCTGAATCAGCCCGAGACCAAATTTTGCCGGTGCCGAAGGTTCAAGCCCTCTGCGAGCCAGCATGGTCCAGAGCAACGCGAATATTGGAGCCAGCAGGACAATGTAGATGGCATTGATCGACTGAAACACGGATGCCGGCACTTCGATACCCAGGATATTCCGGTCAACGCTGCGATCGGTAAACAGGTTCAGCGAGGAACCGGCCTGTTCGAACAATGCCCAGAAAAGGATCGAACCGAAGATCAGGAACATTGCCGCAAAGATGCGATCACGATCCTCGGGAGCCAGTTTTACCACCGCAGTGTAAAGAACGTAAATGACCAATATCGCTCCGGCTACGCCCAGCAATGAGCCGACCAAGGCCTGATACTGGATCAATATCCAAACCAGACCAACCGTGGCGAAGCTCAGAGCATAAAGCAGCCATTCGAATTTTATGCCGCCGACTTTGCTTTCGAGACGCGCTGGATCGTTCGCTTCACCGCGACCGACCAGCAAGGGTTTGCCCCAGATGAACACCACCAGGCCAAGCAACATTCCGATACCGGCCGCTCCGAAACCGTAGGACCAGCCATAGGTCTGGCCCAACCAGCCCGCGATGATCGCTCCCAGCGCAGCGCCAAGATTGATGCCCATGTAGAAAATCGTATAGGCGGGGTCACGGCGAATGTCGGTTCGCGTGTAGAGCTGGCCAACGATTACCGAAATATTGGCCTTCAAAAAGCCCGAGCCGACAATGATGAAAGCCAGCGCCAGCCAGAAGATATTGATCGCCGGGTCAGCCTGCCCTCCGCCGTCTCCTTCAAAAGCCATCAGGAAATGGCCAAAGGTAAGAAGCAAAGCGCCAAAAGCCACTGCCTTGCGCTGTCCAAGATAGCGATCAGCCAGATATCCGCCAATTACCGGCGTGATGTAGACCAAGGCGGTATAAGCGCCGTAGATAACGCCGGCTTCGCTGTCCGAATACATCCAGTGTTGAACGAGATAGAAGATAAGCAGGGCGCGCATGCCATAATAGGAAAAACGCTCCCACATTTCGGCAAAAAACAGAACAAAAAGTCCCTTGGGATGGCCAAGGAATGTTCCTCTTGCATCACCCGATTCTAGATACGCACCCGCCATTTATGAACTCCCCGACAATTACTGTGGGCCGTCATATGCAGCCCGGTTGCCCCGCACCCTAATGAAAAAAATGCGCAAGTGAAGCAGATTGTTTCAAGCGTGACCGGTTTATCGTGAATAACCCTTGCAATCAGCCTCGTCTCTTCCAAAGTGGCGGGTATGAGCGAAAACCAATATAATGACTTGAGCAGCCTTTCAGCCTATCTGCCCACCCGCCGTTCCGGTCGGCCGCGCAACATGGTGGCGCCGGGACCGAGCGACAAGCAAATCGAAGAAATCGTGGCCATTGCCATGCGCACACCGGATCATGGCAAGCTGGCCCCCTGGCGGGTTATTGCAGTGGCAGCGGACCAGCGTGCCCAATTGGCGCAGGCGATCAAATCGGCCTATCTGAAGGAAAAGCCCGATGCCGGGCGGATGGAACTGGAGGGGCTCGAAGCGATGGCGCATGAGGCACCTGCCCTGCTCGTGCTGCTGTCCTCGCCGGTCGAATCGACCAAAATCCCGCTGTGGGAACAGGAACTGAGTTGCGGAGCCTTTGCGATGAACATCCTCCACGCCACCCATGGACTGGGTTTTGTTGGCAGCTGGATCACCGGCTGGCCCGCCTATAATGAAGATGTGCGGGATCTGTTCGGCGCTGCCCCGGAAAAAATCGCGGGCTTCCTCTATATCGGCACATCCAATGCAGAGCTGATCGAACGCCCTCGACCGGAACTCAAGAAGATATTGTCTTTCTGGACGCCGGCAACCGCAGAATAGTTCGTTCCATTCGTAACTAAATATCAGAAAAAGCTGAACTTGTGCCTTGCCTGCCTCGCTGTATTATGGCAGTGAAGCAGCATGAACAATACAAGCAAACCTGTCTATCTGAAATTGCGGGACATTATTTCCGAATCCATATTGGATGGTGAATATTGCGAAGGCGACATGCTGCCATCGGTCCGCGTCTTTGCCGCGGAACAGGGTGCCAACCCCTTGACCGTCGCCAAAGCCTATCAGGGCTTTCAGGAAGACGGACTGGTCACGGTCAAACGCGGCGTCGGCATGTTTGTCGCGGTCGGTGCAAAAAACCGCCTGCGCATTGCCCAGAGGGAAGATTTTATCAAGAATATCTGGCCGCCGGTCCAGCGCCAGATGAAACGACTAGATCTGTCGATCGAGGACCTGGTGAAAAGCGACGCCTGAACGGCACTCAGCTTTTGACTTTTCCCCGGTCCGCGCGCTGCGCCGCATAGGCACGCCGCAGGCTTTTCCGATAGACCGGATTTTTCGGCATGATCGCAACCGCTTTTTTGAGCAGGCTGATCCCATCCTTTTTGCGTGCACCATCCGCCATCAAAGCCAGGCCATAGAGATGTGATACCACCGGGCTTGACGGTTGCACGCGATAGGCGATCCGACCTGCAGCAATGGCTTTTTCAGTCTGGCCCAGACCGGTATAGGCCTGAGTCAGGCCGGCCATGATCAAGGCATCATGGTCGCCAATCCGTTTGCGCAGATTTTCCAGGATATGGGCTGCAACCGACCAGCTTTCGGTTTCGAGATGGGCATAGGCCATCCAGCGCAGCCCGGCGATATTGTTTGGATTATAGTTGAGATATTGCGCCAGCGCCTCGCCCGCTTGCTGCATCTCGCCCTTGGCGCGCAAAACCTCGACCAGGCGCAACATCACCGACTCTGAAAAACGGATGCTGCGGGCCTGGGCCAGTGCTTCGAGCGCTTCGTCATAATTGCCCATGGTGGCCGCGACATCGGCAACCAGGATATGCGAAGCGCTCGCCCCGGGATTGCCTTGCTGGAGCCGCTTGGCCTCGGCGAAGGCGCTATCATAGTCGCCAGCTTCATAGAGCGCGCGAATATAGGGGACCACCGCCCGTGCATCATTGGCATTGCGTTGCGCCTCGGCCCGCAGCACGCCCAGCGGGACCACCGCAACAAAGGCGCTTTCTTTACCCAAATCATGGATGGCGGCGCGATTCATCACCCCGGCTGCCTGACCGCGATCGTCGATCGCCTCGAGCGCGCGGCCTGCCAGCCACAAGGCATAAGGAGCCGCCCCGCTGCGATTGACCTGCGGCTTCAGCACGTCAATCGCATCGATCGCGCTTCCGGCCAGATAGAGCGAACGCGCGAGCAAATTTTGTGCTTGCCGGTTGTTCGGCTGAATCGAAACCAGGCGACGAAACTTGTCCACCGCCGCGTTGTGATTGCCTTCCCCATGTTCAATAATGCCCTCTACCAGCAATACGGCAGGGACATTTTCGATCTCGCCTCCGGTCTGCTGCATCAGCCGCCTGGCAAGGCCATATTTGCCGGCCCGGGCGGCGAGAACCGCCTGCATGAAGAAGGCGCGCGGATTGTTCCCGTCCAGCGCGATGATCTTGCGGGCAACCACCAGCATATCGGTCATCCGCCCCATATCGCCCAGCGTCGCCGCATATTCCGTCAGCAGCGGCACATCATTGGGATCAATCTGCAGCGCCCGTTCAAACCAGGGCAGAGCCGCGCCCAATCCGAACTGGAAGCGTAGCAATTCGCCGCGATATTGCAATGCACGAATATTGGCGGGATCCAGTTTTACGGCTTCGTCGACCGCGTTGGTCGCGCCGGCCTGATCCCCGGACCTTGCCCGGAAGCGCGCAATATCGACCCACAGATCCGGATTTTTTCCATCCAGTTCCATCGCCCGGTTATAGGCTGCGCCAGCCAGCTGCTCATCTTCCATTTGCAGCGCCACTTTGCCCATGATCCGGGCCGCATAGCCCTGATATTTGCGTGGGATATCATTGGTCAGCAACTGATCACGCGCCTTTTGCGCTTTGCCCTGCAAAGAATAGGCATGGCCGTAGAGATGCCGGACAGCAGCGGGGTCCAGACCCAGCTGCACCGCCCAGTCGAGTTCCGCCTCCGCGCCGGCTCCATCGAGAAGGCTCAGCAAGACTTCGGCCTGGGCCACGCGCGCATCGATCCATTCCGGATCGGCCTTGATCGCATTCATCAATTCGATCCGCGCTGACCTCACATCGCGGCTGGCGCGAAACTGCTCGGCTTTGGCAAAGGCTTCCCGCGCATCCTCATTGCCTTCGCTGGCGCCATAGATTGCCGTTGGAACGCCAACCATGGCCACCGCCAGCGCAGCCGCAAGAATCACCGGCTTGCTGGAAAATCGCAATTTCTGGACAAAATTCATCACCATGGTTCAGCTGGCTTGCTGCAACTTATATTGCTTGAGCAGATCATAGAGCGTCGGGCGGCTGATCCCGAGCAATTTGGCTGCATTGGAAATATTGCCGCTGGTCTGGGAAATGGCGCGCAGGATCGCCGAACGGTCGGCCGCTTCGCGCGCCGCTTTCAGGTTCAGCAGGTCCATTGCCTCATTTTCATCCACTTCCAGATCGAGATCTTTCGCGCAGATCATCTTGCCATCGGCCATGATCACGGCGCGCTTGATCCGGTTTTCCAGCTCGCGGACATTGCCGGGCCAGTGCCAGGCTTCGAGTGCCGCCAGCGCATCGGGAGCCAGTCCCTTCACCGCCGGATTGATTTCTTCGGCAAATTTTTTCTGAAAATGCCGGGCAAGCAGACTGGCATCGCCGGAACGACCGGACAGGGGCGGGATTTTGATCACGATCTCGGCCAAACGATAATAGAGATCTTCGCGGAACGCATTGTCCTTGATCATCTGGTCGAGATTCTGATGCGTCGCGCAGACGATCCGCGTGTCGACGGCAATCGCTTTGCGGCCTCCGATCCGCTCAATCATGCGCTCCTGAAGAAAGCGCAGCAGTTTCACCTGCAAAGGCAGCGGGATATCGCCGACTTCATCCAGAAAAAGCGTGCCGCCATCGGCTTGCTCGATCTTTCCTTCGGTCATCTTGATCGCGCCGGTAAACGCCCCTTTTTCATGGCCGAACAATTCGGACTCGAGCAGATTTTCGGGAATGGCCGCGCAATTGATGGCAACGAATGCCTTGTCGCGCCGGTCGCTCGAATCATGCAGGCCCTTGGCGAGCAATTCCTTGCCGGTCCCGCTCGCCCCGAGCAGCATCACCGAAGCATTGGTGTTGGCGACGCGCTCAACCATCTGCGCCACTTTCAGCATTTCCGGAGCACCGGTGATGATCTGGCCCAATATATATCGCTCGCCATTGCCCCTTGCGGCAAGACTGGCATTTTCCTGTTCCAGCTTGTGCACATGAAAGGCGCGGCGGACAATCAGGCCCAGTTCGTCGATATCCAACGGCTTCTGGTAAAAGTCCCAGGCACCGCCGGAAATCGCGCGCAAGGCACTGGCTTTTTCGCCATGACCAGAAGCAACGATGACCTTGGTGTCGGGTTTCAGGCTCAATATCGCATCCATGGTCGCGAAGCCTTCGGTGGTGCCATCGGGATCCGGTGGCAGGCCAAGGTCCAGCGTCACCACATCCGGCTCTTCCGCACGCAGCATTTCAATCGCCGATTCCCGGTCTCCGGCGATGATGACCTCAAAATCATCATAGGCCCATTTGAGTTGTTTTTGCAGACCCGGATCATCTTCAACGATCAGCAGCTTTTCTTTTCTTGGTTGGTTCTTGTCCGGCATCATGCGGCCCTTTCGTCTGCTGAAATTTCTTCCGGTAAATGTTTGGCGAGCGGCAGGATCAGCGTGAACCGGCTGCCGACTCCTTCCACGCTCTCGACTTCCAGACGCCCTTTCATCGCTTGCGCCAGTTCGCGGGCTTCATAGGCGCCGATGCCAAATCCACCCTGTTTGCTGGAGACAAACGGCTTGAAAAGCTGGCTGCGGATAAACTCGTTCGACATGCCCGTTCCCCGATCGCACACTTCAATGGCTACGCTCAGGTCCCGGCGATGGGCGTTGATGGTTATCGGCTGTTCTTCCGTGCTGGCGTCGATCGCATTCTGGATCAAATGGCCCAATATCTGATCCACTCGGGCGGGATCGGCAAAAACCGTCAGATCCTCGACCTGATTGCTTTCCAATTTGTGCAGAAGGCGTTTTTTCTCGATCGTGGACTGGATCAGTTCGCCGACTTTTACCGACTTCGGTTCTTCCGGATTGGACTTGTTATGCTGCGACAGTCGCTCGAGCAGGCCATTCATCTTGTCGGCTGAATCCTGCAATGTATCAATCATGTCGACCTGGAATTCGGGATTATCAGCATGGCGCTTGGCATTGCGGGCAAGCAGGCTGAGCTGGCTGACAAGATTTTTAATGTCATGCATGATGAACGCCATCCGGCGGTTGAACTCGTCAAATCTTTGCACTTCGGACAAAGATTCCTGACTGCGATACTCGGCCAGATAACTGGCAACCTGACGGCCGACAACACGGAGCATATCAAGATCTTCCCAGTCCAGCTTGCGGTTGACCCGTGGTCGCGCCAACAGCATCAATCCGGCAAGGCGGTCGAAATGGACCAGCGGAACCGCCACCCATATCCGCTCATCCTGGTTCATCCAGTCCGGGATCACGGCCGCGTCGCACTTGTCATCCTGACCGGCACGCAGCGTGTCAAATTCGACAATATGACTGGTGTCTTCAAAAAATGCCGACGTCCGGGCCATGCACGCGCGTGCCGGGACCTCGACCGAGGACCAGTTCCATCGCGATTGCAGCACCAGCTGGCCGGCATCGTCCGGCACCAGCAAAAGGCCGGCTGGTGAATCGGTGATATCCGCGATCGCCTTTATCACCCGTTCGTGAAAGGGCGCGCTGTCCGCACCCGGGCGGCCAATAGTATTGGTGAAGCGGATCCATTCCGACCGATAATCATAGCGGTGCTGGAAAAAATTCTTGGCCAGCTTGACCTTGAACCAGGCGCGGAACCGGCCCGATGGCAGCAGCAGCAAGGCACCAATGGTCGCGCCGAACAGAAAGCTGATCTGGGCAAGGCGCGCATAGTCACCACCAATGATTTGCAGCGCCGTCGCAATCACGACCATCATCAGCAGATAGCTGCCGATCGCCACAAGCGACAGCGAACGAAAGGCAACGCTGCGCGAAAGCTTAAGGTTCCATTCGGTATTGCGTATCGATGCCAGCGCCAATATCGGCGCAATAACCGCCATCATCGGCCCGCGCATGGCGTATAATTCCACCGGAGTCTGCTGGGTCAGATAGGTGATCGTGTACAGGTTGAGGTCAAAGGTCCAGATCGCGGCCAGCGAGGCCATCGGCAGCCGGATCCCCCAACGGGTTTCCGGTGCGGTAATCGAATAGAGATTGTGGACCAGCACCAGCGCACCCACGGCAAAGATCATCCGCAGCACCAGCGAGGTATATAGGGTAACCCCTTCGAGACGCGGGCTTCCGGCAAAAGCAGGAAGCAGGGAATCGACCAGCATCTGGCCGACCAGGACAAAGGTCAGTGCGACATAGATGGTATTGACCGTCTTCGGTTCATCGCGCCCTTCCCCGGCCCGCAGCAGGATGAACATGAAGGCCAGCCAGCCAAAATTGCGCAACGTTTCGGCAAATCGGGAAATTGGCGAAAAATAGCCCTCGACCGCAATAGAAAGCGCCCAGAAACTGGTCAGCGCGATCGCAATGATCAGCCAGATATGCTTGTCATTGCGATCGGCCGTGCGCTGATATTGCCAGATCGCCAGCGCGCCAAACAGGGCCGCCGCAATGCCGTGCCCGAACAGGCTGATATAATCGAGAAGCGTCACCATCTCAGCGCGCTCCCTCTGGCCACAATACCACGCGAATGGTCTGCAAGATGATCAGCAGATCCAGGAAGGGCGTATAATTTTTGGCATAATAGAGATCATATTCCAGCTTGTGCCGGGAGTCTTCGATCGACGCCCCATAGGGATAATTGATCTGTGCCCAGCCGGTGATACCCGGTTTGACGATATGTCTCTCGGCATAAAAAGGCATTTGGGTTTGCAGATCGTCGACAAATTCCGGCCGTTCGGGACGAGGTCCGACGAAACTCATTTCGCCTTTCAATACGCTCCAGGCCTGGGGCAGTTCATCGATGCGGACCTTGCGAATGAAGCGGCCGATGCGGGTGATCCGCGGATCATTCTCGCTCGCCCAGATCGCCTTGCCGCCAGCCTCGGCGTCAGCACGCATGGAACGAAGTTTGAGGATTTTGAATTTCTGACCATAAAGCCCGACTCGTTCCTGCTTGAAAAAGGAACCGCCGCGGCTTTCCAGCCTCACCAGCAGTGCAAACAGCAGAATCACCGGTCCAGTGAGCAGGAGCAACAGGAAACTCAGGAATATGTCGAAACCCCGTTTGAATACGGTGGACAGCCGGCGCCCGGAGGAAAAGCCGTCCGAGAAAATGAACCAGCTCGGGTTCACGCTATCGAGATCAACGCGCCCGGTTTCGCGCTCCAGAAAGCTCGACAGGTCATTGACATGAACGCCGGTCGTCTTGATCGTCAGCAGATCGGCAACCGGAAGCGAATTGCGCCGCTCCTCGAGCGCCAGCACCACCTCACTGACTTCCAGATCGATCACATGTTGCGGTAGATTGGCGATATCCTGCCGTCGCACCGCACCGGCGATCTGGCTGGGGCCTTCATTCATGTCGACATAACCGGCGATGATGAAGCCGCTTTCCTGCCGCTTTTCGAGCACGGCGATACGCCCGGCGCGCGGACCGGCACCGAGGATCAGCAGCCTGCGCTTGAAGATATCGCTGTCGAGCATGGTCCCGAGCAAAATGCGGATCACCATCAGGAACAGGATTGCCAATAGCATGGCGTAGAGCGAATTCGAGCGCCAGAGCGTGATGCCGGGCATCGCGAATGCCAGCAACGACAGAAAAATCACCCCCAGAGAAATCGCAACCATGATCCGGGCAGCGGCGAAACGCAGGGATTGCAAGGCTTCGGGTCCGTAAACGCCTACCGCGATCAGCGCCAGCTGGAGGGCGAAGGCAAAACTGAAAATCGGTGCTGGCCGGTCAAAGATTGACCCGACCGCCATGTCAATCTGGGTCGCACGCAATATCCAGCCGGCTTCCGCCGCCATCAGCAACAGCAGAAAATCGATCAAACCCAGAAAAATAACCGGATAAGGAATATAATGTTTGAACAATCGGATCATATCGCACGCGGTCTTTCCTCGGTTCGTATCGCCCATAAGGAAAATTGGTTATCTGTCGGTAAATTTTACAAATCAATTTCTGCGAAATCCCGCGATTTCGTCAAAATTGTTCAATATGCCGACAGTTTTACCCAATATGACACAGCGGATTCACGCTCCGATCCGGGCCCCGAGCCTAGTCGTTGACGAAATCAAATGGCGTCAATCCGCGTTCGCGTTCGTCAAATTTGAGGGCCCGGCTGCGCGGTGGCGCGGACCGCTGCGAACATTGTGGCCGGGTACAGGCCGAACAGCCCAGTCCGATGGCATCCGCATGCTCGATGCTCAGATCTTTTCCGCGCGCATAATGCAGCGTCGACGCAACATCAGCGGAAACGCCCAGACCGATGGCAAAGGCCGGCGTATATCCGCCCGCACCGGAGCCGATACCCTGTACCGCACGAGACAGGGTGAACCATATCGAACCATCTTCCAGAGCCACCAGCTGCGAGCGGATTTCTGCCGGCTGTTCGAACACGCGGTGAATATCCCAAAGCGGACAGCGATGAGCGCTTTCCACCAGCGGGGCATTGCTGGCGCCGGCATAGCGTTTGGAGATCATGCCGGAGCGATCGATTCGAACCATGAAAAACGGCAAGCCCCGCGATCCGACTCGCTGCAAAGTGGTCAACCGATGGGCAACCTGCTCAAAACCGGCACCGAAACGGCGCTGGAGCAGCTGGATACGATAGCCGCTCTGCTCACACGCTTTCAAAAACCGCTCATATGGCATCATCAATGCGGCGGCAAAATAGCCGGACAAGTGGCGGCGGAACAATTTTTCGGCGGCACGGTCGGTAAAATTCCCGCCCGATGCCAGCGCATCAATTTCTCCCTTCGCCTCGATCTGGCCAAGCAGCAGCGCCGCCTGGAACGTGCGAGAAGCCGGATCGAGCATTTCCGAAAGCTGCAGCTGCCGGGCGTGGAGATCAAGCCGGCGCAGCTTGTCGGACAGCACGGTTTCCGGCAGAATCCGGATCATCAACTGGTGTTTGACCCGGAGCCTTTCCGTTATCGCACCATAGAGATCGCCGGCACCAAGCCGCAGTTCATCGGCAAGTTGCTCGGCCATGCTATCGAGATCAGCAAAATGGTTGCGCCAGCGCTCGATTTCCCGGCGAACCGCCTGAATCGGATCGGGCGCGCTGCTTTCCCCTGTTTCACCACCTGTCTTGCTATTGTCAAAAAGGCGTACAAAAGCTTCCGCCGTATTGGGCGACGCGATCAGCCATTCTTCCAGTTCCGAGCGATCGATGGACAGGTCTTCAAACATCGGGTCGGCCAGTCGCTGCCGGATGGCATCGATTCCGCCACCGGGTTCTGCCGCGATCAATTGCCTCGGATCAAAGTCGAACCTTTCCGCCAGCAGCAGCATCAAACGGGCGCTCAACGGCCGCTGGTTGCGTTCGATAAGATTGAGATAGCTCGGCGAAATATCCAGCGCCTCAGCCAGAGCGACCTGAGTCATCGCGGCGCTGCGGCGAAGCCGTTTGATCGCCGCACCGGCAAAAAGTTTCTGATTGGTCATGCGGCAGCTATGTAAATTTATTTACAGAAATTCAAGTCGAATTGAGTTTGTTAACAAGATGCGGGCCAACCGACAAACACCCAATCGAATGATATCGGCGAACCATCGGTTCCTGGCCGGGTTCCAGAGGGTAAATATTTCTTAACCGCACCAGTCTATTTCCGGTCGGGAATTTGAAAGAAACTGGTGCTCCGCTATGCTCAAAGAATCGATCCTGTTTGTCGCGTCCACCGGGCTGCTGATCTATATCTTCACGCCGTCGGACGAGCCGTCCAAAGTGGAACCGGTCAAGGAACAGGTGCAGGAAACGGTCGAACCTGCTGTCCAGACATCAGATGTCAGCTGGGACTATGATGAGGATGAGGCAGCAGACGACGACACTTTTGTCTTCGGAGAACCGATGACGGTTACCGACAGCGCGGGTGATGAAGAGTCCGGGGACGAAGATTCCAGTGCCAATCGCCTGGTACCAGCAACCGATAGCGGGTCAAAGAGCCGATCTTATGTCAGCGGCGGAAATCAGCCCGCTGCAAACAATCCTCGACCAGGCGCGCCGGGCAGTATCGAAAATCCGCTTGAATCAAAACCCAGACACTCGCCGGACAACTAGTCCAGATCCCGGGCCATATCGCGGCGGCATTCGTCGCTGATGATCGCGGCATGGCCATAATTGGGATGGTCAATCTGGACCATCACCTGCCCGTCCATGCTCTTCCAGATCGCCGCCTGTTCGCTGGTCAGCGGGAAATGGACAAATTGCACCGCACTGGCCTTGCCATCCGCGCGGGTGCGGTCGATATCCTGCTCCGGCTCGGCCGTTACTTTCTGATCACCAATGATCAGGTGGATATGCCGGTCAACGCCGCCCAGCGTCTTCAGAAAGGCGGTGCGGCGCTCTTCCTCATCAATTTCAAACATCAACGTACCGGTAAATTCCGATCCGTTCGGCACCATCGGATTATAGGCGGCCAGTTCATCGGTCAGCTGCTCGTCGCCCCCTTTTTCAATGCGGAGCATTTCCTGGATTTGCAGCCACATGCTTTCCCAGCTTTCAAACTGGATCGTCGCATAGGGACCGATAGCAATCCGCCGGAACTTCTTGCGCAGGATAGATTCCTGCCGCTTTTCCGTGCGGATCGACTCATAGTCCTGAAGCGAGATAATATCATCTCTGGTGATTTCATGTGTATCGCGGGGCATTGTTGATCCTCAAAATATGGTTCGTACTTCCGGCGAAAGCAGCTGTCTAAATCTGGTTCGCCATCAAAATCCGTAGGCCTTGGCCAGCAGTTCGATCGGGTGTCCGATCCGCTCGGGTACATCTGCCTGACCACCGCTTTCCATGATCTGTTTCAGATGCGGTCCGGCCAGCGGGCATTCGCTGACCATATAGTCGGGAGCGCCTTTCGCGACCGCGCGGGCAGCCGGGCGACCGACCTTGACCGCCTTGTCGAAATTTTCCTTGAAAATTCCCCATTTGCCGCCGTGGCCGGAACAGCGTTCGGTAATAGTCGCCGTCGTTTCCGGAATCAGCTTCAGCATTTCCATCGCCTTTGGCCCCATATTCTGGGCGCGGCTGTGGCAGGCAAAGTGAATGCCGATCCTGGCATTCATCGGCGCTATTTCCATCAAGCCCTTGTCCTTGGCAATCTCGACGACATATTCGCTGAGATCGCGCGTGGCCTTGGCCAGTTTTTTCACCGCCTCATTGTCCGGCAGGATCAGCGGCCATTCGAATTTCATCATCAACGCACAGCTTGGGGTCAGCGCGACAATGTCATAGCCTTGGTCGATGATCGGCTCGAAATAGGCCGCGACTTCTTCTGCCGACGATGCCACCGCTGGCAGATCGCCATTTTCCAGTTTCGGCATGCCGCAGCAGGCCGGATATTCGACCCGGGTCTGGACGCCGTTATGGGAAAGCACGGCGAGCGCTGCCTTGCCCGCGGTCTGGTCGTTGAAATTGCCATAACAGGTTGCGTAGATCGCCGCCTTGCGACCGAAAGCCGGTGCATCGCTATTGGCAACCGGACCGTGGCCGACATGTTGATAGGTCAGCGGCACATCTTCAAATTTCGGCAGATGGGCGCGCTTGTCGATACCGGCGACACTCTGCAACAAGCCGCGCGTCAGACCGTTGTCCTGCTTTGTCGCCCAATTGGTAAGGCCGGAGACCGTGCCCGCCAGCACGGCATTGCGATCCATTTCGGCAAGCTGCTTGTCGACAAATCCGGTCTTGCCCTTGCGGTTCTCGACCGCCCGGTGGCGCAGCATCAGATGCGGGAAATCGAGATCAAATTCATGCGGCGGCACATAGGGGCATTTGACCATGAAGCACATGTCACACAACGTGCAGGCATCGACGACATTCTTGATATCACCAGCGCTCAGATCGTCGACTTCCTCATTGGGACTTTCGTCGATCATGTCGAACAGTTGCGGAAAGCTGTCGCACAGGTTGAAGCAACGGCGGCAACCATGGCAAATGTCAAAGACGCGGCGCAGTTCCTGATCCAGCGCTTCCTCATCATAGTAGGATTCCTCCTGCCACGCTATCGGATGCCGCGTCGGCGCGCCCAAACTGCCTTCTGTCATGCTATGCTCCCTGTCGCCCTGGGGCGGAAACTACAAGTGAACGGATCGTGCCGCCGCCCTTTGGGAGGAGGGAGGTGGCGACGACACAATCCGTTGGATGAAAACTATTAAGCGTCCATCGATTCCAGGGTTTTCTGGAATTTGCCAGCGTGGCTCTTTTCCGCTTTTGCAAGCGTTTCGAACCAGTCGGCAATTTCGTCAAAGCCTTCTTCGCGGGCAGATTTCGCCATGCCCGGATACATATCGGTATATTCGTGGGTTTCGCCCGCAATTGCCGATTTCAGATTGTCAGCGGTCGGTCCGATCGGTTCGCCGGTTGCCGGATCGCCAACTTCTTCGAGAAATTCGAGATGACCATGGGCGTGGCCGGTTTCACCTTCTGCCGTCGACCGGAACACGGCCGCAACATCATTATAGCCTTCAATGTCGGCTTTCTGAGCGAAATAAAGATAACGACGGTTGGCCTGGCTTTCCCCGGCAAATGCGTCCTTCAGATTTTGTTCGGTTTTGCTTCCAGCAAGTCCCATAGTCTTCTCCTATTGGCGTGAATGAACTGTCTACCGACTTTGAGAATCGGATTGCCGTCAGGTTACCCTCGCGCGGGATCGCACTCCATCGAATTTTTTGATCTTTGATGATCGGAATAATCGATCAATATATTGCGACTTATTCGCAATAACGATCATTCATCAGGGGCAACGCTGCAGCTGATAGACGTCGGGCGCGATGGTGAAAACAAATCGGTCCTGATCGACGATCGTCACCGGCCCATCCATCCGAAAACGCCCGCCCGCCTCGCCGGTATCCTCGTCAATGGCAAGATCGTCGAGCCTCAACACCAGCTCGCCCTCCTCCCAGGTCCAGTTGCCGATCAGATCCTCGGAGACAAAATTCCCGCCGGACATCATCGTCCAGTTGGTTGGAGCCTTGCAGTTTTCATCGAGAAACGTCCAGCGCCCCTCGAAATAGGACGGGCCCGTTTCGGAAGCCTGCGGCCCGGCCATTGCCGTTCCCGGCAAGGCCAGCGACGCAAACAGCAAACCCCGCCAACCCATTTATTTCTTCATGATCTGCAAGGTCGCCGCGGTCAGCGCCTCGGCACCGGTCATGATCACTTTTTCTGCATCGGGCGCCCAGGACGAACTGTGCAGCGACGGCAGCTTCGTGCCTTCGGTCAAAGACGCCTGATATTCCGCCATCGGCACACCGCCGACCCAGAAAATCATGCTGTTGATATTTTCATCGGCGCGGCGAAAGCGGCTGAAATCCTCACCGCCCATCACCGGTTTCGACTGCACGACGCGGTCCTTGCCAAAACGCGCTTCAAACAGCTTCGCCATTTCCAGCGTGAATTCCGGACTATTATAGGTGGCTGGGGTATATTCCGCATCGCGCACCGTTACGACCGGCATATGGTCCTCCGGCATGCCGGCGGCAATCGCCTCGCCGCGCGCGATCCGCTTGATCCCGTCGAGCAGCTTGGCCCGCGTTTCATCGCCATAGCTGCGCACGGTGATCAGCAGCAGCGCTTCGTCGGAAATGATATTATGCTTGGACCCCGCCTGAAAACTGCCGACGGTGACGACCGCTGGATCCTGCGGATCAATTTCCCGGCTTACCAGCGTCTGCAAGGCGCCGACAATGCGGCTGGCCAGCACGACCGGGTCTTTGGTCGTGTGCGGATAGGCCCCATGGCCGCCAACGCCCTTCACCTGGATATCGACGCTATCGACATTGGCCAGAGCGAAGCCCGGCGTATATCCGATATATCCCGCCGGTGCGCCGGCGGCATCATGAAAGGCCAGCGCATAGTCAGGCTTCGGAAAGCGGGTATAAAGTCCGTCTTCGAGCATCGCCAGAGCGCCCTCGCCGGTTTCCTCGGCCGGTTGCAGGATCATCACCAGAGTCCCGGACCATTCAGCCTTGCGCGCCGCCAGTTGCCGGGCCGTGGCCACCCAACCGGTCATATGGGTATCGTGACCGCAGGCGTGCATGACATAGGTATCATTGCCCTGGCGGGTCTTTGCCTGCACCTTTGAGGCAAAGGGCAGCCCGGTTTTTTCCTCGAGCGGCAAGCCGTCCATATCAGCGCGCAGCATGACCGTTGGTCCCTCGCCATTTTTCATAACCGCCACCACGCCGGTACCGCCGACTTTTTCGGTCACGGTGAAACCGAGACGCCGGGCTTCGGCGGCGAGCTTGGCGGCAGTGCGGACTTCCTCACCGCTCAGTTCGGGATTGCTGTGCAGATCGCGGTAGATGGCCATCAGCGAAGGCATGTCGGCCGCGATCGCGTCGTTCAGGCCGTCTGCCTGCGCCGGAGAGACCGCCAGGACCGACGCCGCCGCCAGCAAAGTCAATTTCATAAATTTCCGCATCATCATCCCCACTATTGCTTTGTGTCCCTGACTAATCCGATCAGCGACGCTTGTCAGTCGCAAAATTTCATTTTGCCGCTGGCACTGTCATCCCGTCGCCCGCGCTCCTGCAAAATAGCAGCCGCAGATCACTGCGCCGTCCAGCCCCCGTCGATCGAGATATTCGCGCCGGTAATCGACCGCGCCTCATCCTTGCACAGGAAAATCGCCAGCGCGGCGATCTGCTCGATCTGGACGAATTCCTTGGTCGGCTGAGGCGCCAGCAGCACGTCATTGATCACCTGGTCACGGGTCAGTCCCCGCACTTCCATGGTATTGGGTATCTGTCCCTCGACCAGCGGCGTCCAGGTATAGCCTGGCGAGATGGTGTTGACCGTGATCCCTTGCGTCGCCACTTCCAGAGCGACGGTCTTGCCAAACCCGTCAAGCCCGTGCTTCGCCGCATTATAGGCCGACTTATAAGGACTTGCGACCTTGCTGTGCATCGAACCGGTGTTGATGATCCGGCCCCAGCCCTTTTCCTTCATCCCCGGCAATACCGCCTTGGTGGTGTGGAAGGCGCTGTTCATGATGATATCCATCACCGCGTTCCATTTATCCTCGGGAAATTCATCGACCGGGGCGACAAACTGGATACCGGCATTGTTGATCAATATGTCGACCGCGCCCAATTGTTCGGCGCAATCGCTGCACATTTGCCGGATTTCTTCCGGCTTGGTCATGTCGGCATTGCTATAGGCCGCCTTGGCACCGCTCAGCGATTCCAGTTCCTGGCGCAGCGCTTCAATCTCGCCCGCATCGCCGAAGCCGTTGATCATCACCGCCGCGCCTTCCGCCGCCAGCGCTTTCGCGTAACCGCCGCCAATACCCGATGTGCTACCCGTAATCAGCGCCGTCTTGCCCTTTAGAAACATGCATATTCTCCTTTGCCGCAACCTTAAAACTGTCGCACCGGACTGCAATGCTTTTGTAAAAGAAATCAGCGCTACTTGCGCTTTTTCATGAATCAGGCGAATTGCGAATCGACGAGGAGACAAATATGCGCCTGGACGATCTGGACCCCAGCAAGAATGTTCGTGATCAGGGCCGCGGTGGCGGTCGGGGCTTTGGCGGCGGTGGTGGTGGCGGTCTTGGCCTGTTGCTCAGTTTTCTGCCGATGTTGCTGGGCCGGAAACTGGGTTGCGGAACGATCTTGCTGGTTGGCGGGGCTGTGCTCGCCTTTATGTATTTTAGCGGCGGCGGGCTGCAACTGGCCGACGGAACCGGCGCTGGCGGATTCCAGTCACAGAGTTCTGGCGCCAATGTCGCCTGTGATACGCAGGAAGAACTTTTCGCCTGTCAGGTGCTGGCTTCCACCGAACAGACATGGGGGAAATTGTTCGAGCAGCAGGGCGAACGCTATCGCCCGGCCACCCTCACCTTTTATGACCAGACGGGAGATTCAGGCTGCGGCACAGCGCAGGCGGCGATGGGGCCTTTCTATTGCCCGGCGGATCAGGGCGTCTATCTCGACACCAGTTTCTTTCGCGAAATGTCGACCCGCTTGGGCGCCAAGGGCGATTTTGCCCAGGCCTATGTGATCGCGCATGAGGTCGGCCACCATATCCAGAATCTGGCCGGTGTCGCCGACCAGGTCAGCAAGGCCCAGCGCACCGCGAGCAAGGCAGAAGGCAATGCGCTGCAGGTCCGGATGGAATTGCAGGCGGATTGCTACGCCGGAGTCTGGGCGGCGCAAAATGCCGACCGGATGGAACCCGGCGATGTCGAGGAAGGGTTGAACGCAGCCCACGCCATCGGCGATGACACATTGATGCGCGGCGCTGGCCAGCGGCCGGTCGAAAGCATGTTCACCCATGGCAGTTCCCAGCAGCGCATGGCCTGGCTGCGCAAGGGCCTGCAGACCGGTGATCCGGCTGCGTGCGATACTTTTGCCAGAGGGGCAGTATAAACAAGAGAGCGTCGCTCCTGCCCGCACGACCAAGGTGGCTTGCGGGACGCGCGCGTTCGTCTAGACTCGATGCCTGAACATTGGATAAGCTGCGAAACGCAGAGGCGCAGCCACGCCTAACCGAAAGACTATTATGAATATCTCGGATTGCCACAACGTAAACGACTTCCGCGCGCTGGCCAGGAAACGCCTGCCCTTTCCGATATTCGACTATATCGACGGCGCGGCAGATGACGAGGTGACGAGGCGGCGCAACACAGAGGCCTATGAACGCTGCGATCTGGTGCCCAATGTTCTGACCGGTGTCGAGCATATCGACATGAGCACGACGGTGATGGGGCAGAAGCTGGCGATGCCGCTGTTCCTCTCCCCCACCGCCCTGCAGCGCCTGTTCCACTGGCAGGGCGAGCGCGCCGTTGCCCGGGCGGCAGAGAAATTCGGAACTTTTTTCGGCATTTCCTCGCTGGCCACGGTGAGCATCGAAGAAATTGGCTCGAGCATCAGCACGCCAAAAATGTTCCAGCTCTACGTTCACAAGGACAAGGATCTCAACCGGTCGATGGTCGAGCGCTGCAAGGCGGCAAAATTCGATGCGCTGACGCTCACGGTGGATACGATTGTCGGTGGCAATCGGGAGCGCTGCCTGCGGTCGGGCTTCACCAGCCCGCCCCGGATCACCCCGACCAGCTTCTGGAGCTATGCGGCGAAACCCGCCTGGGGCCTGAACTACATGTTCCGCGAGAAGTTCGAGCTGTCCAACCTGAAGGATCATGTGTCCGAAGGCAGCAGCGTGCCCAATTCGGTCGCCGACTATTTCACCAACATGCTTGACCAGTCGCTCGACTGGGCGATGGCCGAGGAGATTGCCAAGGACTGGGGCGGCGAATTTTGCCTGAAAGGAATCATGTCGGTCGCTGATGCGAAGCGCGCGGTCGATATCGGTGCGACCGCGATCATGGTGTCCAATCATGGCGGGCGGCAACTGGATGGCAGCCGCGCGCCGTTCGACCAGCTCGCCGAGATTTGCGATGCGGTCGGCGACAAGCTCGACGTGATTTGCGATGGCGGCATCACCCGCGGCAGCCATGTGCTCAAGGCACTCAGCGTCGGTGCCAAGGCCTGCTCGGGCGGGCGACTCTATCTCTATGCCCTCGCTGCTGCCGGACAGCCCGGAGTTGAGCGAATCCTTTCTTTGCTGCACGCCGAGATTGAACGTGATATGAAACTGATGGGCATCACCGCGGTTGATCAATTGAACCGGGACAATCTTCGTTTACGATAACCGGCGCGCTCAGAGGATTGATATGATGAAAAAGATACGCTTGGGCGGCACTTTATTGCTCGCTCTCATGGTCGGGACCGCTGCACTCGCGCAACCCGGTGCACAAGAGGACTCCACGCTGGAATCGGCGGGCAACAAGGTCACCGAACCGTTTGACGGCAAGGAAGTACCCCAGAAGCTGATAGATATTCAGGATGAGCCTTATTCGCTCAGCGGTATGCGCGGCTGCGCCGCAATCATCGCGGAAGTCAGGGACCTCAATGATGTTCTGGGTCCGGATGTCAACGAACGCGTGAACAAGAGCCTCGGCAAAAAGCGCGAAGCAACCGCGGCCCGGGTGGCGGGCAGCGCGATTGGCTCGATCATCCCGTTCAGCGGTATTATCGGCGAGGTTACCGGCGCCAATGCCGAGCGGCGGCGTTATAATGAGGCTGTCTATGCCGGCACCGTCCGGCGCGGCTTCCTGAAAGGCGTCGGCCTGCAAAAGGGATGCAAGGCACCCGCCCGGCCTTAAAACTCCCGGAACATCTTCCGGCGTTTTCGATCGGCCCGGCTTTTCCTATCCGAACGTGCCGACAAAAAACCACAAGGCGATGGCGGCCAGCATCACTGCAAATGCCCGCCGCGCCAATAATGTGTAGGGACCTGTGCTGAGCCAGCCATGGGCCCGGCCCGCAAGCAGAACGATGATGATATGGATCGACGTGGCGATCGCGAGATAGGCAATCGATAGCTGCAGCGTTTGCATC
>NZ_JBALTF010000031.1:9594-30135 GCF_036964675.1 Parasphingorhabdus sp. | reverse complement strand
GCGCCTCGGCGCGGGCGGTCCACGCCGAAATGCTGCGACAGGAACATGGTGGCGAGTTTAATGTCGACCTGTCCGGCGTATCGACCAGCGAGATGGTCGACAGCCTCGAATATTTTCTCTTCCCCAATATGTTCTTCTTTCCCGGCATCAATATCCGCCTGTGCTACCGGTTCCGGCCGATTGATGTCGATCACTGCCTGCACGAGATATTGGTGCTGCAACCGCTGCCCGAAAGCGGCGAGCGCCCGGCGCCGGCCAAACCGATCCGGCTGGAGATAGAAGATAGCTATACGGGCGTGGAAGGCTTTGTCCTCGCCGAGATACTCGATCAGGACACCGACAATCTCGGTATGCAGCGAGACGGTGCCAAAGCCTCGAAAAAAGGCGCCCAATCGCTCGGCAATTATCAGGAAGCGCGGATCAGGCGACTGCACATGACGCTGGATGAATATTTGACCTAGCAGGCAACCAGCCAATGTTGATCAGCGGTTGGTCACATGTTCGACAGCGCCGATCGGCACATGAGAACCGGCCCCACTTCTTCGCCGAACCCATGCCCGACAAGAAGCGGGGCTCAATTTTTTACGCGATTGCCGATGCCAACCAGGCCTTGCCCTGCATCATCACGCCTTTTCCGGGCACATGATGCCGGGCGAAAACATCGGTCAGTTCCTTGCTGGCTGCCGCAAATACCGCATCGCCCTTGTCACTCAGCAGACGGCCGACCGCCAAGGCGGAAAATGCAAACGCGACGGCCTGTTCGGGTGTCGCGCCGACACCGCCGACCGGTTGCAGACCTTCATAAGCGATCACGTCGACATTGGTGAAACCACTGCCGTCCATGATCTCACCGAAATATTCGAGATCTTCAAAGGCAAATGGTCCCGGCGCGCGGGGAACCGCAGGTGGAACTTCGACGTGATTTCTGACCACGCCCATCATTTCCATCATCCACAAATTGTCACGCGGCGGGCCCCATATTGCCAGATCGATGCGGCCGCCCTTGCGGACCAGGCCGTGCAGGTTTGAAAAGGCGCTGACCGGATCTTCAAAAAACATGCTGCCAAAGCGGGAGAAGAGACGGTCATAAGGCGCGTCCGGCAATTTGACGGTCGACGCATCGGCGCAGGTGAAATCTATGTTGGTCATGCCGGCCTTGGTCGCGCGCTTCTGCGAAGCTGCAACGAGGTCGGGCGAAATATCGACACCCATGACCTTGCCGGAAGGGGCGATCGCGCTGGCAATCGCAAGCGTCGTCGCACCGCCGCCGCAACCCAGATCAATCACCGTCTCGCCATCCTGATAATCGGCCCGGGCCAGCAACGCGTCACCAATGGGCGCGATCATCTCTTCGAACAGGGAGAGGCTGGCCAGCCATTTCAATCCCATTTCGCCCGCCCAGTCTTCCGGTTTCAGCTCTTCGGGATGCTGGTCTTGATTGACGCTGTCGTTGCTCATGGTAAATTTCCCTATCCTGCAAGATTTTGACCTATAAAATTTTGGCCTATAGAATTTTAGCAAAACCAGCAGTGCCGCTGCCGGTCAATGGTTTTTCAGTTGGCGTGCCGAACAAAGTCGCTGCCTTCATAACCTGTTGCGGGTCTGGATTATCCGTCAACAACGCCTCCATCGTTCTGACACAGAGCCGAACGGATTCATCGGCAAGATCATAGCAGACCTGCTTCCCCTCGCGGCGCGTTTTAACGACATCTGCCTGCCTCAGAGCGGCTAGTTGCTGGCTGAGCGCAGGTTGGCCGATGCCCGTCGCTATATCAATCTCGCTGACGCTGCTTTCACCGCGCAGCAGATAGGATAGAATCATCAACCGCTGCGGTTGGGCAAAGACTTTCAGCTTCTCGGTCGCAGCATCCGCCCGATCGCGCCTTTCAAAAATTGCCGTCACGGGGCTTTCACCACATGACAGAACCAGTCTTCGTCCCGGCTGATATCTTTGGCCGATAGCGGCGGTATTGCCAGCACGTCATCCCCCGGTTGCCAACCTTCCGGAGTCAGGATGTTTTTTTCATCCGTGAGTTGCAGGGCTGCCAGCATGCGGATCATCTCGTCGACCGAGCGCCCGACATTATGCGGATAGCATGTTGTCGCCCGGACAATGCCCTGAGGATCGATAAAATAGCTGGTCCGCATCGCTGCAGAATCGGCGGCATTTTCATCGATCATGCCAAAGGCGTGACCAACGGCCATGCTCGGATCCTCGACAATCGGAAAGGATATTTTGACATCAAATCTGTCCTCGATCGCGCGCACCCACGCGAGATGGGCGTAAAGACTGTCCACGGACAGGCCAAGCAAAGCGCAGTCCAGCGCATCAAATTTGTCCTGCTGGCGGGCCAGAGCGACAAATTCGGTGGTGCACACCGGCGTGAAATCAGCCGGATGGGAAAAGAAGATCAGCCAGCGGCCGCGATAGTCAGACAGCTTGACCGGACCATGGGTTGTGCGCGCCTCGAAATCCGGCGCGATGTCGCCAATACGCAATGAACCGGGCTTTATCTGCAACTCGTCTGACATTAAATTCGGCGCCTCCTGAAAATTGGCCGCGTTGATATATTGACGCAACCGATATAGTGTATTACATAATGTATGTAAATATGAATATGAGGAATTTTCTATGACTGATTCGGCCCTGATTCATGCAACGGAACAAATCTCCCACGCCCAGCGCAATATCCCGGTGATCAAGGCGTTTTTTGATCAGCCGACCTATACCGTGACCTATGTGGTGCATGACAAGGAAACCAAACGCGCCGCCATCATCGACAGCGTGTTTGATTTCGATCCGGCTTCCGGCCGGACTTCGTTCGATTCCGCCGATCAAGTGATCGCCTATGTCCATGAGCAGGACCTGAAGGTCGAATGGCTGCTCGAGACTCATGCCCATGCCGATCATTTGTCGGCTGCCCCCTATCTGCAGGAGAAACTTGGCGGCAAAATTGCCATTGGCGAGCATATCGTGATGGTACAGAATGTGTTTGGCAAATTGTTCAACGCCGGCACCGAATTCCAGCGCGACGGATCGGATTTTGACCATCTGTTCGCCGACGGCGATACGTTCAAGATCGGCGCGCTCGACGTGACCGTGATGCACGTTCCCGGCCACACACCCGCTTGCATTGCCTATGTCGTGGGTGACGCGGTCTTTGTTGGCGATACGATGTTCATGCCCGACTATGGAACGGCAAGGGCCGACTTCCCCGGCGGCGATGCGCGCAAGCTATACCAGTCGATGCGGCGAATTTTGTCGCTCCCCGACACCACCCGCCTGTTCATGTGTCATGATTATTTGCCCGCTGGCCGGACCGAATATGTCTGGGAAACCACCGTCGCCGAAGAGCGGAAAAATAATATTCATGCCCATGACGGGGTCACTGAGGACGAATTTGTCAAAATGCGGACCGAGCGGGACAAGACGCTGGATATGCCGAGGCTGATCCTGCCGTCGGTGCAGGTGAATATGCGCGCCGGGCATTTGCCGCCAGCAGAAGATAATGGAGTGCGGTATCTCAAAGTTCCGTTGAACGGCGTCTGATGCTCGCCGCTTTTCCTCATGCCATGCCGGTCGAAGGGCTGATTGGCGGACTGATGATCGGTGTCGCCGCCGCATTGATGCTGCTCGGCCTTGGCCGTATCGCCGGAGTCAGCGGACTGGCCGCGCGCGCCACCGGCATTGCCGATAGTGGCGCACCGCGCGGCATAGCCACTGCATTTGTCATCGGCCTGCCGCTGGGTGCCCTGATTATCTCCCTGATCACCGGCGGCATTGAAACCCGTTTTCCGCCCTCGATCATTCCACTGATCATCGGCGGCTTGCTGGTCGGCTACGGCACGCGCCTTGGCTCTGGCTGCACCAGCGGCCACGGTGTCTGCGGCATGTCGCGGCTATCCCCGCGTTCATTGATTGCCACGGCGATATTCATGGCCAGCGGTTTTGTCACAGTGGCGCTGATGCGCGCAGGAGGCCTGTTGTGAAGCAAATTTTGGTCGCTCTTTTAGCTGGAGCATTATTCGGTGCCGGCCTTGCCTTTTCGGGCATGGCGGATCCAGCGCGGGTGCAGGGATTTCTCGACCTGCTCGGCCATTGGGACCCGACGCTTGCCTTTGTGATGGGCGGAGCGATGATTCCGATGGCGATTGCCTGGATTATCCAGCGGCGGCTCGACAAGCCTTTCGCCGATGCGCATTTCTCGCTTCCAGGCACATCGCTGATTGATCGCAAGCTGACGATCGGCGCGGTGCTTTTTGGAGCTGGCTGGGGCATAAGTGGGCTCTGCCCGGGGCCAGGGTTAGCCGACCTGGCTATCAATCCCCTGCCCGCACTGGCCTTTGTGATCGCATTATTCGCAGGGATGATCGCCCATCGCGTGACAAGTTAGAAAAGTCAGAACCGAGAAGGATGTCCGATGACAAGCAAGCTGGAAATTACGAAGTTGAACGATGCCGTAAGCGTCTCGCCGCAACTGGAGCTTGGCGATGTCACGGCACTGGCGAAAGCCGGCTTCAAATCGATCATCTGCAACCGACCCGATGACGAAGCAGGCGACCATCCTCGTTCGACCGCTATTGCAGCGGCTGCGGAAAAAGCGGGTCTGAAATTCGCCTTTGTGCCAGCCGTGTCCGGCGCGATCACCGATCAGGACGGCGAAAAAATGGTCGCAGCGCTGGCCGCGCTTCCTGGCCCCACGCTCGCCTATTGCCGGTCGGGTGCCCGGTCGACGCAATTGACGGAAATGGCGCAAACAGCATCCGAAAAAAATCCTTCGTCATCGGCTGGCACCAGCCGGTTCAATGTGGTCATTGTCGGCGGCGGATCCGCCGGTATTGCGACCGCTGCCAGCATGCTGAAGCGCGACGGGAAAATCTCGCTCGCGATTATCGACCCGGCCGACGACCATTATTATCAGCCCGGCTGGACGATGGTCGGGGGCGGTGCCTTTTCTGCGGAATTTACCCACCGCAAGGAAAAGGATCTGATCCCGGCCCGGGCGAAATGGATAAAGTCTGCGGTCAGCTCATTTGATCCCGACAACAATTCCATCCTCACGGCGGACGGACAGCAGATCGGATATGACGTGTTGATCGTCTGTCCAGGCATCAAGCTCGACTGGGCAGCGATTGACGGCCTGCCAGAGACTTTGGGCAAAAATGGCGTCACATCCAATTACCGCTTCGATCTCGCGCCCTATACATATCGTCTGGTCAAGGAATTGACCAGCGGGACGGCTTTGTTCACCCAGCCGCCGATGCCGATAAAATGCGCCGGTGCACCGCAAAAAGCGATGTATCTATCCTGCAGCAAATGGGAAAAAGAAGGCGTCTTGGCCAATATTGACGTGCAGTTCCACAATACGGGTGCGGTGCTGTTTGGTATCAAGGAATATGTGCCCGCGCTGATGGAATATATCGACCGCTACAACGCACATCTGAACCTTGAATCCACACTGGTCGCGGTCGATGGCCCGGCCAAGATTGCCACCTTTGAGCAGAAACATGGCGAGGAAACCAAAAGGGTCAAAGTCGCGTTCGACATGATCCATGTCGTCCCGCCGCAAATGGCTCCTGATTTTGTCCGCTCCAGTCCGCTGGCGGCCGAGAATGGCTACGTCGATGTCGATCCGGCAACCCTGCGGCACAGCAAATATGCCAATATATTTTCGCTGGGGGATGCGTGCAGCGCCCCCAATGCCAAGACGATGGCGGCTGTCCGCAAACAGGCACCGATTGTTGCCGTCAATGCCCTTGCCGCCCTCGCAGGCAAACCGCCCGTCGCCGATTATGATGGCTATGGCAGTTGCCCGCTGACCGTTGAACGCGGCAAGGTCGTGCTGGCCGAATTCGGCTATGGCGGCAAATTGCTGCCGAGCTTTCCCAACTGGCTGATCGACGGCACCCGGCCATCGCGGCTCTCGTGGTTGCTCAAGGATACGATCCTGCCGCCGGTCTACTGGCATGGCATGCTCAAGGGACGGGAATGGATGGTCAAGCCCCACCGCATCGGCGCGGAATAAGATAGCCCAATGAAAATTTCCCGCTATCTGCCGATCCTCGATTGGGGCAGCCGCTATAACAGCACCACACTGACCAATGATGGCGTCGCTGCCATCATTGTCACGATCATGCTGATCCCGCAAAGTCTGGCCTATGCCATGCTGGCCGGATTGCCGCCGGAAATCGGGCTCTATGCCTCGATCCTGCCGCTCATCGCTTATGCGATATTCGGCACCAGCCGGACATTGGCGGTCGGACCGGTTGCGGTGGTGTCGCTGATGACCCTGACCGCCGCCAGCGCCATTGCCCCACCCGGCAGCACAGAATTTATCGCCGCCGCCTTGGTCCTGGCTCTGCTCTCGGGCCTGTTCCTCTTGCTTCTGGGCATATTCAAGCTCGGCTTTCTGGCCAATCTGCTTTCCCATCCGGTTGTGTCGGGATTCATCACCGCCAGCGGTATCATTATTGCGACCAGCCAGCTGAAATCGATCTTTGGCATCAAGGCTAGTGGCGCTGCCATGCCCGAACTGGTTTCCAGCATTGTCGCGACGATCGGGACAACCAATGTGCCCACGCTGATCATCGGCGTTTCCGCAACCGCCTTTCTCTTCTGGGTCCGCAAGGGTCTGAAACCATTGCTGATGCGCTTTGGTATTCCCGCCCGCCCGGCGGAACTGGTGGCCAAGGCCGGACCGATCGCCGCCGTTGCCGTTTCGACCATTGCGACGATCGTCCTGGGCCTGGAGGCAAAGGGGGTTAGTGTGGTCGGTGATATTCCGCAGAGCCTGCCGCCCTTTTCCGTTCCGCTGATCGATCTGGAATTATGGAGAACACTCGCCATCCCGGCTTTGCTGTTGAGCATCATCGGCTTTGTCGAATCCGTATCCGTCGGCCAGACATTGGCGGCCAAACGCCGTCAGCGGATCGATCCCGATCAGGAGCTGATCGGTCTTGGTGCGGCCAACCTGTCGGCGGCATTCTCGGGTGGCTATCCGGTCACCGGCGGATTTGCCCGTTCGGTGGTGAATTTCGATGCCGGCGCGGAAACGCCGGCTGCCGGAGCCTTCACCGCGATCGGGATCGCCTTGGCGGCGCTGTTTCTCACGCCGCTGCTCGCTTCGCTTCCCATCGCCACTCTGGCCGCGACGATCATTGTCGCCGTACTGAGCCTGGTCGATTTCAAAACCCCGCAAACGATCTGGCGCTATTCAAAAATGGATTTTGCGGCGATGGCGGCGACCATTGGCGTCACCTTGCTCGCGGGCGTCGAACCCGGCGTGATCGCGGGCGTCGGCCTCAGCCTTGCACTCTTCCTGTGGCGCAGTTCGCGTCCCCATGCCGCCATCGTCGGACGGGTTCCCGAAACCGAGCATTTTCGCAACGTCAATCGCCACAAGGTTTTCACCGATCCCCGCATATTGACCATCCGGATCGACGAAAGCCTGACCTATTTGAACGCCCGCTGGCTGGAAGAATTCATCCTCGAGCAAGTCGCCGAACAGAAAACCGTGCGCCACGTTGTGCTGATGTGCTCGGCGGTCAATGCGATCGATGCCTCGGCGCTGGAAAGTATCGAGGCGATCAACCACCGGCTCGAAGATGGCGGCATTTCTCTCCATCTGTCCGAAGTCAAAGGTCCGGTGATGGACCGGCTGAAACGCTCGCATTTTCTCGAACAATTATCCGGCAGAGTCTTCCTTTCACAAAATGAAGCCTATTCTGCGTTAATTGCAGTTGCGGATATTGAAGACAACGCCGACAACATAACCGACAACTGGATGGCAAGAGGCATGATATGATGCGGTCGATAGAGACGTATATAACGCCGTCCCAAAACCTGAGGGACTGGGCCGATCCCGTTTTTCGTGTCCTGACCAGCCTGATATTCATCATTGGCGGTTTGGGCCATTTTGGCGAGCATCAAATGATGCTGGACCGGATGGTGGAATCACCCTGGTGGAATATGATCAACATGGTCGGCAACCCCTCCTGGCTTTTGTGGCTGTCGGGCGGCATTTTCATCATTTTCGGTGTGATGCTTGCCTTGGGCTGGATGACCCGGCTTTCGGCTCTGCTGCTATTCCTCACCCTCGTTCCGATTACCATCACCGTGCATATCGCGCCCGGGCATGCCGGGCCATTGTTCAAGAATATCGCGATTCTGGGTTCACTATTTCTCATCTACTGCCGTGGGCCCGGCACATATGCGCTCGACAACAAAAAACCTCATTAGGCCAAAACATCATGGAAAATGATCTCGCTATCAATCTGGCGAGGGCACAATTTGCCTTTACCGTTAGTTTCCACTTTCTATTTCCCGCCTTTACCATCGGCATCGCCAGCTATCTCGCGGTTCTGGAAGGTCTCTGGCTGAAAACCGACAAGGGCGTTTACGCCAACCTGTACCGTTACTGGCTCAAGATATTTGCCGTGGTGTTCGCCATGGGCGTCGTTTCCGGCATCGTCATGTCCTATCAATTCGGCACCAACTGGTCGGTATTCTCCGACAAGGCCGGACCGATTATCGGCCCGCTGATGGCCTATGAAGTGCTGACCGCATTTTTCCTCGAAGCCGGTTTTCTCGGCGTGATGCTGTTCGGGATCAACAAGGTTGGCCGCAAATTGCATTTTGTCGCAACATTGGCCGTCGCAGTGGGGACCTTGATCTCCGCTTTCTGGATCCTGTCGGTCAACAGCTGGATGCAGACGCCGGTCGGCTTTGCCATCAACGATGTCGGGCAATTCGTGCCCGCTGCGGGCTGGTGGGACATTGTCTGGAATCCCAGCTTCCCCTATCGCCTGGTGCACACATTGCTTGCAGCCTATCTGACCACTGCCTTTGCGGTCGGTGCGGTCGGTGCCTGGCATTTGCTGAAAGACAAGACCAATCTGGGCGCGCGCAAAATGTTCTCCATGGCGATGTGGATGGCAGCAATCGTGGCTCCGGCACAGATATTCATGGGCGATTTGCACGGTCTCAACACACTGGAATATCAGCCCGCGAAAGTGATGGCCATGGAAGGCCATTATCAAAGCCATCCCGACGGCGCGCCGCTGATCCTGTTCGGCATTCCCAACAGCAAGGAAAAGCGTGTCGATTATGCGATCGAGATACCCAAGGCCTCGTCCTTGATCCTCAAACATGATCTCAATGCGCCGCTGGCCGGGCTTGATACCATCCCTGATAAGGACGAGCCGCCTGTCGGGATCGTCTTCTGGTCGTTCCGGATCATGGTCGGCCTTGGCTTTGCAATGCTCGGCATCGGCCTGTGGAGCCTGCTCGCCCGGTCGCGCAAGAAACTCTATGACTGGCCTTGGCTGCACCGCGCGGCCCTGGTGATGGGGCCATCCGGCTTCATTGCCGTGCTGGCCGGCTGGGTAACGACCGAAGTCGGCCGCCAGCCGTTCACCGTCTATGGCCTGCTGCGCACCAGCGAAAGCGCTGCGCCGCTCGATGCCCCCGCGGTTGCCGCTTCGCTGCTGGCCTTTGTGGTCGTCTATTTCGTCGTCTTCGGCGCTGGGATATTATATCTGTTCAAGCTGGCCGCAAAGACGCCGGGAGCCCATGAACCAACACCTGACGATGCCCCGATCCGCTCGGCCGGGATTACCCCCGCCGCGGCGGTTCTCGAAGGGGATCATGAGGAAGGAGTAGCGCCATGAACGGCATCGACCTCACCGTCATCTGGGCGGGCATCATCGCCTTTGCCGTCGTCGTCTATGTGATCATGGACGGCTTTGATCTCGGCATCGGCATATTGTTCCCCAATTTCAAGGTTGGGCCGGATCGCGATACGGCGATGAACAGCATCGCGCCGGTCTGGGATGGCAATGAAACCTGGCTGGTGCTCGGTGGCGGCGGTCTGCTGGCTGCCTTCCCGCTCGCTTATGCGATCATCCTGCCAGCGCTCTATGCGCCGTTGATCGCGATGTTGCTGGGACTGGTTCTGCGCGGCGTGGCCTTTGAGTTTCGCTGGCGGGACCCGGCGCACCGCGCCCGCTGGGATTTCGCCTTTACCGCCGGATCGGTCATCGCGACCTTCGCCCAGGGCATCACGCTGGGCGCATTGCTGCAGGGGATCACGGTCGAAGGCCGCGCCTATGCCGGCGGCTGGTGGGAATGGCTGACCCCGTTCAGCCTGCTCACCGGCTTCGCGCTGCTGGCTGGCTATGCCCTGCTCGGATGTTGCTGGCTGATCTGGAAAACCGAAGGGCCATTGCAGCGCCAATGTTACAGCTATGCCGGTCGGCTGGGTATCTTGCTGCTCGTCGCCATCGCCGCCGTCAGCATCGCGACCCCGTTTCTCGAGGCGCAATATTACACGCGCTGGCTCGCCTATCCGGGCATCATCGCGACCGCCCAAATCCCGCTCGCGACGCTGATAATCTCGGTATTATTCTTCCGCAGCCTGTCCAAGCGCCAGGAGGCAGCACCATTTTTCTATGCGCTCGGGCTGTTCGGCTTGAGTCTCGTCGGCCTTGGCGTTTCGATGTGGCCCGACGTGATCCCCGGTCGCGTCACGATCTGGGAAGCCGCAGCGCCTTATGAAAGCCAGATGTTCATGCTGGTAGGCGCGGGCATCATGGTGCCGATCATATTGGCCTATACCGCATGGGCCTATTGGGTGTTTCGCGGCAAGGTCGGATCGGACGGTTATCACTAATGGCTTTTGATCCGCTATCATCCGGCGGCAAATCTGCGGATAGCGCACCATTGCCCAAGCGGCTGGCCTGGATGCTGGCTTATTGGGCGATGGGCGTGCTGGCGGTCGGCGCGGTCGGCTTTTTCATCCGCTTCTGGATCAAGACCTGACGCTGGACCCAGAGGTGCCGGGCCGTTCGGCGATCAGCTCAATGCGCCTCGTCCCAGCTCTTGCCGGTCCCGATATCGACATCGAGCGGCACCGATAATTTTACCGCCGGCTCCGCTGCACCGGACATGACCGCACGGATCACCGCGCTCGCCGCATCGACGTCCGCTTCGGGCACCTCAAACACCAGTTCATCATGCACCTGCATCAGCATTTGGACGTTACCCAATCCTGCCTCGGCCAGCGCTGGCAGCATTCTCGCCATCGCACGCTTGATGATGTCGGCGCTGGTGCCCTGGATCGGCGCATTGATCGCGGCCCGCTCGCTGCCCTGACGCTCGGCCTGGTTGCTTGATTTGATCCGCTCGAACCATGTCTTACGGCCAAATAATGTCTCGGTATAACCGGTTTCGCGGACCGATTGCAGGGTGGTGGAGATATATTGATTAATCCCCGGGAAGCGTTCGAAATAGGTGTCGATCATCGCCTGCGCTTCATCCGGTTCGACCTTCAGCCGCTTGGCCAGACCCCAGCGGGAAATGCCATAAAGAATCGCAAAATTAATCGTTTTGGCGCGCGCGCGGGAGTCCCGATCTTCGGCGCCGAACAGTTCGCGCGCGGTGCGGTTATGAATATCCTCACCGTTGGCGAAGGCCTCTTTCAGCGTCGCCACATCGGCGATATGCGCCGCCAGCCGCAGCTCGATCTGGCTATAATCGGCCGCAAGAATGACATGGCCGGGGGCCGCTACAAAGGCCTGCCGGATCTGCCGCCCGATTGCGGTGCGGATCGGTATATTCTGCAAATTCGGTTCGGTCGAGGACAAGCGCCCGGTTTGCGCCCCACTCAGGCTGTAGGATGTGTGGACCCGCCCGGTTTTCGGATTAATCTGCTCCTGCAGCGCATCGGTATAGGTCGATTTGAGCTTCGCCAATTGCCGCCAGTCGACCACCTTCTGCGCAATCGGTTCGCCATCGCCGGCCAGCCGTTCAAGCACGGTGACATCGGTCGAATATTGCCCAGACTTGCCCTTTTTGCCGCCCTTCAGGCCAAGCTTGCCAAATAGAATCTCACCAAGCTGCTTGGGGCTGCCAATGGAAAAAGATTCGCCGGCCAGTTCATGGATTTGTGTTTCCAGTTTCTCCATTTCCTCGGCAAACGTGGACGACAGCCGGGACAGTTGCTCACGGTCGACCAACACTCCGGTCTGTTCCATTTTCGCGATCACCGGCACCAAAGGCCGGTCAACCATCTGATAGACTCGCGTCGCCCGCTCCGGGACCATCCGCAAGCGCAGGATTTCCCAAAGGCGAAGCGTGACATCGGCATCCTCTGCGCCATATTCGGTTGCCTTGTCGAGCGGCACTTCGCCGAACCCGATCGCCTTCTTGCCCGCACCGGTGATCGACTTGAAGCTGATACATTCATGGCCGAGATGCAGCTTGGACAATTCATCCATGCCGTGACCGTGAAGACCCGCGTCGAGATTGAAGCTCATCACCAATGTATCGTCAAACGGGGTGATCCGGATATTATGCTGGCCCAGCACGCCCATGTCATATTTCAGATTCTGCCCGACCTTGAGCACCGCATCATCCTCGAGCAGCGGCTTCAGCTTGGCCAGGGCTTCGTCCAGACCGATCTGTTCCGGCGTCTCGCCGAACATGTCGCCGCTGGCGTGGCCGAGCGGGATATAACAGGCCTGATTGGGACCGGTGGCAAGACAAACACCGACAATCCGGGCGGTGACGCTCTCGAGGCTGTCGGTCTCCAGATCAACCGCACAGACCCCCCGTTCGGTAGCACGGGCGATCCACTGATCAAGCGCCGCGATCGTCTGCACGCATTCATATTGCGACCGGTCAATAGCCGGGACATCCGGCATTTTCACCGCCGGATTGGCCGCAACCTTGTCCGCAACATCAGGGTCCTGCGGCTGGGCATGACCATCACCGCCGAGCTTCTTGAGCAGGCTGTTGAACCCGTGATCCGCCAGAAATGCGCGCAGCGGCGCGTCGGGAATATCCTGGATCAGGAAACTTTCCAGCGTATCAGGCAGCGGGCAATCGTCCCGCAACGTCACCAATATCCGGGACAAGCGCGCCTGATCGGCAAATTCGATCAAATTGTCGCGCATCTTGGATTTCTTCATCTCTGGCGCGGCAGCGAGCACGCTTTCAATATCACCAAATTCATTGATCAGTTTTGACGCCGTTTTCGGTCCGATGCCGGGAACGCCCGGGATATTGTCAGAACTGTCGCCCATCAACCCGAGCACATCACCAAGCTTTTCCGGCCCGACACCGAATTTCTCTTCGACAGTCGCCCGGTTCATCCGGGCATTTTTCATCGTGTCGAGCATGTCGACGCGGCTGTCACCATGTGGCTCGATCAGCTGCATCAGATCCTTGTCGGACGAGACGATGGTGACTTTCCAGCCCGCCGCCAGCGCTGCCTTGGTATAAGAGGCGATCATGTCGTCCGCCTCGACATTCTCTTCCTCGATCAGCGGCAGCGAAAATGCGCGCGTGGCATCGCGGATCATCGGAAATTGTGGCCGCAGATCCTCCGGCGCTTCCGGCCGGTTGGCCTTATATTGATCATAGAGATCATTGCGGAAACTGGTCCCCGCCTTGTCCAGCACCACCGCCATATGGGTCGGGCCGTCGGCCTTGTTGAGCTCGTCGGCGAGCTTCCACAACATTGTCGTATAACCATAGACCGCGCCGACCGGCTCGCCGCGCACATTGGTCAGCGGCGGCAAGCGATGATAGGCGCGGAATATATAGGCCGAGCCGTCAACGAGATAGAGGTGATTGGGTTTGCTGTCTGAAGAGTCCATCATAGCCGCAAGCACTAGCAGCGCCAGCAGCCCTCGTCATTTCAAATTCCACATCATCGGAAATTTGAATGCGCAACAATCGGTTTGAAACCCTGCACCTTGTCATGAACCGGGCGCGGTTTGGCGTGCATCCCGGGTTCAAACAACACCACCTGGTTGCGGCCACGCCGTTTGGCAGTGAACAGAGCGGTATCGGCGTTCCCCATAAGTGCCCCACGTTCCTGATGCGGGGCAACATCGGTAACACCAATGCTGACGGTGATCACATGACGCATATTATGATAGGGCTCAAAAATCGTATTCTCGATTTCATGCCGGATTATCTCACCAATGATCTGGCCTTCCGGTGCACTGGTTTCGGGCAAAAATATGCCAAATTCCTCGCCGCCAATGCGTCCAACCAGATCATCCTTGCGCAGAGTCTTGCGGAACACCTTGCCGAGCAGGATCAGCGCCTGATCCCCGATCGGATGACCAAAATTGTCGTTGATCTTCTTGAAATGGTCGACGTCGACGATCATTAAGACATTGGCTTTTTCGTCCGCACGCATTTGCTCGAGCTGCCCGAAAAAGCTGTCCCGGCTAAGCAGACCGGTCATCCCGTCGAAATTGGCCCGCTGTTCGAGCGCCTTGTTTGCCTGGCGCAAATTATTTTGCACTTCCTTGAGCCGGTTGGTCAGACCGACCAGCTTGAACCGCTGTTTCGACATGTGGAAGCCCAGCGGAATCGTGATCGCCCAAGGTATCAAGAACGCCATGTTGATTGCTGGCCAAAACCGTTCGTCCATCCCGAAAAACAGGAAATATACCGCTCCGGTGAATATGACCGACACCAATGCCGCGATCGCCGAGATGACGGCGGTCTGTCGAACAGGCGACAAGCTGGAGATAGTTGTGTTCATGAAGCTCTCCGATAGCGGAGATATATTGAACGGCAGTGCAGGTGCGTGGTTAACGCGCTGGTATGAAATAGCAACAAATTGGTCGAATTTTGGGCCTCATCCTGTCAATAATCGGCCCGCCGGGGCGCTAGCCGGGCAAAATGCCCTGTAAGGCCTCTCTATTGTCGCGCAGCACCATTTCTGCAAAATCCATGAAAGCACGAACCCTGGCGGTTCTGCGCAAATCTTCATGGGTCAAAATCCAGATATCCCGCGATGGCACCGGGTCACGGTCGGTTGCCCGCACCAGCCCCGACACGCCATCCGCAGCGATGCACGGCACCATGATCAGGCCCATTCCAACTCTTGCCAGCCTTACCTGCAGGGCAATACTGGCAAAACTGCCCCAGACTGGAACCCGCGCATGTTCGCTATTCTGGGTCCAATCGGGAAAGCGGCCATCGTGGTCATTCCAGCCAAGCCACCGTGCATCTTCTGGACGGTTTTCAAAATCCTGCTCCGCCAGATAATCAGGATTGGCATAGATGGACGTGCAATAAGCAAACAGCCGTTTGCCAACCAGGGCATCGGGCGGATTATTGTCCATCCGGATGGCGATGTCAGCTTCGCGTCGGGCCACATCCAGTAAATCAAAGCTGGTGATGATTTCCAGGTCCAGACCCGGATAGGCGGCACAAAATTCCGGCAGCCGGTCGGCAAATATGGTTAGCGCGAAAGGTTCGGCCATGGTTACCTTCAGGCTGCCCGACAATTCATTATCGCGGCCGGCGATATGGCGCTCGACGGTGAATAATTCTTCCGAAAATTGGTCGGCGACCCGGGCCAGTTCCTCTCCCGATGCGGTCGGGAAATAACCTTCGGGACGGCGCTCGAACAGGCGGCTGTCGAGCGATTTTTCCAGCTGCTCGATCCTGCGGCTGACCGTGCTGTGATGCACCCCGAGCTGCTTGGCCGCAGCGCGCACCGTTCCCGCTTCCATCACCGTGCGGAATGTTTTGACATCTTCCCAGTCCATGAGCTTGGCTTCTAGCGCCAAACCACCCGCTTTGCATGGCTAAAATTTGCACCAAGTATGTGCATTCAGTCGCTTTGACTTGCCATTTTTCAGCCGCTAAAAATCTTGCACTCGCCCATCAAGTGCCGCAAGCCCCCCGAAGATAATATTGATCGACCAGGAGAATGCCCCATGACCATACCGATTATCGCGGCTGTCGCCGGTGCCGTGCTCATCATGCTTCAGGCGATATTGATGATATTGGTTGGCATGCATCGCATCCGCAACCGGGTCAATCTCGGCACGGGTGACGACCCGGCACTGGAGCGGAAAATCCGCCGGCATGGTAATCTGGCGGAAAATGCCGCTTTGTTCATCGTCGTTCTGGCGCTGGCGGAAATGACCGTGGTACCGAATGATGTCGTCCGGATCATCGCCATCATCTTCATCGTCGGCCGTATCTTGCACGCCATTGCCCTGTCGACGGTTGCCGGATCGCACGGTTCCACACCGGGCAAGATATTTCCGATCTTTCGGGCGATCGGCGCGTTTACTACCTTTGGCAGCTTCATCGCCCTGAGCGGCTATCTTCTCGCCGGCATTTTCTAGACATTCAACCCCAACCCGATTTTAGAAAGAAATCCATATGACCATCGCTCTCTCCCAGATTCTCAAGGGCTCGACGGCCCAGGCCTTTCGCGGCCTGACCAACACTCTGACCAAGGCCAAGGCAGCAGCCGAAGCGGCTGGAATCGCCGAAGATGCCTATCTCGCTGCGCGCCTGTTCCCCGACATGAATGACCTGAAATGGCAGGTCCAGATGATCACCGAATTTGCCGTTCGCGGTGCGGCGCGGATGACCGGCACTGCGCCCGACAAGCTGCCGAACATGCCGATGGAAGGCGAAACATTTGATGCCCTGATCGAACGGGTCGCCGAATGTGCAGCAAAGGTCGCTGCCGCCGACGATGCAACTATCGATGGCAATGCCGACATGAAAATCTCCATGCCGGTCGGTCCGGAGCAGACCATGGAACTCGATGGCCAGACCTATGTGCTGAGCTTCTTCCTGCCCAATCTGTTTTTCCACATCACCACTGCCTATAATCTGCTGCGCATGCAGGGCGTAGCCGTCGGCAAACGCGACTATATGGGCATGTAGGACAGGGTCAGTTTACCCGCTGCGGACCGCGGCCATCCCGCCACCATTCCTGTACCCAGCCATAGGGGCTGGCGACCGCCTGGCCGCGCTCATCGCGCGCCGGCTCGAAACGGAAGCGCGCCTCGATCAGCTGGCAGGTGATTGCATCCAGCGCGGGATGGCCGCTGGACTGCCGGATCTGGCAATCGCGCGCGCGGCCATCAACGCCGACCGTGAAGCGGGCCACAACATTACCGCGTGCTTCGGCTTTCCAGACGGAGCGGGGAATGTCCTTGCGAGCGAAGGCGCCGGACAGATGGCGCGGACCGGAGACTGTGCCGCCGCTGCCGGTACCATCGCCGCTACGCCCGCTTCCTGATCCTTCACCCAGTCCGCCGCTGCCATTACCCGGTCCCGGCTGGTCGGACGCACCCGCTTTATTGTCATTCCCAACGCCGGCGACCGGCGCAACCACCACGGGCGTTTCTATATTGAGCTTCACTTCAGGAGGCGACAAGACAATCTGGCTGGCCTTTGCCCGCAGGTTTTCAGGCGAGGCCGCGCCTTCCTCGGCTTTCGCCGGTTTCTTGTCCGGCACCAGTTCAGGTGGCTGTGGCGGGGTAAGATTGATCACCTTGAACCCGGCGTCGACGCGCTCGGCAATTTCCATTCCCATACCGCTGACCAGCGCATAGCCCAGAGCGGCGTGAATAGCGATCACCGCCACCAGCGATCGGGCGCGCTCCTGCCAGCCATCTTCCATCACATAAGCCATGATTATATCCTACCGGCTGATCGATGAATATTTACTGGCTGGCATCACTTCCCATTTGTTTGCGCGCGCTCGTCCTGCTAGGATTGTGCCTGTTCGTAACTGGCGAGATCAAGATGGATACCCATCGGGGAGCGAACGACTTTTACAGCCGATCGCCTGGGCGCATCTCAAATTTCGGAGTAGCCCGATGACCGATAGCCCAAAAGCCTTTCACATCGTCTTCCTGCTGTTTGACGGCATTACCCAGCTGGATTTCACCGGCCCGGCACAGGTGCTTTGTCGCATTCCTGGTGCAGTGGTCCACACGGCGGCCAAAGAGATCAAGCCGATACAGACCGATAGCGGCTTTGCCATTCTCCCTTCGACCCATTTCGCCGATTGCCCGCAAGCCGATCTGCTCTGCGTCCCCGGCGGTTTCGGCACCAGGGATGTTATTCAGGATGAAGCCACGCTGCAATTTTTGCGCGATCAGGCCGCCGATGCGCAATATCTGACCTCCGTATGCACGGGCTCGCTGGCCCTCGGTGCTGCCGGATTGCTGCGGGGCAAACGCGCAACCAGCCATTGGGCCTATACTTCCTTGCTCGAAAAATTCGGGGCGACTTATGAAAAAGCGCGCGTGGTCAAGGACGGCAATATCATCACCGCTGGTGGCGTGACATCGGGTATCGATTTCGCTTTGACCGTGGTCGCGGAGATCGCCGGACAACGAATGGCCGAATCGATTCAGCTCAGCCTCGAATATGATCCCCATCCGCCGTTCAACAGCGGTCATCCCGACGTCGCCGATCCCAAATTGATCGCGCTGCTGCACGAGCGGGTTTACGGAAAAACGGTGCAAGATCTGACGGATATAATTGATAGGCAATAGAGCGGGAATTTTGTTTTCCGCTTTCACGGTTATCGCGTAAGCGCACAGGCAAATGAACAGTCCCGACCAAATTGAAGGCAATGCGCCCGCCCGTATCAGCGAGCTCAAGCTTTTTCTCTTCGCACTGTCGTCGGCGGCGGTGGTTGCCAATGGCTATTATATCCATCCGCTGATCACGCCGGTTGCCGAAGAATTCGGCGTCAGCGGCGCGACCATCGGGCTCGCTCCGGCGCTCAACCAGATAGCCTTGGCGCTGGGCATATTGTTGCTGCTGCCGCTCGGTGACCGGATCAACAACCGCAAGCTGGTGACGATATTTGTCGCGGGGCAATTTCTCGCGATGCTGGCGATGGCACTGTCCGCAAGCTTCACAACATTTGTCGCCGCTTCTTCCTTGCTCGGCTTTGTCACGATCGCGCCCTATTTGTTGCCCGCTTATGTGACCCGGCGCGTTGCGCCCGGACGCATTGGCCATGTTACCGGGATTATGACCGCTGGCGTGACCCTGGGGATATTGGGCAGCCGGGTGGGTGGCGGCCTGCTGGGTCATTATTTCGGATGGCGCTCGGCCTATTGGGTCGGGGTGGCAAGCATGGCATTGCTGGTAATCCTGCTGCCCCTGATCATGGAACGCAAACGGGACGAGAAGCCGTCTGACGTCGAGCCGCCGCGCTACACCGACCTGCTCCGTTCGCTCTGGCCAATCATGAAATCTCTGCCGGAGGTGCCGCTGGGCGGACTGATACAGGCGCTTTCCTTCGGCCTTTTTCTTGCGCTCTGGCTGGCGATAGGCCTGCATTTGCCGCGCAATGGCTATGGCGTCGATACGGTTGGCTATCTGGCGATCATCGCCATCGTCAATGTTCTCGGTTCCCCTTATGCTGGCCGGTTCGCAGACCGTATCGGGGCCGAACGTGCGCGCATCTATTTCTCGCTTGCCCAGCTGGTCGGTGTCTGCATCCTCCCCTTTGCTGGCCATAATCTCTGGCTTTTGGTGATCGCGATCATTTTCAACACCATTGGCGGAGCATCGGTCGATATTTGCAGCCGGACGATCCTGTTCAGCCGCGCCCCGGAAATCAGGACCCGCCTGATGACCATCTATATCGTCATCATGTTTATCGGCGGCGGCATATCGAGCTGGCTGGGCGCGGCCACCTATGAATATGCCGGATGGCCGGGCATTTCGATCATGGCAATCGCCTATGCCCTGGCCATCATGGGGCTGTCACTGTGGGGGCTGCGCTTCAGGCAGGCCAAAGCCTAGATTTTCACCAGCACCTTGCCGATATTGCCGCCGGTGAACAATTTTGCATAAGCGGTCAGGACATTCTCGATACCGTCCGTCACATCAAACGGCGTGTCGATCAGCCCCTGATCGAGCCAAGCCTTGAGCTCCGCCGTCAGCCGCTCGCCCTGATCCATGAAATCGGGCGAGAAAAAGCCTTCGATGCGCAGCCGCTTCATCAATATCTGGTCGAAATTTTCCGGTCCATGGCCGCGGCCATCCCCCTTGTACTGGGCGAGCAATCCGCAGAGTGCGACGCGGCCATAGAGCGCCATATTGGGCAGGACTGCATCCAGTATCGGTCCGCCGACATTGTCGAAATAAGCATTGATGCCGCCTTCGACCTTCGCCAGTTCAGCGGCGATATCATCATTCTTGTAATCAATCGCCTTGGTGATGCCGAGCTCCTCTTCCAACCAGCGACATTTCTCCGGCCCGCCCGCCAGGCCATAGACATTGGCGCCCAGGATTTTGGCAATCTGGCAGGCCAGCACGCCGGTTGCGCCGGCTGCGGCAGAGACCAGCACATTGTCACCGGCTTTCACCTCGGCGGTTTCCTGCAAGCCCCATAAAGCCGTCCAGCCGTTGAAACCGAGCACACCGAAATGCTGTTTTATATCGTCGATGCCGTCATCAACCTTCACCAGCCCGGCCAGTTCCGGTTGCATCACGCTATGTTCGGCCCATTGCCCGAAGCCGCGCACCAGGTCGCCCTCGGCGAAACCGGCATGTTTGGACTCTACGACATGGCCGAGCACCAGCCCGACCATCTTCGTGCCCAGTTCGAGAGGCGGTTGATAGCCGTCTTCACGATCGGTCATCCACATCCGGGTGCCCGCATCCATCGACAGATAGGCGGCCTTGACCAGTACCTCGCCATCGACCAGTTCGGGCAAGGGTTCGCTTTCAAG
>NZ_JBALTF010000031.1:6803-9494 GCF_036964675.1 Parasphingorhabdus sp. | reverse complement strand
CCCGCATCCATCGACAGATAGGCGGCCTTGACCAGTACCTCGCCATCGACCAGTTCGGGCAAGGGTTCGCTTTCAAGGGACAGCGAGCCGGATATATCCTGCCCCTCGGGACGAGAATTCAGACGCCAAAATTGGTTCATGGTCATAGTCGTGTCCTCGCGAAGCCGGGGGCCCATCTCCCGCTTGTGCGTTTAAACGCTATTTCAGGAGATGGGCTCCTGCCTGCACAGGAGCACAGGACCAGGCGCCAAATTAGCGCAAATCACCCCTTTCGATACTATCCTTATTGGCGGGAAGGCTGAACAGCATACCGTCCTTGCCCAGCACCGCCGGCCCGTCAAAGGCGGCATCGACACCCTTCATATAATAAGCTTCCAGATAATCGAGCGGCAGCGCCGGGACGATGTGCGCGAGAACCAGCATCTTCGCCTTCCCCGCCTTTGCCGTCTCGGCCGCCTCGACCGGCGTCGTGTGATAATTCTGGATATCTGCCATGATCTTGGCCAGCCGCTTGCGCCCGGCTTTCGCAAAAGCCTTCTCCATCGTGCCCACCATCTCCGCATTCAACGCTTCGTGGACCAGCAGATCACAGCCATTGCAGGCCTTCGCAATAGACGGCAATTTGATCGTATCCCCGCTGAACACAACCGAGCGGCCTTTATAGTCGAAACGATAGCCGACCGCTGGCGCAATCGGTTTGTGGTTGACGGGAAAGGCGGTAATTTTGATCCCGTCCTGTTCATAGACCACCATCTCTTCCTGCCCATCGGGAATGGAAAATGGCCTTGCCTCGCCGCCTGTACCAGTCGGCAATATCGTAGCTGCGCCGTGATGGGCGATGCGATATTGCGCATCGGCCGCATAGGCGGCGTTCAGACCGTCGACGATCGCGGTCACACCTTCCGGTGCAATCACCGGCAGCGGCGCATCCCGGCCACCGCCCGCCCAGCGCTGCATCATCAATTCCCCCATGCCATCAATATGATCGCTGTGAAAATGGGTGAGCAATAGTGCTTCGATCGCGCCCGGGTTGAGGCCCATCAGGCCAAGATTGCGCACCGCGCCGCCGCCAATATCGACAATGAACATCTTGCCATCGATGATCACCGCCGAGCAGGGACCCGCGCGGGTCGGATCGGGCAGCGGCGAGCCAGAACCGCATAGCACGACATTGATGCCGTCGGGCAGATCACCGATCACATCGCGGGTAACCGCGGTTTCCACCGCCCGGGAAAACAACCGTTCGCCGATTTGCTCCCGAAACAGCAGGCCAGCTCCAACAACCAGCAGCACCAGTATCAATATTCCTATGCCCAGCTTCTTCATCGACATTTCCTCCCGTTTAACTCAGCATTCCACCAGATTGACGGCGAGTCCACCTTGTGATGTTTCCTTGTAGCGCTCGCTCATATCCAGCCCGGTCTTGCGCATCGTCTCGATAACTTCATCCAGACTGACCCGGTGCGTGCCATCACCCAGGATCGCAAGTCGTGCCGCCTCAATCGCCTTGACCGCACCGACCGCATTACGTTCGATACAGGGCACTTGCACCAGCCCGCCGACCGGATCGCAGGTCAGGCCGAGATTATGCTCCATGCCGATCTCTGCGGCATTTTCGACTTGCGAAGGCGTGCCGCCCCACGCCGCGGTCAGACCCGCTGCTGCCATCGAACAGGCGACTCCGACTTCGCCCTGACAGCCTACTTCAGCGCCGGAAATCGACGCATTTTCCTTGAACAAAGAACCAATGGCCGCAGCCGTCAGCAGGAATATTTCCACCCCGGCTTCATCTGCTTTCGGCGCAAAGCGTTGATAGAATCGCAACACCGACGGGATGATCCCGGCGGCACCATTGGTCGGTGCGGTGACCACTTTACCGCCAGCAGCATTTTCCTCATTCACCGCCAGCGCCCAGAGATTGACCCAGTCCAATATGGTCAGCGGATCGGACAGGGCGCGTTCCTGTCGCTCCATCAGGCGAGCGTGAATCAGCGGTGCCCGACGTTTGACGCGCAGACCGCCGGGCAATATGCCACCCTGCAATATGCCGCGATCAATACAGGCCGACATCGCATCGGAAATGGCGCAAATATCGGCGCTTATCTGGTCGTCCGACTTTCCCATACGCTCATTATTGCGCATGATATCAGCGATCGAAAGGCTCTTTTCTGCTGCAATCTTCAGCAAATCAGCGCCCGAGCAGAATGGATGCGGTACGTCCCACAAAGCGGCCTCGGGACTGTTGCTGCCGATCTGATCTTCATCCAGTATCGCGCCGCCGCCAACCGAATAATATTCGCGGGTCGCGACCAGTTGATCACCGCCAAAAGCGCTAAAGCGCATCGCATTGCTATGGAAATCGAGCCGCTTTTTCTGGTCAAAGATGACATCTGTCGCTTCGTTGAAAGCGATTTCATGGGAGCCGTCCAGGCTGATTTTCTTGTCCGAGCGGATTTGCTCGACCAGCGCATCGGCCGCATCCGGTTCGATATTTTCCGGCCGCTGTCCGGACAGGCCCAGAAGAATCGCCCGGTCCGTCGCGTGCCCCTTGCCGGTCAGCGCCAGTGACCCGAAGAGCAACGTCTCCAGCCGAGTAACATCAGCCAGTTTCCCGGCCTCAGCAACCCGCTCCACGAACATCGCGGCAGCCAGCATCGGCCCCATCGTATGGGAGCTCGACGGCCCGACGCC
>NZ_JBALTF010000031.1:4657-6704 GCF_036964675.1 Parasphingorhabdus sp. | reverse complement strand
AGCGCGAATATCAAATTTGTCGCCCAGCTGCTCTTTGGCTCGCGCCCGCAGTTCGAGAATTTTGATCATCCCGATCTTGTAGCTGGTCGCCTGACCCGGATTGACCAGATAGCGACGCACTTCGGACCGGACGGCCGCTTCGGGAATGGACGAATTTTCCAGGAAGTAAGCCACGGCCTGTTCCTCACTCCAGCCCTTGCTGTGCAAACCGGTGTCCACCACCAGCCGGATCGCGCGCCAGATCTCGCTGGTGAGCCGGCCAAATTCGGAATAGGGATCGGCATAGCCGCCCATTTCCTTGGCCAGCGTTTCTGAATAGAGACCCCAGCCCTCGCTATAGGCGGTATAGCCTGCCTGAGTCCGGAAGGTTGGGATACCGGTCAGTTCCTGGGCAATGGAAATCTGCATATGATGACCGGGCAGGCCCTCATGATAGGCAATTACCTCGAGCGTCGGGATCGGCATCGCCCGCATATCGGAAAGATGGGCATAATAGATGCCGGGACGGGACCCGTCAGGCGTGCCGCTGCGATAATGCTGGGCCGCGCCATCGCGTTCGCGGAAGGATTCGACCCGGCGCACTTCCAGATCGGCCTTGGGGAGAATGCCGAAATAGTCCGGCAATAGCGCTTTCAAGGCATCGATATGCCCTTTGGCCGCCGCGATATATTGATCCGCTCCCGCATCGTCGTCGGAGAAATAAAACTGGTCGTCCTCGCGGATATATTTGAAGAAGGCCTTGAGGTCGCCGTCAAATCCCACCTTGTCCTTGACCGCTTCCATGTCGCCGCGCAGGCGCGCCACTTCGCTGAGACCCAGCTCATGGATTTCTTCGGCGGTCAATTTTGTCGTTGTTTGATTGGCCAGCCGATAATTATAAAAAGCCTGGCCGTTGGGCAGCGCACTAACGCCCTGTGGCAGCGCATCGCTATTGGGCATATCTCCCTGATACCAGGCAATGATACGCTGATAGGCGGGTGCAAAGGCGTTGATCAGGGCCGAGCGGGCCTCGCCGCGCAGCACATCGGCGCGCGCCTTGTCGATAACCTGCTTTTCAACCAGTCCCTTGAGCTTGTCTTCGGTCGCGGTCCAGATTGCCGAAGGCGCGCCATCATCAAAGGGCGCTCCGCTGATGATCTTGGTCGACTGGTCGATCACCCCTTCATAGGCAAAGCGCGGCGGACGGGTTCCCGCCGCCGCATTGGTCTGCGCGCGAGCGAGCAGCTGGTCGAGCGCGGTAGCAACACCGGACAGACGCTGGATAAAGCCCAGCATGTCGGCTTCGGTCTCGACCTTGTGCGTGTTGATCAGAAAGGTCGGGAAAAAGGACTGCAGGCCATTATGCTGGTGCAGCGCATAGCGATTGGACCGGAACGGCAAGCCTGCTTCCGCCTGCTTCAGATTGTAGGACCAGATGTCGTAAGATGTCTTCGCCTCCGTTGAAAGCTTTGTATAGTCGAAGCGGCTTTTCATCTCGGCAACGGCATCGCGCAACCAGACCAGCTGCGCATCGGCCGCTGCATCGCTGAAATCGTCGATCAGCCCATAATCGGTCTTGCGCCCGATAAAGGTCTGTTCGATCGGGCTGAACGCGAGCTCTTCCTCATATTTTTCGTCGAACCATTGGTTGATCCGGTCGGTTTCGCTTTGTGTTGCGGTTGCAACCACAGTCGAAGCAGCGGTAGCCGGACTGAATGAAACAGGCGTTAACCCCAGAAGGGCGGCTGAAAAAATGATGGAAGTGACTGTCTTCATACCCGACGATCCTCATATTATGGCAGATTTCAGCCTGCATGGCACAGTCTGTGCGAATTGGGAATATTGATAAAATTGGAGCGGAAGCAACGAGCGCGAATAATCTAAGGCAACCGCGGCAGCACGAATTCAATGGCCTGTGAAATACTATCACGAAATGGCTTCTTGCCGCTGTCCTCCGCAGGACCCTTGCTGGTCACAACGGCAACAAACAGGCCATGATCGAGGTAATGATTCATGATGGCATTGTCGCCCCAATCCTCATTGCCTCGTACATTAAAAACTGGACCCA
>NZ_JBALTF010000031.1:0-4561 GCF_036964675.1 Parasphingorhabdus sp. | reverse complement strand
ACAGGCCATGATCGAGGTAATGATTCATGATGGCATTGTCGCCCCAATCCTCATTGCCTCGTACATTAAAAACTGGACCCATTTTTTCAGATTCGCGCAGAAACCCTCCAAATGTCGTTTGACCGATCGAAATCCTGTCTCTTGGTTGCCATAATTCGCTCAGAGAATCCGAATTGACTATTTGTTCCCGCACGAGCGCTCTTTGCAGCTCAACCAGATCGATTGCGGTCGTCAACAGGCCTGCCGATCCAAGCATGCCATAGTTGCGCCGATAAAGTTTTTCGTTAATTTCGGATAGTGGTTGGCTGACGACCTTCGGATCGGTCTTGTCCGCTTCGCTCCAGGCAAATGTTTGTGACAATCCCGCCGGTCCAGCGATTTTCTCCCGCAAAATATCTTCATAAGACTGCCCATAGGCCTGCTCTAATATGATCCCCAATAGATCATAGCCATCATTGGAATAGCGGAATTTCCCGACTTTTTCTGGATCAATCGGTTGCTTTTCAATGGCTGCGATCGCGGCCTCGGCGGTCTGTTCATTTTCGGCGGCATAGCTTGAACCCATTCCCGAATGATGGCTAAGCAACTGCCTGACCGACACGTCGCGCTCCGCCAAACCCGTATCAGCCAGAAAAAGACCAATATTCTGGTCGAGATCCAACCGCCCTTCTTCCGCTGCCTTGAGGATCAGGATTGCGGTCAGATATTTTGTGATGGATGCAACGTGAAATAATGTATCTGCACGAACCGGCACTTTGCCGGCCACATCGGAATAGCCTGCGAGCCTGTCGTAAATTACGGAAGACCGATCCGCGACCACCACTCGACCGGCGAAACCATCTGCCACCGCAAAATTGACAATTTGGTCAAACTGGGCGGCGAGGTCAGCTGATTCGATGACTGGAGCAGGGGGAGACGGAGCAGCCAAGGCGGGAACCGCTGCAAGCAAGGCTGCTGTTAATGGGAGATGGCATAATCGTCTCATTGCTTGCCCAGTTATTACATCTACATCTGTAGTCGTATATCACGTGCGCCGAGGCAGACCAACAAAAAAGGGCCGGAAGTTTCCTTCCAGCCCCTCTTGTTGGTTTCAGCGTAAGCCGAACGCCTGAGTGGTTTGGGTGTTTAGAAGCCCATTCCGCCCATGCCGCCGCCCATGCCGCCCATGTCGGGCATGCCGCCGCCGCCCTTGTCGTCTGATGGCGATTCCGCCACAGCCGCTTCGGTGGTGATCAGCAGGCCAGCAACCGAGGAAGCATCCTGCAGTGCCGCACGAACAACCTTGGTTGGATCGATCACGCCAGCTTTGACAAGGTCTTCATAAACATCGGTCGATGCGTTGAAGCCGAATTCCTTGCTCTTCTGGTCAAGCATCTTGCCAGCAACAACCGCGCCGTCAAAGCCCGCATTTTCAGCGATCTGACGAACCGGAGCCTGCAGCGCTTTACGAACAATGTCGATGCCGCGGGTCTGGTCGTCGTTGATGCCTTCAAGGCCTTTGAGAGCCGATGTGGCATAAAGAAGCGCAGCACCGCCGCCTGGGACAATGCCTTCTTCGACAGCAGCACGGGTTGCGTGCAGCGCGTCGTCGACACGGTCTTTCTTCTCTTTCACTTCAACTTCGGATGCGCCGCCGACCTTGATCACGGCAACACCGCCAGCGAGTTTCGCCAGACGTTCCTGCAGCTTTTCTTTGTCATAGTCGGAAGTGGTGTTTTCGATCTGGTTACGGATCGCTTCCACGCGCGCCTTGATATCGCTCTTCTTGCCAGCGCCGTCGACGATCGTGGTGTTATCCTTGTCGATCGTGACATTCTTGGCTTCACCGAGCATGTTGAGCGTAACGCTTTCCAGCTTGATGCCGAGATCTTCGGAGATCATTTCGCCCTTGGTCAGGATCGCGATATCTTCGAGCATCGCTTTGCGACGATCGCCGAAACCAGGAGCCTTGACCGCTGCGATCTTGAGTCCGCCGCGCAGTTTGTTGACTACCAGAGTAGCCAGCGCTTCGCCTTCAATATCTTCAGCAATGATCAGAAGCGGACGGCCGGCCTGAACAACAGCTTCCAGAATCGGGAGCAGTGGCTGCAGGTTGGTCAGCTTCTTTTCGTGGATCAGGATGTAAGGATTTTCGAGGTCCGCAATCATCTTGTCCGGGTTGGTGATGAAGTAAGGCGACAGGTAACCGCGGTCAAACTGCATGCCTTCGACAACTTCGAGTTCAAAGTCGAGACCCTTGGCTTCTTCAACCGTGATCACGCCTTCTTTGCCGACTTTTTCCATCGCTTCAGCGATTTTCTCGCCAACTTCGCGATCGCCATTGGCGGAGATAATGCCAACCTGAGCGATTTCTTCGGTGCCCTTGACGTCTTTCGAACGCTTCTTGAGATCCGCAACCACGGCCAGAACCGCCTGATCGATACCGCGCTTCAGGTCCATCGGGTTCATGCCGGCAGAAACGGATTTCATGCCTTCCTTGACGATAGCCTGAGCCAATACGGTTGCAGTGGTGGTGCCGTCGCCAGCAACATCATTGGTTTTCGATGCGACTTCACGAAGCATCTGTGCGCCCATATTTTCGAACTTGTCTTTCAGTTCGATTTCCTTGGCAACCGAAACACCGTCCTTGGTGATGCGCGGTGCGCCAAAGCTCTTGTCGAGCACAACATTACGGCCTTTGGGGCCGAGGGTTACCTTAACGGCGTCAGCCAGCGTGTTCACACCCTTGAGGATGCGTTCGCGAGCGTCGCGACCAAATTTTACGTCTTTAGCAGCCATGATATTTTCCTCTGCTTAAATGATTGAAATTACGAAGGGGGGTAAGCGCCTATTTCTCGAGAATGCCGAGAATATCGCTTTCCTTCATGATGATCAGCTCTTCGCCGTCAACGGTGACTTCCGTGCCGGACCATTTGCCGAACAGAATCTTGTCGCCTTTTTTGACGTCAAGCGGGGTTGCCTTGCCATTGTCGTCTTTCAGGCCGTTGCCGACTGCGACAACTTTACCTTCGGATGGCTTTTCCTGTGCACTATCAGGAATGATGATGCCGCCTGCGGTCTTTGCGTCCGCTTCAACGCGGCGCACCAGTACACGGTCATGTAATGGACGAAATTTCATAGATTTCCCTTTCTTGTCCAATCCAAAACTCTTCAGGTCAGCGTTTTGTCGCCGGCCGGGAGAGCAGAATCTGTGTGAATTAGCACTCTCTCCTTTCGAGTGCTAACGGAGACCATGTAATGGCTATTCATCTAGCGTCAAGGGAAAGGGCAGAAAATATTTCTCTCCATTTTTGCCGGATTTCCAACACATTGCGATTCGTTTCGCGGTCAATCTCCATTGCTACTGAGGCGCTGTGTAACCGGATCGCCGGCGGCGGCGAATGTCATCATGAGCCCGCTTTGGTGGGTTCAGACTTGTTCCCCCAATTTCGAGAGAGAAAATCTATGTCTGTTCTGATCAAAACAACCGCTGCTGCTGCCGTCCTGGCGGCGGCGGCAACCCTGTCCCTGTCTGCCACCGCTGCCCAGGCCGCCGGTGCCAAGGAAAAATGCTATGGCATCGCGCTGGCCGGCAAGAATGGCTGTGCGGCCGGACCGGGCACCAGCTGTGCCGGTACATCGACCGCCGATTATCAGGGCAATGCCTGGAAATATGTCGCCAAGGGCGAATGCGCCAAGCTGGGCGGCACGCTGACCGCGCATGAGGGCAATGCGAAACCGGTTCCCAAAAAGAGCTGAACGCGCTAATTTCCGTGGATGGCCGCAATTTCTGATCCTCACGTTTCGTCGGTGGCTAATATGCCGCGCTCCCTCCCCCCATCGGGTGGCATAGGTCTCAAGTCGGTGCATTATGGCAATGTGCTGGACAATGCCGCAGAGGCGAAACGCCCTTCCTGGGTTGAGGTTCATCCACAGAATTACTTCGGCGATGGCGGCCCGGCACACCGCTGGCTCACCGCTGTCGCCGAGGCCTATCCGTTGAGCTTTCACAGCGTCGGCCTGTCTTTGGGCAGCGCCGACGGGCTCAACGCCGGTGATCTGGACAAGCTCGCCGCGCTTTGCGATCGCTACCAGCCGGCGATGGTGTCCGACCATCTGAGCTGGAGCGGCAATGCCCATGACCGCTATCCCGATCTGCTGCCCATTCCCTACACAGGCGAAGCGCTCGACCATGTCGCCGGGGAAATCGGCAAGGTCCAGGACCGGCTGCAACGGTCTATCCTGATCGAGAACCCCTCCCGCTATCTCAGCTATCGCGACGATGAGATGAGCGAGACCGATTTCATCCACGCCTTGTGCAGGCAGGCCGGTTGCGGTCTGTTGTTTGATATCAACAATGTCGAGGTCACCGGGACCAATGTCGGTCTCGACTTGAACGCTTATATCGATGCCATCGATCCGACGATTGTCGGCGAAATCCATCTGGCTGGTCACGCCCGCGAACATCACGACAGCGGCCCGCTGCTGATCGACGATCATGGCTCGATCGTCAGCGATATCACCTGGAACCTGTATCGCCGCTTCATCACCCGCGCTGGCCCCAAACCGACCCTGATCGAAT
>NZ_JBALTF010000030.1:22142-30199 GCF_036964675.1 Parasphingorhabdus sp. | reverse complement strand
AAGGTGGTCGCCAGCGCGACCAGCCAGATCAGGAACGGAATGATGCCAAGCGTGGCCAGACTGCCCAGCAGCACCGCCAGCTGGATCAGCAGGAAGCGGCCCACCGTCCGCGTCGTCCGTTTCGCGCCATCCAGATCGACCACCGGAGCGGCGACGCCGGCGGCACCATTGCGGTTGAGCGGGGTGCCCGCCGATGTGTCGCGCTTGGCTGGCGCGGCGGCGTCACTCTCACCCGATAGCATGGCTTTCAGTCCCTTCCACGCCACCGCGAATTGATTGCCGCGCTGCTTGAGAAATGTCTGTCCGGTCAGGTCGCGGATGATCTTGCGCCGCATGCTGGCGGGCGAGGTCGGGAAAGCTGCGGACAGGCCAAGATCGGGATCTTCGCTCTGCTGGGTGTAGCGGTGATGGGTCAGATGATAGGCGCGGTAACTGTGCAGGTCGCTGCCGGTCGCCGAACCGGTCAGCCACTGGCCAGCGAAATTATTGATCTTGCGCTTGGGATGGAGCAGGCCGTGCGCCGCTTCGTGCATTAAAATCGACAGGCCCAGTTGCCGCCCGCCGACCAGCACCAATGCCAGCGGCGTCACCACCAGCCCGGCCAGCCAGTGCCATTGCCAGAGCAGCGCGGTGCCGCCGGTGACCAGTGCCACCATCAGCCAGCCGTGCAGCGTCAGCCACAGACCGTGCCAGCGCGACACGCGAGTCAGCGCCGTCCACTCCTCGCGGGCAAAAATCTCATTCGGTTTGGCAGCTTTTACAGCGGGCATGATGCGATCCTTTTCTCCCTCAACATAGGCGTTTTCTGAAGATTTTACAAACTTCCGGTCTGACGCTACGACATGCTTGGGGCAATGTTTTGCGCTGTCAGTTGTGAGTGCTTTAATCATGCCATGTTCGGGATGAAAAATACGGGGAATCGCGATGCAAATCAGACAATTTGGACACCGGTTCGAGGCGGCGCGAATGGCGTTGCTGGCATGCTTTGTCATTCTGGTGCCGGGGATTTTTGCTCCATTGGCCCATGCCCAGATCGAACTGCCCGGCATCGAAGTCCCTGCCGAACCAGCAGATCCGGAGCCCGTTATCGAGGCGCAAGCCATATCGCCAACGGATCAGGACATCGAACAGCGCATTGCGGGTATCTTTAATGAAATTGATGCTTTGAAAGACGTTCGGATCAGGGTCGATGCCGGAGTGGTAGCGATGACCGGCGATGTGCCGACAATTGCCGATGCCGATCGCGCTGAAAGCATCGCGGCCCGGGTGACGGGCGTGGTTACCGTCGAAAATGCTTTGGAGCGGAATCTGGATGTTGCGGATAATCTGCAGCCGGTCACCGACAAGCTGAAAAACAATCTCCAGAAATTTCTCAATATCCTGCCGCTGCTTGGCATAGCATTGGCTATCTTCATCCTGTTCTGGTTGTTGGGCCGGGTTCTCTCCAGACTGACCGGCCTGTGGCGGGGGACTGCGCCGAACATGTTCATGGCGGAACTGATGGCGACCAGTATCCGGATCATCTTTGTCATTATCGGCTTGATCATCGCGCTTGATGTGCTGCAGGCGACCGCATTGATGGGCGCGATCCTTGGCGGTGCCGGTGTTCTTGGTCTGGCGATTGGTTTTGCAATCCGGGACACGGTCGACAATTATATCTCGAGCATCATGCTCTCGATCCGCCAGCCTTTTCGCGCCAATGACCATGTCGTGATCGGCAGCCGTGAAGGGCATGTCATTCGCCTGACGTCGCGGGCAACCATATTGATGACGCTCGACGGCAATCACCTGCGCATTCCCAACAGCACCGTGTTCAAGGCCGAGATACTCAATTATTCCACCAATCCCGAACGCCGCTTTGATTTTGAACTCGGGATTGATGCCGCAGACGATCCGCTGGCGGCGATGAACATTGGTCTGGAAGCGCTGCGACGGCTGAGTTTTGTGCTCGATGAGCCCGACGCCAGTGCCCGTCTGGAACAGGTTGGCGATTCCAATATCGTCATCAGCTTTTTTGGCTGGATTGATCAGGGACATAGCGATTTCTTCAAGGCCCGCAGCATCGCGATACGAGCAGTGATGAACATATTGGACGCAGAAGGTTTCGGATTGCCGGAACCAATATACCGGCTGCGTTTTGACAGCGGTGCGCCGCTTGAGATAGCGCGCAGCCCCAAAGATGAGGGCACTGGTGCCGGGGCAGAGGGCAAGCCGACCCACAAAGCGCCGCAACCGGATCTCGCGATGGAAGATGTCAGCCGCGAAAATGATATCGGCAAAAAAGTTGCGGAAGAGCGAGCTACTGCTGACGAGGAGGATATATTGGACGAGGCACGGCCGATCGAGTGAGCTATTGACGGGATAGCGCCTCGGCCAGCCGCAGCATGAAATCGGCGCCGCGCCCGAATTGTTCGACCGCCAGATATTCATTCGGCTGGTGCGCCTGCTCGATCGAACCGGGGCCGCAGATCACGGTGGCAAAGCCGGCCTGCTGAAATTGTCCGGCCTCGGCAGCATAAGAGACAACTCCTGAAGAACCATTGTCGCCGGTCAGACGGCGGACAAAAGCTTCCGCCTCCTGCGAACCGGTCGGTGCCATTGGCGGCGCGTTGGACAGCCGGGTGATGCTGACGCCGGCTTCGGGGAAGGCCTGCGCCATCTCGCCATTCAGCGCCGCGATTTTTGCCTTGAACGGCGCCAATATGGCTTCGGGATCGACATTCGGCGGGCAGCGGAGATCGAAGACAAATTGCGCGCGCCGGGCTAGGATATTGGGCGCGGTGCCGCCCGCCATTGTGCCGATGGTCAGTGTCGCATGCGGCGGAATGAACGGAGAGGCCGGATCGGCATTTTCCCAAAGACCACGCGCCAGTTCGGCGAGATCATGCATCAGCTCGACCGCCACCATATTGGCGGAAATACCCAGATGGGGCAGGCTGCTATGGGCTTCATGACCGAGCACTTCGACTTCGTGGACGGTGATCCCCTTGTGCCCGGTGATCACCTTCATCATCGTCGGTTCGCCGATAATCGCCAGCGCCGGTTTCGGCAGCTTTGCCGCCATCTCCTCAATCATCGCCGGCGCGCCGAGACAGCCGATTTCCTCATCATAGCTGAACGCCAGATGCACCGGCTTCTCGCCATTTTTGAACAAGGGCACGGCGGCCAGTGCCAGCGCGATAAATCCCTTCATATCGCACGTTCCGCGCCCATGCAGCAGGCCATTGCGCTCGTCGACGGTCCACGGATCGCTGTGCCAGTCCTGCCCGTCGACCGGCACGACATCGCTATGGCCGGACAATATGACCCCGCCTTCGATGTTCGGCCCGACGGTGGCGTAAAGATTGGCCTTGGAAGCGTCTGCATTGACGACGCGGGTCGATGCGACGCCGTGCTGCTCAAGATAATCCTCAACCCAGGCGATCAGTGCGAGATTGCTGTTCCGCGAGGTGGTGTCGAAGGCGATCAGCGTGGCGAGAATTTCGCGGGCGGAGGTGAGGAGAGTGTCGGTCATCGGGCTATGAACTTTACAAACTTTACAGTGTTAAGAGAAAGAAAGCGGACCGGCCCCAAATCGCCGAAAATTGGCGGGTTTCGGGGGAAGGATTTTGCTTTGGTCATGCTGAGCGATTATCACAGTCAACGCCATGTAGGACAGGGAATTTTGCAATAAACCCCTCCTCTGAAGAGGAGGGGCTAAGAGAGGCGTAACCCTATACCTGCGAAGCAATCCAGTCGCGGATCTTTGTCTCCAGCACGGTCATCGGCAGCGCGCCGGTGTTGAGCACCTGATTGTGGAATTCGCGGACGTCGAACTTGTCGCCGAGCGCGTCCTGGGCTTCCTTCTTCAGACGCTGGATGGTCAGCGCGCCGATCTTGTAGGCCAGGGCCTGTGACGGGATCGCGATATAGCGTTCGACTTCGGCGGTGGCATCGGTTTTGCCCATGCTGCTGTTGTCGAGCATATACTGGATCGCCTGATCGCGGGTCCAGCCCTTGCTGTGCAGACCGGTGTCGACGACCAGACGCATCGCGCGCAGCATCTCGTCATCAAGATGGCCGAAGCGCTGATAGGGGTCGGTGTACAGGCCCATCGGGAAGCCGAGCTTCTCGGCATAGAGCGCCCAGCCTTCGACAAAGGCGGTGTTGCCACCGAAGCGCATGAAGTTTGGCAGCTCGGTATTCTCCTGGGCCAGCGAAATCTGGAAGTGATGGCCCGGTGCGCCTTCGTGCAGATAGAGCGTGGTGATGCCGGAAGTGTTGCGCGACGGCAGGTCATAGGCGTTGAAATAGAAGACGCCGGGACGCGAGCCGTCGGGCGTGCCGCTCTGGTAGGAACCGCCGGCCTGGAATTTTTCGACCGATTCGTCATAGGGGCGAATTTCCAGCGGTGATTTTGGCAGGACCTTGAATTGCTCGCCGATTTTGGCGTCGACCTTCTTGCCCATGTCATAATAAGCCTGTGTCAGCGCTTCACGGGATTCCGGGTGGAATTTCGGATCGGTGCGGAGATATTCGAAAAATTCGGGCAGGGTTCCGTCAAAGCCAACCTCGGCCTTGATCGCTTCCATCTCGGTCTTGATCCGGGTGACTTCGCTGATACCCAAATTGTGGATATAGTCGGCCTTGAGCGGCAGGGTCGTCGTATTCTCGATCAGATTTTGATAGAGAATGTCGCCGCCCTTCATCGCGCTCAGGCCGACGCCTTCGCGGGCAACCGGCAGATATTCATTTTTGAGGAAATCATGCATGCGCTGATAGCTGGCGAAAATATCGGTGGTGGCGGCCGCATATTCCTTGGTCAGTCGGGCCTTGTCGGCATCGCTGAAATCTTCGGGGAAATTTTTGGTCGGCGCCATGAACGGGCTGTTTTCCAGACCGAGGCCGATCTGGGTGGCGAGCTGCTCGATCACGTTGTTGATCGTCAGCTTGGTTTCGACGACGCCGCTTGCCATGCCTTCGCGGAACCGGCCGATCGAACGGTCACCGATGATAATGAACTGCTGGTGGCGTTTGAGATTATCTTCGTAATTTTTGACCGTCTTGAACGGCGCCGCGCCCTTGCCGGAGGCAAAGTCGGGATAGAAAGTGTGGAAGCCGCTGAAGTGATTGACCGGGCGGACCACGGTCAATGCCATGATTTCGTCGGAATAGCCCTTGAGCGCCTGCTGCTTGTCGCGCTTGAACACGTCATAGGCGATTCTATCGGTGGCGCTCAGCTTGTTGCGGTCGAGTTTCAGCAGCGCAGCCAGTTCGGCCGTTTCGGCGGCCTTTTCCTTGGCGAAATATTCGTCGCTGATATAGTCGCCGAGCTGATCGGCATAGCGTTCGTCGCCGCGGAACAGCGCGCCGATCGGATTGCGCTTGAGATTTTCCTTGTCGCTCTTGGCGAACAGGGCCTTCATCTTCTGGCCCTCGGTCATCTCCGTGGCTTCGTGATGCTCCATCGCCGCTGCGCTGGTTGCGGCAAGCGGCTGGGCGATCGCGATGCTGCCGGTCGCGAGCAGGCTGGTGCCGAGGAGAAGAGCGAGAGACTTCTTGATCATTTCATATTCCTATCCGAAAACTGTTATGGCCAGCTAACACGGTAAAGTATCGCTCGCAACGACTTCCCCCGGGCTTTGACGTCGTTGGTCGAAACCGGTCGGCGGTTGATCGGAGAATGGGCGTTTGCCAGGATCAGGCTTTGCCCCACTGGTTGAGCCGGAACCATTTGGTGATGATATATTTGGTGCCCTTTTCGACCGGCGTGCCAGCGTGCAGCGTGTCGATATTGGGGGTGCCGTCGAGGCGCATATTGTTCCAGATCAGCAGCATGCCGCGGCGCGGTTCGACCTCATATTGCAGCTGCGGGAAAGCGGTCGCGCCGCCCTTTTCCGGCTCGTTGAGATAGGCCATCGCGGTCCAGCTGCGCTGGCCGCCATTGGGGCCTTCATATTGCCAATATTTCTCGCTTTCGTGGAAATAGTCGTGATGGTCCTTGAACTGCTGGCCGGGCTGGTAGCGCTGGCCCTGGAGGATTTCGCTGTGCGTTTGCGGCAGGCCCATCAGGTCGCAGATCGACTGGTCGATGCGGCGGATGTCGGGGTCGGCGGGATTGACATTGCAGCTGTAGCTGGTGCGATAGCCCTCACGCTCGGTGCCTTCGTACAGGGTCGAGGGCTGGCTGTCGCTGTCGATCATGGCGATCAGCAGGTCGCAATCGGCGTCGCTGAGGAAATTCTGGTAGACGAAGAGCTGCACATGCGGGCTTTCCAGCCACTGCACCCGGGGATGGGCGTTCAGCGTTTCGGTCACCTGATGACCGAGCGCTGCCATCCGCCGCGGGCTGGCGTAGCGCTCGGTCTGCTTTTTCGAAAAGGCTTTGACCATGGCCAGGCCCTAGTCGATGATGCGCCCGCGCACCATCACCCAGTCGATCTTTTCAAGTTTGCGAACATCCTCCAGCGGATTGCCATCGAATGCAATCAGGTCAGCGGAATAGCCGACTGCGATCCGGCCGATTTCATTTTCCATGTCGAGCATTTTGGCGGCGACCGTGGTGGCGCTGGCAATCGCTTCGCGCCGGGTCAGGCCGGCATCGACCATCAGCTGCAGTTCCTCGGCATTGCGGCCATGGTCAAAGACACCGGCATCGGTGCCAAAGGCGATCGGCACGCCCATTTGCCTGGCCATGGTCACGGCCTTGCCAACCTGGCCCATGGTCATGCGGATCTTGTCTTCGACCACCGGTGTGTAAATACCCTTGCCGAGCCGCTCGCTGACGCCCTTGAACGCCATCAATGTCGGCACCATCGCCGTGCCGTTGGCTTTCATGACTTTCAACGCCGCTTCATCGGCGAAGGTTCCGTGCTCGATCGTGTCGATGCCAGCCCGCGCTGCTGCCTCGATGCCGCGTGCGCCATGGGCGTGGGCCATGACTTTCAGGCCGAGTGAATGGGCGGTGTCGGCGATTGATTGCATCTCCTCGCTGGTAAATTGCGCATCCAGCCCGCGGCCCTGTTGCGACAGCACGCCGCCGGTGGCGGTTATCTTGATGATTTCGGAACCGGCCCGCGATGCCTTGCGGACCTTGGCGGCGCATTCGACCGCACCGGTGCAGCTATAGCCGCTGGTCAGCAGGCCGTTGACATCCTCGGTGAAGCCCGAAACGTCGCCATGGCCGCCGATGATCGCCAGAGCTGGACCAGCGGCGATGATGCGCGGGCCAGGGATGATGCCTTCGGCGGTGCCGCGACGCAGCGAGAAGGCGCTATATTGCGAAGATCCGGCCTCGCGCACGGTAGTGAAGCCGGCTTTCGCGGTCACCAAGGCATTTTTGGCGCCGACAACCACGCCCCATTCGGCGGGCTCGGTGGTTTCCTTCCAGAAATCACCGCCGGGGTCGCCGGTCAGATGAACGTGCAGGTCGATCAGGCCGGGCATCACGGTCTTGGTCGACAGATCGATGATGGTGGCGTTCGCGTCGGACACGGGTTCCGATCCGTTCCGGATTTCGGCAATCTTGCCATCCCGGACGATGATGGTGGCCGGTCCGCTCGGCTGCGCGGCGGCATCGGTCAGCAAATTGCCGACGCGAATGATCTGGTTCTGGGCGATGGCGGTCGCTGGCAACATTCCCAGCGCCAGAGTCGATATGGTCAGGCCGAGCGCGCGTATCATCAAGTTTCTCCCGTTGGTCGGATGTGCTTTTGCTTGGAGCTTTGACAAGTTGCAACAGGAAAGGGTCTTGGCCGCCTTGCCTTTTCACTCAGGGTGGAAGGCCAGACGTCGCGAGACAATGCCGCCGCTGCTGCATCACGCCATCATATTTCTTCGCTGGTGGCTTGGTCTGAGGGCGCAGATAAAGAGCCGGTGCTGCCGGTTTTGGAACAAGGTCGGCGCGACAAATAGGTCCAGCCGCCCGTTGGTCAAAACAGCGGATCAAACAGGCTTCCTGGCTTACCGATCCAAGCCAGGAATTATTTTTCTGAACGTTTTTCAGGCGGCCTGTCTCTGGCGTCATAAGGGTCGGTTCCCGCCGCTATTTCATCCTTGTCGGAAACCCCGTCATTGTC
>NZ_JBALTF010000030.1:14811-22042 GCF_036964675.1 Parasphingorhabdus sp. | reverse complement strand
CCGTCATTGTCCTGATCATAAGGGTATTTGTCCGCATCATTGTCGATGCCATCATTATCCCAGTCCTTGTCCTGGTCGTGCGGGATGCCGTCTTTGTCACTATCATCCGGCGGCGGCTGGGTATCGGCATAGGCCGGCGCTGCCGTGGCCATGAACAGGGCGATGGCGCTGATTGCCGAGATGGTAAAATATGATTTGTAGGACATGAGACTCCCTCCTGTTTGAAAAAACATCTGAGTGGACCCTCGGGATCCTGAAATCCCGCCGGCTTTTTAGCGTATTTTTACAAATTTTGCAATTGGCGGGCAGTTCAGGCTTTTATAAAATCAGCATTTTGAAACATGCTGAGCAACCTCAGCGCCTATGCGCAGCATGACCCGAGGATATGTTCGCAAGGGATTTGCTGATGTCGTGCCGACCGTCGGGGGCATCGCCAATATAGACTGACGCGCAAAAGCCCGTCGCCAGTTCGGCCAGCCGGTCTGATGATCCCGGCGTCCGGTCTTGCCGGAGCCAATCCCAAGGCATGGGAAAAAGCTGGCGACAGAGATGAAACTCTGAGTCCAGGCTGCCAATAATAAGCGGCTGATCGCGATCATCGGCGTCAAACCGTTGATCGCTGTCATCGGGGCCTGATGCGCACGGATAGTTGACTGGAATGAAGACTGAAGAGCCTTCATTTCAGCAAAATGTTCCAGCAAAGGCCAGGTAAAGGCTCAGGCAAGCTGGTCGGCGCACGCAACGCCCTGTTGAATTCCGCCCGCTATGCCGATGGCTTCAAAGGGCCGATGGATTAATCGAGCGGGGCAGGTTCATCAGCTGATTGGCGCCGTTTCTCGCTCAAGCTCGCGCCGTATACCCCGAACCCGTTGGTGAATTCGTTCATTGCCGGATTTTTTCCCATTGTGGAGTCGCCATCCAAATTCAAAATTATGAGGACAGGCTTCTCATAATTTTTCTTTTTTCGGTTGGAGCCTGTTCGCTTCCCGGTGTATTTTTCATCATTGTCCCCCATGATAAAGTTTCGACGCCTTGCGGAGAGCAGCCTTTCGAAACTTCTCAACTTGTTGACTAGTCGCCTTAAATTGAATGTCAATAAATCCAGAGAATATGCACCACATATATAGACCATATAAAACGGTGCAAATGGCCGCTTTCGGGAAATGGTGTGAACCACGGAATGATCGGCCTGGCCAGGAAGCAAAGCGTCATTTCGCGCACTCAAAGGGTTTCCTTTCCCACGCTTGCATCTTGGGCGCAGAAAGCCGGCATGGTTCCCGGATGGCGGTCACAAAAAACCCGCCACCTGTTCGGGCAGCGGGTCTCTTGGTTGATGCGTCCGGTCCTACCAGAAGAAGTCGTAGATCACGTCAATGACTTCGCCGCTATAGGTGTCGATGAGCAGGACATCGTCATAATAGCGGACCCAGCGCGTTCCCGGATAGGCCGCAGGCAGGCGGTAATAGCCAGGGTTGTTGATCCAGTAACGCGAGCCATAGAAGGCGGATCCGAGATAGATGCCGATGTTCAGGCGACGATAGCGATAATCCCGATAGGGGGAATAATAGCGGCCCAGCCGATAATGATTGCGGTTGGCCTGACGATAACGCTGCCAGTCATAGCGTCGGTCGTTGCGCCAGCTGCGGTTCCAGTTGCGGCTGCTGCGATTGTAATTGCGATTGTTGCTATATTGGCGCTGATCCCGATAAGCCCGGTCAATCCGGCCATCCCGATTGCGATCGACCCGCCGGTCGACGCGGCCATTGTTATTGCGATCATAGCGGCGGTCAATCTGGCCATCGCGGTTGCGATCGAAACGCCGGTCAACCCGGCCATCCCGGTTGCTGTCGCCGCGGCGGGCAGAGCGTTGCTGGGTAACTTGCCGGTCTCGTGTCACCGTTCGGTTGGCATTGCGTTGCCGGTCAACCCGCTGAGTGCGCTGGGTTGCGAGATTGACGTTGCGATCCGCGCGATTTGGGAGAGCCTGACGCGCAGCCGGTTGGCTAGCGCGCGGAGCGGGAGCGTTGTTCAGATTACGATCAACACGGTCGACCCGGCGGTTCTGACGAGTTTCGCTGCGATCGCCGCGGGTTTCGACCCGGGCCTGCCGGTTCACATCCGCCTGGCCGCGATTGTTGCGATTCTCAGACCGCTGCACCTGACGCTGGCCGCTGCCGCGATTGCCGCTCCGGTCTCCGCGGTTGCCGCTGCGATTGGCACGGCGTTCGCTGCGACCATCACGCTGCAGGGCGGCGCTGCCGGTCAGGTCAATCTGAACCAGTGCGGGCGCGCTATTGAGATTGGGTGCAATTTCGGCGGCGGATGCGGCGGCGGGCGTCAACATCGTGGCCGCCATCAGACCAGTTAAGAAAAATATACGCATGGCTTACTCCTGTTGCTCGCGACTTGATATGCCGCATCGGTGGAACAACTAGTAGTTTATTAACCCTGTCAGACTCCTGAACTGAGTTGTTATGTTCAGGAAAGGTGGAAGTTATCTGAACATTTATGTTCATCTAACTTCCACCCCGGACTTGATCCGGGGTCCATTGCGCGCTCAATGATCAATCTGTTTTTCTGATTTGCTTGCCGACGAACAGGAGGTGCAAGCCATTGCCACACCGATTGTTGGACGTTCAGGAGATGGACCCCCGCCTGCGCGGGGGCGCCGCCTAATCCTTCAGATTATCCTTCTCCAGCCATTCTTCCAGCCATTTGATCGTATATTCGCCGGACTGGAATTCCTTGTCATGGACCAGCTTCTGGTGGAGCGGGATCGTGGTCTGGACGCCTTCGATGACAAATTCGTCGAGCGCACGGGCCAGCCGCATCATGCAGCCGTCGCGGGTGCGGCCATAGACGATCAGCTTGGCGATCATGCTGTCATAATATGGCGGGATCGAATAGCCGGCATAAAGACCGCTATCGACGCGCACATGCATGCCGCCGGGCGCATGATAGCTGGTGACCTTGCCGGGGGAGGGTGCCCATGTCTTGGGGTTCTCCGCATTGATCCGGCATTCGATGGCATGGCCGCTGAACACCAGATCTTCCTGTTCCACCGAAAGGTCGCGGCCATCGGCGATGCGGATTTGCTCGCGCACCAGATCGAAGCCAGTGATCATTTCGGTCACCGGATGCTCGACCTGCAGGCGGGTGTTCATCTCGATGAAGTAAAATTCGTTATTTTCGTAGAGAAATTCGATCGTGCCGGCGCCGCGATATTGCATGCCCTTCATCGCGTCGACGCAGACCTTGCCCATCCGCTCGCGCTGCTCGGCGCTGATCACCGGGGAAGGCGCTTCTTCGAGCACTTTCTGGTGGCGGCGCTGCAGCGAACAATCGCGCTCGCCGAGATGGATGGCATTGCCGCGGCCATCGCCGAACACCTGAAATTCGATATGGCGCGGATCGCCGAGATATTTTTCGATATAGACGGTGGCGTCACCAAAGGCCGCCTTGGCCTCGGTGCCCGCCTGTTTCATCTGGGTCTCCAGCTCGGTCTCGCTGTTGACCACTTTCATGCCGCGACCGCCGCCGCCGGAAGCGGCCTTGATGATCACCGGATAGCCGACTTCTGCCGCCACCCGTTTGGCTTCTTCAATCTCGCTGACCGCGCCTGCGGAACCGGGGACCAGGGGAATGCCCAGATCGCCAGCGGTTTTCTTGGCCGCAACCTTGTCACCCATGATTTTGATATGTTCGGGCTTTGGGCCGATCCATTTGATGCCGTGCGCTTCGACGACTTCGGCAAAATGGGCGTTTTCGGAGAGGAAACCATAGCCGGGATGGATCGCATCGGCGCCGCTGATTTCGGCGGCCGAGATGATCGCCGGGATCGACAGATAGCTGTCGGCCGCCGCTGGCGGACCAATGCAGACCGCCTGATCGGCGAGCCGCACATGCATGGCGTCTGAATCGGCGGTGCTGTGCACGGCGACGGTTTCGATGCCGAGCTCTTTGGCTGCGCGCAAAATCCGCAGCGCGATTTCTCCGCGGTTGGCAATAAGGATTTTTTCAATGGTCACGCTGCCGGCCTCAAGCGATCACGACCAGAGGCTGGTCAAATTCGATCGGTTGACCATTTTCGACCAGGATCGCCTTGACCGTGCCGGCCGTTTCCGACGTGATCGGGTTCATCACCTTCATCGCTTCGACAATCAGCAACGTATCACCGACGGCAACCTTGTCGCCAATGCTGATGAAATTGGCTGCACCGGGTTCGGCGGCGAGATAGGCGGTGCCGACCATGGGGGATTTCTGTGCGCCGGCGTGATCATCGACGGGTGCGGCTTCCGGGGCCGGGGCGGCTGCTGCGGGCGCAGGAGCAGGGGGCGCATAAGCGGCAGGAGCGGAAACAAAGGTTCCACCGCCGCGCGCGACCTTGATCTTGCGGTCACCGTCCTCGACTTCAATCTCGGTCAGACCGGCTTTTTCGAGAATGGCGGCCAGATCACGGACCAGTTTGATGTCCACATTCATGCCGTCACCCGTTTCTTTTTTTGCAGACATATTTTGTCCTTATGCTGTCGTTAAAATTTACTGGCAGCTTCCAGTGCCAGTTGATAGCCGAAAGCACCAAAGCCGCAAATGCTGCCTTTTGCAACCGGTGCAATGAAACTCTTGTGCCGATATTCTTCGCGCGCGGCGGGATTCGAAATATGCACTTCGATAACCGGCGTGCGGATCGCCTTGATCGCATCGAACAGTGAGAGCGATGTATGGGTCAAGGCCCCGGCGTTGAGGATTACCGCATGCGCGCCTTCCGCAGCCGCTTCGTGCAGCCAGTCGACCAGATGGCCTTCATGGTTGCTCTGTCTTATGTCGACATCGAAACCGAGCGTCTGCGCATGGTCTTCGATCTGTCCGGCAATCTCGTCCAGCGTTTCCGAACCATAGATTTCGGGTTCGCGCATGCCGAGCAGATTGAGATTGGGTCCGTTCAATACAAAGATGGTCTTGGCCGCCAAGATATTGTTCCCTCCCACAGGCTTTTGGTTGCGACTGGAGCGACCTCTTTATATGGCTCGTTTTTGAAAAGCGAGATCAAAGACATGAAAGTTACCGAAATGGCTGAAATTCAGATCCGGTTGAATGGCGATAACCACAAGATTGCTGCGGGCGGCTCGATCGCCGATCTGGTGCGTTCGCTCGATCTCGACCCGGCCAAGGTGGCGGTGGAGCGCAATCGCGAAATTGTCACGCGGTCGATCCTCGAGCAGGTCATGGTCGAGCAGGGCGATGAACTGGAAATCGTGCATTTTGTCGGCGGCGGCTCTGGCGATGACAGCTGGACGGTGGCGGGGCGTACATTTCGTTCCCGGCTGATCGTCGGCACTGGTAAATACAAGGATTTCGCCGAGAATGCGGCTGCGGTAGAAGCGTCCGGTGCGGAGATTGTCACCGTCGCGGTTCGCCGCGTCAACGTTACCGACCGCAACCAGCCGGTGCTGATGGACTTTATCGATCCGAAGAAAATCACCTATCTGCCGAACACGGCTGGCTGCTTCAACGCCGAGGATGCGATCCGTACCCTGCGATTGGCGCGCGAGGCCGGCGGCTGGGATCTGGTCAAGCTGGAGGTGCTCGGCGAGGCGAAGACGCTCTATCCGAATATGCGCGAAACGCTCGAGGCGACCGAGGTGCTGGCCAAGGAAGGGTTCAAGCCGATGGTTTATTGCGTCGACGATCCGATCGGAGCGAAGCAGCTGGAAGATGCCGGCGCGGTGGCGATCATGCCGCTCGGCGCGCCGATTGGGTCCGGGCTCGGCATCCAGAACCGGGTGACGATCCGGCTGATCGTCGAGGGCGCCAATGTGCCGGTGCTGGTCGATGCCGGTGTCGGCACTGCCAGCGATGCCGCGGTGGCCATGGAACTGGGCTGTGACGGCGTGCTGATGAACACGGCGATTGCCGAAGCGAAAGAACCGGTGCGAATGGCGCGGGCGATGAAGCTGGCGGTCGAGGCCGGGCGCGAGGCTTATTTGTCCGGGCGGATGGGTCGCCGGATGTATGCCGACCCGTCGAGTCCCCTCTCCGGGCTGATTTAGTGTCTTAATACAGCATAATTCGGTGTCATCTGTAACTAATTGATTCGTAACAAAAGTTACATGATGATAGATTGGTCGACCAGCGATTGTCGTTGGTCGAAGCGGGTCGGCGTTGGCCGATCACAATGGCGGTTTATCGAACGCGGGATGCTCGTCCGGGATCGCTCCGCTACCTAGGAATGCGAGGCGGGAGCATAACCCAAGTCTCTCCAGACAGCCCTTCCCCGGCCCGACGGATATTCCGCTCCCGACCTCACCCCCTAGCGGGTAATGCCGGTTTCCCCTTTTCCGGCATCGCCCCGAAAATATTTTTAGGAGTGAGAAAATGTCGAATAATATCTTTACCAAAGCCCTTTGTGCGGCGGCAGCCATCGCGATAACCGCGACCGGATTTTCTGCCAGCGCCAATGCTCAAAGCCGGACCGTGCGTACGGCGATCGTCAACTATACCGATCTGGATCTGAACAGCGAAGATGGCCAAGCCACCCTGCAGGGCCGCCTGAAAGGTGCCGTTCGCAAGGTTTGCGGAAGCTATGATCCGAAAAACCTGGTCGATGTGCAGGATTACGGCGTCTGCATGGATCAGGCCAATGTCTCGGCCCAGCGTGCCAGTGTGACGATCATGGCGGCGGCAAAATCGGGCAAGCCGGTCGAAACCGCAATGGTGATCAGCAACTAAAGCAAGATTCCAAGAGCCGCAAACCCCCAACAAGCGGCCGCAATTTGGCCAAGCAAACTTTCAAAAAACCTCGGTGTCCCTTACACCGGGGTTTCTTTTTTTAGATGTCGCTCGCATCAATTTATAAACAAATATATTATATGTTGTAATATATATTGTTTAAAATACTTCATAGATATGTAATACTGTTATTTAAATGAATATTGTTATTCAAAATATATTTAAAATACAAGTATTTCAAACGTATTAACCAGATATCCGAGCGCAATGTTAATATTTTCTGCTCATATGTAAATGATTGTAACAATGAGCGCCTTTCAGGTTGCTGCTTTGCACTGCTCAGTAGCGGGAGGCCGCGATGTCCGGGAGGTTATATGGAAATTGGTCGGCAGAGAAAACCGGAGAGAGTTATCGGTCCTTTCGGCGAGGCCCTGAGCCTCAGTGATTTGCCGAAAAATAATACGACCAGATGGGTGATCCGGCGAAAAGCCGAAGTGGTCGC
>NZ_JBALTF010000030.1:0-14801 GCF_036964675.1 Parasphingorhabdus sp. | reverse complement strand
CTGCGGTGAACGGCGGTTTGCTGACTCTTGAGGAAGCATGCGACCGTTATGATCTTTCGCTCGAAGAATTTCTTTCCTGGCAAGAATCCATCGACAAGTCCGGGTTGCCCGGGTTGCGAATCAGCTATCTTTCCCAATATCGTACAGAAGATCGGGCACGGCAGGAACAGCACGATCTCGCAGGGTCGCAACCGCCTGAAGATCCCTATCCGGATCTTCATTAACCGAAAGCCCAAGCGATGCCAAATAGTCGTGTTCTCGTCATCGACGAAGAGAGCGCCTTTGCGCGTTTTTTGCAGGACGGTCTCGAGCAGCGCGCAATATCCGTAGCCTGTATCTATTCGCCGGGAGATGAGAATGGAGCCAGAGCCTTTGCTCCCAATGTCATCGTCGCCGACAAAAAAATGCTCTCCCATAAAAACGCGAGCCTGTTGCGCAATTTCGGCAATGTTGGGCGCAAATTGCCGCTGGTTCTGATGACCGGAACAGACGCAAAGCTGCAACATGGCAGCGCAGCATCGGCGCGTGCAGGCAAGGCGCAAATCGTCGCCACTATAGCCAGGCCGTTCGAACCCGATATGCTCGCCGAGCTGATTGATCGACATGCGCAAGACAGTCAGAAGGTCGATCTGGACTCGGAATATATAAAGGCGCTGATTGCCAGCGACCGATTGCTCGATAATCTCGTCGTCGAATTTCAGTCCAAACATGCTCTGGCTGACGGCCGTGTGGTCGGTTATGCGGGCTTGTCGCGGCTGAAAACAAGGTGCGCGATCAGTCCGGCAACGATTTTTTCAGCCGCAACGGAAATGTCTCTCGAAATAGAGGCGACGATCAATGTCATCGATCAGGTGATGAAATTGGCGGGCGCGCTGCGCAAATCCCGCAAAAGCGTGCCGGTATCCTTCAACTGCAGCGCGATATTGCTAACCCAGGCTGATTTCGTCGATGCGCTTTTTGCCCGATTGCACAAATCCCCGAATTTGCGCGGGTCGGTAATCATGGAGATCACCGAGGAGAACCGGGTTGCCAATATCAAGGTCGTTGCTGAAATCTGCCGGATGTTGACCCGCTATGGACTTGCCGTGTCGATTGACGATTATGGCACCGGCCACAGCAATCTCGACCGGATCGCAGAAATCCCATTTGCCGAATTGAAATTGGACAAGGAAATTTTCTGGGCCTTTTGCAATAATCGCATGCCGATCGCGATCCTGGGTTCGATCATTGATTTCTGTCATATGCGGGGTGCCAAGGCGGTGGTCGAGGGCATTGAAACGCCCTTCCATCTTGAAAAAGCGCGGCTGCTTGGCGCCGATCATGGGCAGGGATTCCACTGGGGCCGCGCCGTGCCACCACAATATCTGGTCAAGGACTGGCGCGGCTTCTGATTGTCGGGTCGATACAGTATCAAGAGCCGCAGGGGCGATTCCGGCCTGGTCTTGCTGGTCTTTTCGCGGGATCCGGGCCCGATATTCTGACGCTGTTCACGAAGGCGCGACAGCCATCAGCAAAAAGCACAACCAAAAGTCGCCGACCAGCATTCCTGAAACTTAACGGATTCGCATATCGGATCAATTTACACTATGATGTGTGTCATTAGAGCGGCTTGAAGGAAATGCCATGAAACAGCTTAGCGCATTGGATGCGATGTTTGCTTATACGGAAACACCGAACACGCCGATGCATATCGGACAATTGCTGATTTATGACCCCTCGACCGCACCCGGCGGCCAGGTCGGGTTCAAGGACATATTGCGCTATATCGAAGGGCGTCTCGACGGAGCACGGATTTTCCGCCAGAAACTGGTGCGGGTGCCGCTCGATCTCGATCATCCCTATTGGGTCGATGACGCGAATTTCGATCTCGAATATCACGTCCGCCATATTGCCCTGCCGAAGCCGGGCGACTGGCGGCAATTGTGCATCCAGGCGGCGCGCATCTATGCCCGGCCGATGGACATGAACAAGCCGCTCTGGGAATATACGGTGATCGAGGGGCTGGACAATGTCGAGGGCGTGCCCAAGGGCAGTTTCGCGATGCTGCACAAGATGCACCATGCCGCGATTGACGGCCAGTCCGGCCTGCAAATGACGCTGGCGCTGCACGATCTCGATGCCGAGATGAAACCGCGCACATTCGATATGCAGTTCGAACCGGAAAAGGATCCCAATCCGATCACATTGCTGGCCAAGGCCCAGTTCAACAATATCGCCAATCCGGTACGCGGGCTGCAGAATCTGCAGAAGCTCCTGCCGATGCCGAAACGGCTGCTCGACGTCCAGCGGCAATATCGTCAGCGCGATGATGCGAAGGGCAGCATCCCCAAGACCCGCTTCAACAAGAAGCTGAGCCCGCACCGGGTCTTCGACGGGCGTGAATTTGCCTTGTCCGACATCAAGAAAATCCGCGAGGCCTTCCCTGGCGCCACGGTGAACGACGTGATGATCGCGGTGGTCAGCGGATCGATGCGCGAATATCTGAAAGCCAAGGATGGCCTTCCGGACAAGACGCTGAAAATCGGCGCGCCGGTATCGGTGCGGACAGATGATGACAAGGATAGCGCCGGCAATCAGGTGACGATGATGCAGGTCGGCGTCGGCACCCATCTCGCAGATGCTGGCGAGCGGCTGAAATTCATCATGGAGGAAACCCGGCGATCCAAGGCGATGACCCAGGCGCTGGGTGCCAAGACGCTGATGGAATTGTCGGGCGCGATGCCGGCCGGTCTGACGGCGGCAGGGACCAAGATGATGGTTCGTGCCGGGCTGGTCGAACGGCTCAATCCGGCGGTGAATACGGTTGTCACTAATGTCCCGGGACCGATGGTGCCGATGTATTTTGCCGGCGCCAAGCTGGTCAAAAGCTTTGGCATGGGAATCCTGGCCGAGGGGCAGGGACTGTTCCACGTCGTGACCAGCTATAACGGCAATGTCATCCTGACCTTTCTGGCCGACCGCAATATCATGCCGGATCCGGAATTTTATGCGACTTGCATTTCCCGCAGCTTTGCCGACCTGATGGGGGCGGCGTCCAAGGAAAAGGCGGCGGTGGAGAAAGCGGCCAAGACCAAGAAGGCCAAGCAACCGAAAAAGCCGAAAAAGCGTGTATCCGCTTCTGCCGCTACGGCAGGCAGGCGCCGGATGAAAACGGCTTCAAAATAGCGGCCTTGCCGCTTGACTCGTCGGGCCTGATTGCGCATCGCTTTCGTTAATCATTCAATTAAAGAAGGACTCGCCATGAGCAAAGTAGAATTTAACGACCGCGTCGCCATCGTCACCGGAGCTGGCGCTGGCCTGGGCCGCGAACATGCCAAGGAACTGGCGCGGCGCGGCGTCAAGGTTGTCGTTAATGATTTTGGTGGCGCCCGCGACGGCACTGGTGGTTCCGCCACCGTGGCCGAGCAAGTGGTTGCCGAAATCGAAGCCGAAGGCGGCGAAGCCATGGCAGCCGGTTGCAGCGTCACCGACATGCCAGCGGTCGAGAAAATGGTCGCCGACGCGATTGCCAAATGGGGCCATGTCGACATTCTCGTCAACAATGCCGGCGTGCTGCGCGACAAGAGCTTCCACAAAATGACCATGGAAGATTTCCAGTTCGTCATGGATGTCCATCTGACCGGTAGCGCCAATTGCACCAAGGCAGTCTGGGATCATATGCGCGAACGCCAATATGGCCGGATCGTGATGACCACGTCTTCGACGGGTCTCTATGGCAATTTCGGCCAGGTCAATTATGGCGCCGCGAAACTGGCTCTGGTTGGCATGATGAACAGCCTGCATCAGGAAGGCGCGGGCAAGGGCATTCACACCAACTGTATTTCGCCTGTTGCTGCGACCCGCATGACCGAAGACATCATGCCTGAAGCAGCGTTGGCGGCTCTGGTGCCCGAAGCGGTCACCCCGGCCGTGGTTTACCTGTGCAGCGATGGCGCGCCATCGAAAACGATTTTGACCGCCGGTGCTGGCGGCTATGCGGCGGCGAAAATTTTCGAAACCGAAGGCATCTGGCTGCCGGTTGAAGAACGCAGCGCCGAAGCGATTGCCGACAATATCGACCAGATTCTCGACGAAACCGGCATGCAGGAATATGCCAATGGCGGCGGTCAGGGCGGTAAATTCTTCCGCCGGATGCAGGAAGTCATGAAGGGCTAGTCAAAAGCGAAGCTTTGGAATTTCCGTTAGTGGTGAGCTTGTCGAACCACGCCTCTCGTCGATAGGCACCCTTCGACAGGCTCAGGGCTAACGGTTCGCAAAACGCTATCTAGGAGAAAAAACATGCCAGTAATCAAACCAAGCGAACTCGAGTCCTGGAAGGGCAAGGAGGTCGGTGTTTCCGACTGGGTTGAAGTCGGTCAGGACCGGATCAACAAATTTGCCGATTGCACCGAAGATCATCAGTTCATCCATATTGACGAAGAAAAAGCCAAGGCCACACCCTTTGGCGGCACCATCGCCCATGGCCTGCTGACACTCTCGCTGTTGCCCAAATTATCCTACGGCACGACGCTGGGTCTAGAAGGCACGGTTATGGGGATCAACTATGGCTTTGACAAGGTCCGCTTCCTCAACCCGGTCCGCGCCGGATCCAAGGTGCGCGGACGCCACACATTGGTCGATGCGGTCGAGAAACAGCCGGGCCGCTGGTTGCTGACCTACAATGTTGTTGTCGAGATTGACGGCATCGAGACGCCGGCGCTGATCGCCACCTCACTGGTGATGATCGTGGTTGGCTAAGCCGATAATATCATATTTCGAATGAGGGGCTCCGGACTGGTTTCGGGGCCCTTTTTCGTGATTGGTCCGCTCCGCCGGTCTCAGGCGGGGATCAGCACGTTGTGAAGCAGCGGATCTTCCATCGCCCGGCCTGCGCCATTGGCAACACAGGTCAGTGGATCATCGGCAATGGTGACCGCCAGTCCGGTCTTCTCGGCAATAAATTCGTCAATCCGCCCCAATAAGGCACCGCCGCCGGTCAGGACAATACCCTGATCCATGATGTCCGCCGCCAGTTCCGGCTTGCTATGCTCGAGTGCATTGAGCACGGCCTCGGCGATCTGGCCGACCGGTTCGGCGATGGCATGGGCAATTTCCGCTTCGGTGATGGCAATTTTTTTCGGCATGCCGCTGACCAGGTCGCGTCCCTTGATATGCATGGTCCGTCCGCCGTCGACCGGGCTCATCGCGCTGGCAATTTCATGTTTGACCAATTCCGTGGTGGTTTCACCGATCGCCAGATTATGCTTGCGGCGGATATGCGAGGCAATGGCATCATCAATCTTGTCACCGCCCATGCGGATAGATGTGCTGTAAGCCAGTCCCTGCAGGGACAATATCGCGACTTCCGTTGTTCCCCCGCCAATATCGACCACCATCGCACCAGTAGGTTCGGTGACCGCTATTCCTGCGCCGATCGCCGCCGCCATTGGCTCTTCTATGAAAAATATGCCGGATCCGCCGGCATTGGAGGCCGCAACGCGAAGGGCGCGAAGCTGCACATTGGTCGAGCCGGAGGGGATGCAAACCACAATATCGAAACGCCGCAACATTCCGGTCTTTTTCTTGTGCACTTTGTGGATGAAATGCTTGATCATCTGCTCCGCGACATCAAGATCAGCGATGACCCCGTCTTTGAGCGGGCGAATGACCTCAATATTGTTCGGCGTTTTGCCCATCATCAGCTTGGCATCGCTGCCAACGGCGCGCACCTTTGTCACCCCGTCAATGGTCTCGAGCGCAACGACGGAAGGTTCGTTGAGCATGATGCCGCGATCGCGCACATAGATAAGTGTGTTGGCCGTACCGAGATCGATCGCCAGGTCATGGGACCGGAGCTTGAAAAAACTGTGCATAAAATTGGGGGTACTTCAACTAGAGCGGCCAAAATGCCACTGGCACATGATGGGAAATATTGGGTGACAGTGCGCCAATGAACCTGCGCTGTATAGTCATTCCACGCCAGCGGTCTGCCCATTCGTCATATAGGTGCAAAATTCGGTTGAAGCGTTCTGCAGCGAGCCGTTAGGGCATCTGCATATTGCGGCAAACTGCTCTTCATGGACGGGCGAAGACGTTTCAACCGGCGGTGCGTGATGGTGCGATAGCCAGCAGGGCAGGCAATATGATATGGACCAGGATCGCCTTTCGGCCCGGCCCATCCGGAATGCCATGTCAGGCGGTGAACAACAAAGCCGGATTAAAGATTTGGCATCTATCCCAAATCATGTATTATTGTATGTAGAACTTACAGATAATAGCCAGCCGCTATATAATTTTAGACAGGAATGATCATGTCCAGCTCCGCTCAGAAGACACAAGATATATCGAATGAAATCGCCCGTATATTCGCTTTGCAGAGCGCGCATCAATGGGATGTCAAAGCCACAACGGCCGAGCAGCGCAAGGCCAAGCTGCAGAAGCTGAAATCCGCAGTAGAGGCACATGCCGACGATATAGTCGCAGCGGTGCTGCAGGATACCCGCAAGCCCGAGCAGGAAATCCGGGTAACCGAAGTGTTGAACGTGACCGCAAATATTCAGCGCAATATCGACAATCTCGATCAATGGATGACGCCGACCGATGTCATTCCTTCGATGAACCCCGAGGACAAGGCAAAAATCGTCTATGAGGCGCGCGGCGTGTGTCTGATCCTCGGCCCGTGGAATTTTCCGCTCGGCCTGACCTTTGGTCCGCTGGCGGCGGCCATTGCCGCAGGCAATTGCTGCATGGTCAAACTGACCGATCTATGCCCGGCGACAGCAAGTATCGCGAAGACCATTGTCGAGGAAGTGTTCGACGACAATGAAGTGGCGCTGTTCGAGGGTGATGTCAGCGTTGCCACAACTCTGTTGGACCTGCCGTTCAGTCATATCTTCTTCACCGGCAGTACCCGTGTCGGCAAGCTGGTGATGGCGGCCGCAGCCAAGCATCTGTCCTCCGTCACACTGGAACTGGGCGGCAAGTCGCCGGTCATTATCGATGAGGGCGCAGATATTGCCAAGATCGGCGCGGCGCTAGCCGGCGCCAAGCAGTTCAACGGCGGCCAGGCCTGCATATGCCCGGATTATGTGTTCGTGAAGGAAGAGCAGAAGGAGCAGCTGGTCGAAGCCTTCCGCACCAACGTCGCGCAGAATCTCTATGGCGAGGACGGCACGATCAACAAGGAAGCCATTGCGCAGATCGTGAATGAGGGCAATTTCAACCGCGTGAAGGGCCTGTTTGACGATGCGGTTGCAAAGGGCGCGACCGTCGCCGTCGGCGGCACGTTCGATGAAGCCGATCTTACGGTCCACCCCACCATGCTGACCGACGTCACACCGCAAATGACGATATTGCAGGAAGAAATTTTTGCGCCGTTGCTGCCGGTGATGACCTATGAAACGCTCGACCAGGCGATCGGCTATATCGAGGCGCACGACAAGCCGCTGGCGCTCTATCTGTTCAGCGACAATGAGGCCAATGTCGAAAAGGTCCTGAACCGGACCTCATCCGGCGGCGTGACCGTGAACGGCGTGTTCTCGCATTATCTGGAAAACAACCTGCCCTTCGGCGGCGTCAACCAGAGCGGCATGGGCAGCTATCACGGCTATTTCGGTTTCAAGGCCTTCTCCCACGAACGCGCCGTATATATGCATCAGGGCTGATAGCGATGTCATGACCACCGGCGAGTGCGATCGGGCGGGCGTGAAGACCATGTCAGCGACGAAGTTCCAAAAGCAGCAGTATTTTCTATCGGAAATGCTGCTGCTTTTTTGATTGTCGGCTGTTAGCTTCCATCATGATAGAGATCATCTCCGTACAGATACTGATTTCGGGCATCTGCAAAGCGGTTATTGTCGAAGATCAAAAACGGCCCCGCTTCCGCTATGGCAGGGCCGACGCTCAGTCGTTTGAACTTACAGGAGCTACATTTCATGCCCGCACCGACGAAAATCTTGCTTGCCACCGATCTGACAGCCAGAGGGGACCGGCCGTTCGCCCGGGCCAAAATGCTCGCCGACATCTGGAATGCGGATCGGACCTTGTTGTTTGTAAACAGCCCCAAGACCGAGGTGGATATTGCGAAAGTCGAGGCGCTTCTGCTGCGCAACTACGGGGCGGATGCCGAGGGCTGCAATCTGGCGATCAACTATGGCAAACCGGCTCACGTCATCGCTGATACGGCGGTGCAGCTGGACAGCGACCTGATCATTGTCGGCGCTGCCCGCCACAATGATATTTCCGATTTTTTCCTCGGCACGGCGGTCGATCATCTGCTCCACCACGCGGCTGCCCCGGTGTTGATCGTCAAAGAACGACCGCGGGCCAATTATGGCCGTATCCTGGTGGCGACCGATTTTTCCGATTTTTCCGCTCATGCGCTTCGCACGGCGCTGGAGTTTTTCCCTGGCGCAAAAATCGAGCTCGTCCATGCTTATCATGTCGCTTATGAAGCCTGGCTGAAATCCGACGGCGTCGCGGATGAAATGCTGTCCGATGCGGAAAAGGAATTGCAGGATTTCATGGCCGGCATGAACCTGTCGGAGAGCGATGCGTCGCGGGTCACCCCTCATCTCGTCGAAGGCAATCTGCACCAGTCGGTCCACAATATGCTCGATACTGGCGATTTTGATCTGCTGGTCCTCGGAACGCACGGGCGGGGCGGTTTTGTCATGGCAACCATCGGCAGCCGCGCCAGCGAAATGATGGGCTGGTCGCCAGTCGATGTGTTGATGGTCAGAAAACCTGCCTAGGTTCCGATTCTAGGCCAGTTCTGGAGCAAGCGCTTCCTGATGTTCTGCAACGGCCTCGCCGGTCAGGCGGCGATATAAATGCCATGTGGCATGGCCGAGTACCGGCAGCACGACGAGCAACCCCAGGAACAGCGGCAGCATCGCGACAAACAGGGTAACCGCAATGACTATCGCCCAGATCAGCAGGACAAATTTGTTCGAGCGCACGGACGCCAGGCTGACGATGATCGCCGTGATAAAATCGACATTGCGATCGACCAGCATCGGCAGGCTGACGACGGTGATCGCATAAAAGGCCAGTGCCATCAGCGCCCCGACGATAGTGCCGACCAGCAACATCATCAGGCCCGCGCCGGTGGCCAGCAGCGCAATTGATTCTGATCCGATGCCGGATTCCGCCAGAAATATGGCAAAAATGCCATGTGCGACCATGATCCAGAATCCGAATGCGACGAACAGGATCACGCCCATGCTCAATATTTGCTCGTCGCCGCGCCCCCGCAATGCCCCGAGGACCGCGCGCCAGCTCATCGGCAGGCCGGCTTCCCGGCGGCGGCTCACTTCATAAAGTCCGACGGCGACAAAGGGCGCGAGCAGCGGAAATCCCGCTGCGGCCGGGACCAGCCAGGCAACCTCGCCGCGGACAAAAAGGGCAAAATAGATGAACATGCCCGCAATCACATAAATGGCTGCGAAGAACAGCCCAAATGCCGGATAGGCCCTGAAATCACCCCAACCCGCTGCCAGTGCGGCGCGAAGGTCCCCCAGCTTGAGATCGCTTGCGACCGCTGATGGCGCGATCTGAGCCTGTTTGCTTGTGCTCATGACATCTCCTCCCCGTGGAAATATCAGAGGAGAATGCATCAATTTCTCCGTTATATCAAGTTTCGCTGGGGCACGGCTCGTTTGGCGCGCTCTGCCGCTTGCTGGATTATCGGGGGCTCTGCTCTTCAATCAATCACAGGGATAGCGACTCAAACCGTGCCGGCGATCCTGATACACTGGCCGGTCACCCATTCCGAAGCCGGGGCACAAAGATATAGCGTCAGCGCGCCGATATCCTGCGGCGTGCCCAGCCGTCCGGCGGGCAAGCCGAGCTTGTCGGCAAAGCCGATGAAATCCTCATCCGTCATGTTCAGCGCCCCCTTGACCGTCTCGGTCGGCACAAAGCCCGGCAGGATCGCGTTGACCCGCGTTTTCGGGCCGAGTTCATGGGCGAGCGTTTTGGTGAGCATCAGCACGCCCGCCTTGGCGGCGCTATAATGACCGCTGCCGGGGAACGGGTCTTGTGCGGCCAGCGAGCTGGTGTTGACGATCCGGCTGCCCTCGCCAAAATGCTTGCAGGCCGCGCGGACGCCATAGAAGACCGAGGTCAGATTGGTTGCCAGAGTCTTGTCCCATTCCGCTTCATCCAGTTCGGTGAGCGGCGCGGACACCAGCGAGCCACCGGCATTGTTGACCCAGATGTCGAGCTTGCCAAATTCGTCCACCGCGCGCTGGGCGAGCGCGTCCATATCCTTGGCGCTGGTGACATCGGTGGCATGGGCAATCGCCCGGCCGCGACTGTTGCTGGCGTTGATTTCGTCCGCCACACGGCTGATCTGGTCGATGCTGCGCGAGGCGCAGACGACATTGCAGCCGGCATCGGCCAGTGTCCTGGCCATGCCTTCGCCGATACCCCGACCGGCGCCGGTGATGACGGCGACTTCGCCGGTGAGGTCGAACAGGGGGTTGGTCATGGTTCTTCTCCGAGTTTTTCCTCTCCCATGGGGAGAGGCAAGTGAAACTTGCCAGCTTTTCTGGCTAGTGGAACTCAGTGAGGGGTTTTCAACTTTGCAGGGATAACCCCTCACCGACTGCGACCAAGCCTATCGGCCAAGTCTTCGTTGCCTCTCCCCATGGGAGAGGATGAAAATTATTCCGCCGCTTCCAGCACTTCCGCCTGTTTCGCTCTTACCCGAATGGGAATTGCGCTCATCAACGGAATGCCGGTGCGCTTGTCAAAGTCGCGGTCGTTATACGACAGCCGCCCGGTATTGCCGCCCGCGCCCAGCGGATCCTCTTTCTCATCGGGATTGGTGCCCCAGCTATGCGGCAGCGAGACACAGCCGGGACGGACGGTCTTGTCGGCCTTGGCGACGCAGCTGATGAAGGCGCGCGCCGATTCCACCTCGACCGGCTGGTCTTCGGACAGGCCGAGCGCTGCCATATCGGTCGGGTGCATGAAGGCGGGGTGATGCGGCACGCGTTTGCGCTGGACCGGATCTTCGTGCCAGTTGCTGTTGTGGATTTCGGTCATCCGCCGTCCGATCATCCGGAAGGGGAACTCGCCATCCTCGACCGGCTCACCCAGCTTCGCGGCATATGCTTCCAATTCTTCCATCATCGCGCCATTGCCAACCGACAATTTGCCTTCCCAGCCAGCCGGTTTCGGTTGCACGAGCAGCGCCTGCGCTTCAACGATCTTGCCCTTTTGCACCGCTTCATCTTCGTACAGTGCGGCGATATCCGCCGGACAGCCATTGAGTGAGGCTTTCCACGCGCTGATCGGATCGGGGGTTTCGCCCGGCGGGAAAGATGTCGCCTTTTCCTCGCGCTCGTCGGGATGGGCGAGCAGCGCCCAGGACTTGACCTTGATCGTTTTGTCCATTTCCGACGCCAAAGCGTGGATGAACTGATATTCCTCGCACAGATCCGCGCCTTCCGGCACGTCCATGATCGGCAGGCTGGCCTGCGCATAATTATTTTCAAAGCCCCAGCCAGCGCCAAAGCCGCCATAGATTTCCGGTGCCGCCGTATTGCCATGCACTTCATAATGCAGCTTGGGTGCAATGACATAATCGGCCAGTTCGGCGGTTTTCGACATGCGCGGATCGATGCAGACCAGCAGATCAAGAGCCTTCATCGCCTCAAAAGTTTTCAGCTGATCGGGCCAGGCGAGCATCGGATTGCCGCCTAACACGATCAGGGCCTTCACCTGCTTGTCACCAGGCGTCAGAATTTCATCCGGCAGAGCCGAGGTCGGCATGCCCGAAATACTTTGCTCGAGATCGCGGCTGTGCAATTTTCGGCCGAAACCCCAGGCCTGCATCGGGCCGGGCGTGGCGGCAATTGGCGGTGCGGGCTTGGTGAACACGCCGGTGCGGCGGTTGAGATCGCCTTCGCGCAGCCAGTGGCCCATGATCGAGGTCAGCGCGAGGTTGAGATATTCGGTGATATTGCCGCCGCCCGACATATTGGTGCCGGTGCCGCCGCTGATGCTGGCTTTCTTCCAGCTGCCATACATGCGCGCTGCGCGCACGATATCTTCTGCCGCGACGCCGGCTCGATCGGCAGCCGGTCCGGCATCAAAAGGTTGCACGGCTTTTTTCAGCGCTTCGAAACCCTCGACATCACCGGCGACGAAATCCTTGTCGTACAGCTCTTCGTTGATCACGACCTTGGCAATGGCGCCCAGCAATATCGGATCCTGGCCGGGGCGGCACTGCAGGTGGATATCTGCTTGCTTTGCGCTGTCGGTCACGCGCGGGTCGATCACGATCAATTGCATCCCGCGCTTCTTCGCATCGTGCAGCTTCTTCGCCGGGTTCATGCCGAGCCCACCGTTCATCGACACCACCGGATTGGTGCCGATCAGCATCAGCCCGTCCCAGTCGCCGACCCGCGGTGCACCGGCGAGCCAAGGCCCGATCAGCGCGCGGGCAATGCCCTTGCCCGGCTGGTCGATGGTGACACTGTCATAGACCGAGGTTGATCCGATCGATTCCATCAGCGCCAGCATGAAGGCATGGGCGTTGACATTATTATAGCCGAACGTGCCGACATAGGAGGCTACCGCATCGGGGCCATGTTCGTCGATGATCCGTTCCAGCCGTCCGGCAATTTCCTGCGCTGCAGTGTGCCAGTTTATCGCCTGTTTCTCGCCCTGTTTCATGCCCGCGTAGCTGGTCAGCAGCCGCGTGTCGAAACTGTGATAATTGGCCAGCTGCCGCCCCTTGATGCAGCTATAGCCTTCAAATTCGGGATTATCCTTGTCGCCATGGGTCTTGACCGGGACACCGTCCTCGAAATCTACGATCAATCCGCAATGGGCATGACAGGCCCGGCACATGACATGTTTTTGTCCACTAAAAGTTTCGCTGATCATTTTTCTCTCCACAGGCTCAATTTAGCAGGTTCCGGCCATTGCTTTTTGCTATTTAATCGTTCAATTAACCCACTAGTGATTCAAGCAATATCGCAGGCAATGGGGCCGAGCCACTGGCCCTATTGACAGGAAATCTGGAGCAAGACCTATGGCCGACAAACCGAGTGCAGCTGAACTGAAGGATTATGCGGAAGCAGCCGACGCATGGTTCAAGGAAAATACCGTGCGCGATCCCGGCTTCATGCTGCCATTGACCTTCATGGAAGTGTCGACTGACCAGCAGTTTGATTTCCTCCGCGACTGGCAGCGCAAGGTCTATGAAGCCGGCTATCTTGGTGCCAGCTGGCCCAAGGAATATGGCGGCGGCGGTCTGCACAGCGAATATCAGCGCGTCGCTACCCGGGCGATGAAGAAATATGACGCGCCAATCATGATCAATGCGATTGGCAATGGCTGGGCCGGACCACTGATTCTCGATCTTGGCACCGAAGAGCAGAAGCAGAAATACATCAAACCGATGTTGAGCGCCGAAGATATCTGGTGTCAGGGCTTTTCCGAACCGGAAAATGGTTCCGATCTGGGCAATGCGCAATTGAAAGCGGTCAAGGATGGCGACGACTATGTTCTCAACGGTTCCAAGATCTGGACCTCGCTGGGTGACCGCGCAAAATATATGATCCTGCTCGCGCGCACCGATTTTGACGCACCGAATAAATATGCGGGCCTCAGCTTCTTCCTCAATCCGATGAAGATTGACGGCATCACCACCAGCCGGATCAAGAAGCTGACCGGCGAATATGGCTTCGTCCAGACCTTCTTCACCGACGCCCGCATTTCCGGCGACTGCCTGTTCGGCGGCGAAGGCAATGGCTGGTCGATGGCGATGAAGACGCTGGAATATGAGCGCGGCGCCAAGGTCAAGCCCGTGGGCGGCTATTTCGTCAAGGAACTGGACGTGATGGAAATTGTCGAACTGGCGAAAAATTCGGTCCGCAATGGCAAGCCGTTGCTCGACGATCCGGTGATGCGCGACAAGATGACCCAATATATGATCGATATCCAGGCGCTGAATCTGAACAACACCCGCCGCCGGATGCCGCAATTGATGCAGGACCGGCCGATGGGACTGCCGCTGATGAACAAGCTGGCGCGCACCGAATTGATCCGCGAACTGACCGAATTCTCGCTCGCTTTTCAGGGCACCAAGGCCGGCTATTATGTCGGCGACGAAAATGCAGTCGATGACGGTTATTGGCATCGCAGCTATCTCAACAGTTTTTCGGCTACCATCGGTGGCGGTACCTCCGAAATTCAGCGGAATATCGTAGCGGAACATGCGCTCGGATTGCCGAAAACAAGATAGGATACTGATGATAGTCGCCGTTAGTACTGAGCTTGTCGAAGGACGCCTGTCGACGAAAAGCGTGGTTCGACAGGCTCACCACTAACGGTTCAGTTTGGAAATTGAGGGAATATATGGATAATTTAGGCACAATCGGGACAACCGAAGAGCAGATTGAACTGATGGACGTGGCAACCAATTTCTGTCGCGACAAGAGTCCGATCGACAAGGTGCGCGGACTGATCGACGACGATCTTGGCTATGATCCCGGTATCTGGAAGGAAATTGGCGAACTCGGCTGGCTGGCGATCGCGATTCCCGAGGCGCATGACGGGGTTGGCCTGTCGATGGCGGAAGTCGTGCCGATTGCCGAGCAAATGGGCCGCAATCTGATGAGCACGCCTTTTGGCTCGACCACGCTGGCGGCCCAGGCCCTGCTGGCTGGCGGTAACGAATCCCAGCAGGCCGAGTGGCTGCCAAAAATCGCGGCAGGGATGGTGGCAACGCTCGCCCTGCGCGAGGACAATGGCGACTGGGATCTGGCCAATATCGACGTCACGGCGGTCGAGAGCGGCGGCAC
>NZ_JBALTF010000029.1:0-30722 GCF_036964675.1 Parasphingorhabdus sp. | reverse complement strand
ATTGGATGTGAAATATTATCTGCTGCTGCCTTCGATCGCCCAGATCGGCTCCGCAGTGGATAATGTCCAATGGGAAACGATCTTGCGCTCGGTTTCCGCCCACCGCTCTTACCGGTGGCTCAACGGGGCCGATATCAGTGCCCTGAGCGTGGCCGAATATCTGATCCTTCACCGTCAGATGCCGCGTTCATTGGCCTTTTGCTATTCCAAAATTTCCGATAATCTCAAACATCTTGAGGTTGATTATGGGAGTGATGTGACATCACATCGTCTCGTAACGGATATTTGTGACCGTTTGCTCAGCCAGCCAATCCAGAATATATTTGAGGCTGGCCTGCATGAATTTATCGTCGAATTTCTGGCGGCAAATAATGGCCTCGCCGCTCAAATCGAGACCGACTATAATTTTCAGGACAGGATAAGCTGACGATGCTGCTGAAGATTCATCATGAAACGCGCTACAATTACGATAATCCCGTGCAATATGGGCTGCAGCAGCTGCGCCTTCGCCCCAAGGAAAGGGCTGGGCAGCGGATATTGGACTGGAATATAGAGATTGATGGCGGTTCGCTGGAATTGTCGTTCGAGGATCATCATTGCAATCATGTCGACCTGATCAACATCGAACGCGGACGATCCGAAATCGTCATTCGCTGTAATGGCGAGGTAGAAAATACCGACGGTAGCGGTGTCATTGGCAAACATGCCGGATTTGCCCCTCTATGGTATTTCAAACGGGCGACGGCGCTTACCAAGCCGGGAACCGAGACGGCGAAATTGATCAAGTCGCTGAGCCAAGATTATGACAATGACATTGCCAGGCTGCATGCATTGTCAGCGCTGGTCACCGAAAAGGTCCCTTATGAGATTGGCAAGACCGATGCGGAAACAACCGTTGAACAGGCCCTCAAGCTAGGCGGCGGTGTGTGTCAGGATCATGCCCATATCTTCTGCACGGCGGCCCGTGCCCTGGGGTTTCCCGCCCGCTATGTCTCCGGCTATCTGATGATGAGCGACCGGGTGGATCAGGATGCAACCCACGCCTGGGCAGAAATCTATATTGAGCATATCGGCTGGGTCGGCTTTGATGTGTCCAACGGCTATTCGCCGGATGAACGCTATGTTCGTGTCGCAACCGGTCTGGATTACAAGGATGCGTCACCGATATCTGGCCTGCGATACGGCCCAGGTGGCGAAGATATGATTGTAACCCTGCAAGTGCAGCAGTAGAGGAATCGCAGATCATTGCGATGATTCTAACTAGGGATAAAGATTAAAAATGACCTATTGCGTTGCCTTGCGGATGAAGCGCGGCCTGGTTTTCATGTCTGATACCCGCACCAATGCCGGCGTTGACGATATTGCCCAGGTCAAGAAATTGACCAGCTGGGAAGTGGCTGGCGATCGGGTGATCACCCTGCTTTCGGCCGGCAATCTGGCGACCACGCAGGCGGTGGTCAGCCTGCTGGACGAGCGCGGCAAACATCCCGATGACCGCAATCCCTCGATATTGCAGGCGCCTTCCATGTTTCAGGTCGCCACGATCGTTGGTGAGACCTTGCGCGAAGTGGTCAAGACCTATGCGAGGGATGGTCAGGAAGCCAAATCTCCATTTGGTGCGACATTGATTCTGGGCGGGCAGATCCACGGCAGTGATCCGAGGCTTTTCCTGATCTACCCGGCCGGCAATTTCATCGAGGCCAGCGACGACAGTCCCTTTTTCCAAAGCGGCGAAACCAAATATGGCCGGCCAATTCTTGTCCGCGCCTTCGACCCGGACATGACCTTCGAAAATGCCGTGAAATTACTGCTGGTTTCGTTCGATTCGACCATAAGAGCCAATCTGGCGGTGGATTTGCCGCTGGATTTGCAGGTCTATGAAGCTGACAGTTTCGCGATCACGCAACAGCAGCGGATCGAACAGGATGATCCCTATTTTCAGACGATTTCGGCGGGATGGGGCGATGCGCTGAGAAACGCGTTTCAATCGCTGCCCGATTTCAGCTTCAAAAACTAGCCGAAGCGTCTTTCTCCCGCCAGCGCCCGATGGGCCATGGCCATCGTCGTCAGCTGCGCGTTGACGCGAATGCAGCTTGGCATCACGCTGGCATCGGCGACATAGCAATTGGTCGTATTGTGCACGCGCTGGTTGAGATCAACGACGCCCTTGTCCGGGTCTTCGTTGATCGCATTGCCACCGTGGGGATGGGAACTCGACAGGACAACGTCATCCGGCTCGACGATCGCCTTTTCATAAAAGGCATCAATATCGGCATGACTCATGTCGCTGGTCAGCGTCTGGCCGCGGAGCAGGGCAGGGTAGACCTCGATCGCGCCGTTGAGGAAATGGACTTTGGTCATCGTCGCCAGCGCCCGGCGCAACAGCGCCAATTCATTCTCGCCGATTTTCAGCTTGAGCTTGCCATTGTCCATATAGCCAAGCCGGTCGGCCGGAAACAGGACGCCGGCCGAGGCCAGCCGATTATAGTTTTTCATCCGCTCAAAATGGTCCTCGAACCAGCCCGGCACCAGGGTCGCCATGCTCATCGGCGGCTGGAAATGGCTTTCGATCAGGAAGTCGCCGCGGTCGACATAGGTCGCCATCTGGTCCTCGTTCCAGACATTGACCTCTGTGCCTTCGGGCATCAGCGCGACCACCGGACAGGCAATGTTGAGCGAAATATTGCTACCCGATTGCAATATGCCGCTGTCGTAGAGCAGGTTGCTGGAAGCCAGCGCGCCGGCTGCCACGACCACGCCCTTGCGGGCCCTTATTGTGCGTTTGCCGCCGTCGCTCAACCTGATTTCGACGGCGTGCGCGATCCGCTTGCCATTGGCACCCTCGGTCCACAATATCTCGGTCGCTTCGGCCCGGTCCAATATCCGTGCCGGTTTGCTGCGCGCATCGCTGGTCGCATGAGTGAGGAAGCTCTCCGGCATGGCTTTTTTTTCTGCCGTACGGACAGCCCGTGTTGCAATAGCCGCAATATATGCATTCGGTATCCGGCGTTTTCGGGCCGTAGTTTTTCCGAAACCATGCGGTGATCGCTTTATGGTCCATGGGATCGTTTGATTGGGCGGCATATTTGTTCCAGCCGTCGATCAGGTGCGGACCATTGTTGCGACCGACGATCCGGTCAATTTCCGAAACCTCCAGAGCCTGCTCGACCGCCTCGTAACTCCGTGCCAGATCGGTCTCGCTGACCGGAGCACCCAGCTCGGCCCATGTTTCGTAAACATCTTCGGCATCAGGATGGACGAGGCCTGCATGTTTCATGCGCAGGCAGATACCATTGTTGATGACGGTAGAGCCGCCAACCACGCGGCCCTGAAACACGATGATGTCGCGGTCCGAGGTCGTCTGCAGGGCACCATCCTTGAACATGCGCGCCGTCATCCGGGCTTCTTCATGGGTGATACGGGATGAGGGATAATGTCCACCGGCCTCGATGATCAGGGCTTCATGCCCCTCGTCCGCGACCGCCGCAGCGGCAACCGCGCCGCCAGCACCCGAGCCGATCACGATCACGTCGGTTTCCTCCGGGATGGCATCATGACCAACGAACACTCTTGCCGTGAGATCACGCTGCGGTTCGCGGCGGACCGGGCGCTCTCCCGGGGCCGAGCGGTCGCGCTGCGCCGGCAGTTCGAAATCAAGGTCGGCATAGATGGGATTGTCGAAATTCGCTTCTTCGTCGCCATGCTGCCAGTGGCCATAATAGCCGGCGAGGATGACACCCTTGGTGCGCGCAATATCCTGAAACAGATCGATCCGGGATTTCTGTAACCGGCGGCGGATCAGGTTTTTCCTGATTCCGGGAGGCGCCAACAGAAAAAATGGCCCGCCCAGAACGAGCAGCAGGCCGTAGAGCGCGATGCCGATTTCAACCGGCTTGTTGCCTTCGATATTGGAGAAATGTTCCTGCAGATTGTCGACGACCTGATCGGCGGAAATGGCCATTGTGCGATTGTGAAACAAGGCTTCTGCCATCGCCTTGATGATCAGCGCCTGCAATCGGTTAAACGGCTTTTTCAACTTTCATCTCCCTAGGTGCGACCCGGGGTGTCTATCATTATGATCTAGTGTTTTGCAGCATGGTCGTCCAAGCCTATGCCCAGTCCATCGCCGTCGGCGCCAGCCTTGAACCGGCGGAGCACCGCGCCAGCCGCCAAATCAACTTCGGCAATCATGTCAGGGCCGGTTTCGGCGACATAGAGCTTTTTGCCATCGGATGAGAAGAGGATCGTCACCTGCTGGGATTCGGCGGTCCCGCTTATTTTGATCGCGCCTTTGGGCTTGCGCGTCGCGACATCGAATAGCCCGAGCGCTCCGTCACCGAGATTGGAAGTGATTGCGGTGGCACCGTCGGGGCTGATCGCGACGCGGATTGGAAATTTCCCGGTCTCGATCAGCGCCAATTGTGCAAGATTGCGGGCATCGAAAACCCGCAATTGGTCGCCGCGGCGATCGGCGACCCACAGGCTCGCGCCGTCGGGGGTGATCGCCAGCCCTTCCGGTTCGGTTCCTGCCGGCAAATCGGCAATCTTGGTCATTGTAACCAGATCAAGCACGCTCACCGTGCCCGATTGCATATTGGAGACAAAGGCGCGGGACTTGTCGGGCGTGACCACCAGCATATGGCTGCCCTGCTGGCCCGTCGCAATATTCGCAATCTCGCGTGTTTGCGCTTCGCCAGTTGGTGGCGACACAATGGTGATATTGTCGCTGCCTTCGGTCGTTGCGATGATCCGGCCATCGTCCAGCCACTGGATTCCGTGCGGACGGCGGGCCGGGGCCAGCGACACTGTCTCGATCCGGTCCATTGCCGCGATGTCAAAAATATCGATGGTCTCTCCGCCATAGGAAACGACCGCAGCGAGCCTGCCATCGGGCGATATCGCGATTTCATGCGGCTGCTTCCCGGTATTTCGCCGGGCGCTTTCCTTGCCGCTTGCCAAATCGATGAAGCTCAGACTGTCTTCACCCTTATTGCCGACCAGCAATATTCCGGACATTGGCTCTGCTTTCGCGGCCATATTTTCACTGCAGCCTGTGCCGGCGGCAAGCAGGAATATCGCCGAACAGAAATGTGTAAATTTCTTGACCATGGTCCAACCTTTCCCGTTATTTCATGCAGGATAACAGCTAAACATGGTTTTTCTATCCCTGATTTTGACGCAGCTGTGATACAAGGCACTGCTTGTGACGATGCCGATGATAGGATATGTATATTCTATAGGTCATCGAGGGATTGTCATGCGTGAAAAAGCTCGCCGGTTCACCTTTGCACTGGTCGCTGCAACATTGGTTGCAGCTCTTGTGGTTCCTGCACCTGCGTCAGCGCAATTTGGTGGGCTGTTTAAAAAACGGCCATCCGCCGACAGCAAGACAGCTGACGATAGCAAGGCTACGGATTGCGCCACCGATTCGAAAAATTCGATTGGTAAATCCATATTGGGCAGCATGATTGGAGATTTTACCCGGCGGGCCACCGGCGGTATGGGTTTGGTCGGCTCCTTCATTCCCCGGGCGGAGGTGGCTGGTACACTGACCAATGCGATTGCCTGCCGGCTTGACCCCGATGAACAGTTGCAGGCTGCGGAAGCGACGCACAACATCACCCGCTCCGAACAGATCGGAACCAGTTCTGAATGGACCAGCCAGACGCGTGAAGGTGTGTCGGGCAGTTCCACCGCAACCGCGAAAACCCTGACCGCCGACGGTACGAGTTGCATGTCGATCACCGATGTTGTTATTGCCGATGGTGAAGAGTCCCGCGTGTCCAAGCGGATGTGCAAAAAACCCGGAGAAACACGATATATAGTCGTGGCATGAATATGAAAAACAAGATCAAGACCGCAATCGTCATCGCCTCGCTTTTTACCTTGGGAGCGACCGATGTAAAACCGGGCATGGACCCGGATAATCCAACCTGTCCGGAGGCTCCCAACTGGTCGACCAACAAGACGATGGAGCTGACACCGAAGATGATGGACGGCACCAAAGTATTATATGCCGAAGGGGCCGTCGATGCTGGCTTGCCCGACCGGTTGCGCAAGATGTTGGCGGACAATCCGGATATTTCCGAAATCTGGTTGCGGTCTTCCGGTGGTAACGCGAGAGCAGGCAATGAAGCGGGCCGGGTGATCCGGGCGGCCGATGCCTTGATCATCACCCGCATTCCCCAGGGGTGGACCTGTTTCAGCGCGTGCAATTTTGTGTTCATGGGGGGCAGGGCCCGGATCGTCGAGCCCGGCGCCCATTTCATGGTCCATATGTTCACCATGACCAACGACCGCAATGCGATCAATTACAGTATAGAAATGGGGACCGATTCGACGGTTGGCCTGATCGGCGAAGTTGAGCAGCAAAGCGCGCTTCTGGCCACTGAAGATAATGATTTTCTGATCAGAATGGGCGTGTCGCGCTTATTATTGTCCGAAGTCATGTACAAGACCAGCGCCGTGAAGACCGACGACGGCGACAAGTCGACCCGTCGCTGCCTGACCAACGATGAAGCGCTTCGTTACAATGTCGCCAATGTCGGCGGCTAGACTACTGCGCATAATATTCCGGCCTCGCGAAAATGACAGCCCCCTTTTGCTTTTCTTTTGAAATTATGGCGTTAGCATGAGCTTGAGCTAATCGGGCCAGCTAATCGGGAAGGCAGGACTATGCGTCATATTGCGATCGTCGGATCGGGACCTGCCGGCTATTATTCGGCGGAAGCGGCGCAAAAGAAGTTCGGCGAAGATGTCTGTGTGGATATACTTGATCGCTTGCCGGTTCCCTTTGGCCTGATCCGTACCGGTGTGGCCCCCGACCATCAATCGATCAAGGCGGTGTCACGGCGCTATGAAAAAACCAATACCGGCGACAATGTCCGCTTCGTCGGCAATGTCACCGTTGGCGAAGATGTCAGCGTCGCCGAATTGCAGCAATTATATGACGCCGTGATTTTGGCAACCGGCGCACCGCTTGACCGGGCGCTGGACATTCCCGGTAGCGATCTGCCCGGGGTGATCGGCAGCGCGGCCTTTGTCGGCTGGTATAATGGCCATCCCGATTTCAAGGATCTTGATCCGCCGCTCGATGCCCGGTCGGTGGCAATTATCGGCAATGGCAATGTCGCGCTCGATGTCGCCCGGATTTTGGCCAAGACCGAAAATGAATTGGTCGGCAGCGATATCGTCGGCCATGCGCTGGAAGGGCTGAAACACAGCAGGGTCGAGAGGATCACGTTTCTGGGACGGCGTGGGCCGCATCAGATTGCGATGACGCCCAAGGAACTGGGCGAACTGGGTCATCTGGAGCGGGCCAGACCGGTTGTCGAAGCGGATGATTTTCCGGATATCGGCGATGATGCCATGCTTGAGCCGGGCATGCGCAAATCAGTTACCCATTTGCGCAATTTCCAGATTTTGGCAGCCGATGCGCAGCATAAACCGATCGAGATCGCTTTCGACTTTTTTGCCATGCCGGTCGAGATTCAGGGCGATGGCAGGGTCGAGAGGCTGATCGTTGAAAAAACCGAACTGGACAAGGACCTGCGATCGATCGCCACCGGTGAACGTTATGAACTGGACTGCCAGATGGTGATAAGCTGTATTGGCTATCGCACCCCGCCAATCGAAGGCGTGCCTTATGAACATGGTCGCGGCCGTTTTCCCAATAGCGATGGACGGATATTGCCCGGTCTCTATTGCGTCGGCTGGGCGAAGCGCGGGCCGTCAGGAACCATTGGCACCAACAAGCCCGACGGCTTTGGGGTCGTGGAAATGATCGCCGAGGATATTGGCGAGAATAGCCGCAAAACCGGTCGCCAGGGCCTCGACTCGCTGCTCGTCAAGCGCGGCGTAGAAACGGTCACCTTCCGCGACTGGAAGAAAATCGAGGAAGCCGAAATCTCCCGCGCAAGGGCAGGCTCGCCGCGCGAAAAATTCACCGATATCGCGGACATGATTGCGGCGCGGAAAGCCTAGCCCAGCCACTCCCGCAAAATCGCGTTTACCTTTTCCGGGGTTTCCTGTTGCACCCAGTGTGAGACGCCAGGCAGGCGGTGCAGTTCGAGATCGGGAACCCATTCTCCGGTGCCGTCGGTGCAGCGGATGTCGATGGCGGTATCTTCCTCTCCCCAGATCATCAATGTCGGAATATGCACCATCGCATCACCGATCTCCCGCGCATCCTTGGTGCGCACCAGGGCGCGGTAATAGTTGATCATCGATCGCAGCGCGCCCGGGCGGCTGGCGGCGTCGGCATAGATTTGCAATTCGCTATCGGGGAAGCGGCTTTTGTCGACCGCCATTTTGGAGAAGGCCTGTTTGATCCGTTCGGCGCCGTTCAATCCGAATAGCCATTCTGGTATGCGCGGCAGCTGGAAGAAGAAAATATACCAGCTTTTCTTCAGCTGATGCCAGTGTTTCAATTCGCGCTGGGCGCATTTGGGATGGGGTACGTTCATGATCACCAGCCGGGTCAGCGGCCGGATTTTAAGGATGGCGAAATGCCAGGCGATGATCGCGCCCCAGTCATGCGCGATCAATGTGACTTCTTCCGCGCCGCTGGCATCGATCAGCGCGGCGACGTCCTGCACCAATATGTTCAGTCGATAATTATCCACGCCCTCCGGCTTGCTGGAGCCGCCATAGCCGCGCAAATTGGGCGCCCACACTTTATAGCCCATTTCGACGAGCAGCGGAATCTGGTGACGCCAGGAATAATTGAGTTCGGGAAAGCCATGCAGACACAGGGCAAGTTTCTTGCCTTCACCGGCGGTTGCCACCTCGAATGTCTGGCCATTGGCTTCGACCCATTGCATGGCGATGCCGCTCGCCGGTGCCGGGTTCCATGAGTATGAATCGGTCATAATTTTTCTTAGCATCAGCGGTCTTTAACCATCCAGTTAAATCTGTTAAGCAGTCCTAAAATGTACAGGAGAGAATCGATGCATGATCTGGTAATTCGTGGCGGGACTGTTGTAGATGGCACAGGCGGCAAGCCTTTTGTTGCCGATGTGGCGATCGATGGCGATCGCGTTTCTCTTGTCGGGACGGTCGCGGCGCAGGGCCGCGAAGAGATTGATGCAACCGGCAAATTTGTGACTCCGGGCTTTGTCGATGTGCACACCCATTATGACGGACAGGCGACCTGGGATGATGAAATGGCGCCGTCGTCATGGCATGGCATTACCACAGTGGTGATGGGTAATTGCGGTGTCGGTTTCGCGCCAGCTCGCCCCGATCGTCATGAGTGGCTGATCAATCTGATGGAAGGTGTCGAGGATATTCCTGGCACTGCGCTGGCCGAGGGTATGAGCTGGAACTGGGAGACTTTTCCCGAATATCTCGACGAGCTGGAAAGAATGCCGCGCACCGTCGATGTCGCAACCCATGTGCCGCACGGCGCGGTACGCGCCTATGTGCTGGGTGACCGGGAAAAGCCCGGCGCGGTGCCGACGCAGGATGAAATCGATCAGATGTCGAAAATTGTCGAGGACGGGCTGAAAGCCGGTGCGCTCGGCTTCTCGACATCGCGCACGATCCTGCACCGCAGCATCGATGGCGAGCTTGTTCCGGGTACCACCGCGACCAAGGAAGAACTGATCGGTATTGGCCGCGCCATGGGCCGGGTCGGCTATGGCGTGTTTGAAATGGCCAGCGATCTCAACAAGGAATGGGACGAATTTGGCTGGATGGGCGACCTCAGCCGCGAAACCGGCATGCCGGTAACCTTCGCCGCGCTGCAATCGATTGCCAAGGACCAGTCGCTCGATGAGCAGATCGCCAATATGCGCGCAGAAAATGACAATGGCGCCAATATCGTCGCGCAGATCGCGTTGCGCGGAAACGGCATTGTCATGGCCTGGCAGGGCACGGTGAACCCGTTTGTCCGTCACCCGAGCTGGATGGCGATGGAAGATCTGAGCTGGGATGAAAAATATGCCAGGCTGAAGGATCCGGCGTTCAAGGCGCAGTTGCTCAGCGAGGCCAGCACCCCGCCGGAACAGGTCGACATGATGCCGGTGTTCATGGTGATCACGCAGGGTTGGCCGATGCAGTTCGAAATGGACGAAGATTTTAACTATGAGCCGCAAGCCGACGAGAGCATTGCCGCGCGCGCAGCCGCCGCCGGCAAGTCTGGCGCTGAATATGCCTATGATCTGATGATGGCGGATGACGGCAAGGGCTTTATCTATCTGCCCTTGCTGAACTATATGGACGGCAATCTCGATTTTCTCGAGGCCTTGCAGCAGTCCGACGATACGGTGAACAGCCTGTCCGACGGCGGCGCCCATTGCGGTACGATCTGCGATGCGGCGAGCCCGACCTTCATGCTCGAACATTGGGTGAAGAACCGTTCGCGCGGTACGATCAAGCTGGAGCATGCGATCAAGCGGCAGTGTCTGGATACGTCTCGGCTCTATGGCCTGAATGATCGCGGTCTGCTCAAACCCGGCTATCTAGCCGACGTCAATGTGATCGACATGGACCGGATCAAGCTTGGCAAGCCATGGCTTGCATTCGATCTGCCAGCGGGTGGCAAGCGCCTGCTGCAAAAAGCCGATGGCTATGATTATACGATCAAGTCGGGGCAGGTGACGTTCAAGGGCGGTGTTGTCACCGACAAGCGTCCCGGCGGCCTGATCCGTGGTCCGCAAATGGTCGAGATGCTCGAAGCGGCGGAATAAAGCGCAGCCGGTTTCCCGGCTGCGCCCCAAGATCAATTTATTGAACTAGAGTCCGGTCCAGCGTAGCCGGACAAAGGCACTTCTGCTTGCGCCCGGCAGGCGTGCGCCGGTTGCCACGTCCGAACCGCTGACCCGATTATAGCCAGCGAGATGTTCGGTATAATTTCTGTCGAACAGATTTTCGACACTGGCGTCGAGCGTGAGGCCTGGTGTCAGTTCGACATGACCGAATAGTCCCGCCAGCAAATAACCATTGCTCGGCTGTTCGTCATTGGTCGCAGAGACTTTGTTCTGAGCCGCAAAGACCTGCAATTCCGCGCCCAGATGCCAGGTTTGTTCCTGCCAGCTCAAGGCAACACGCGCATTTGGCGGAGCGATGCGGTAGAGATTGTCATCAATATCGCGGCGCTTTGCCCGGACATAGCTGGCGGTGCCATCCAGATGGAGCGGCCCGCTGATATGCCAGCCGAAATCCAGGTCAGCCCCGTAAATCTCCGCGTCGACATTGGCAAAGCGCAACGGTGTCGGATCGCCGTTCATATTGGCGACCATTTCCACCGGACTATTGATGATACCCGGGCTATCATCGAAGGGCACGCCCTGAATGAAATCATCGACGCGACGATAGAATAGCGTTGGTCGTGCGTAAAAACGGCTGTCCTGATAGTCGAAACCAATCTCGGCAATCCATGCCTTTTCATTGCGCAGATTCAAATTACCGACATAGATGTTGCCGTCAGCAAGACCGCCACTGGCACCGGTCGGCAACCAGGAGAAGCGCTCGATGGCATTGGCGACCCGGGTTTTATACGCCAGCGACAGGCGGGGTTTGAAACTGCCCATATCGCTCCAGAAGCGTGCCGCGAGATCAATCGTGTCATCGGACCAGCTGCGATCAGACGCAGCGAAAGCAGCGGCGAGAATGCGCGGACCCATCGGAACCGCGCTACCCAAAAATGGCGATCCTGCCGACATCTGATGATGATCAAGCCGGGCGCCGATTTCGGCCTCAATTGGTCCAATTGCAATGCGACTCTCGACGAAGCCACCGATCCGGCTACCCGCAATATTGTTGAGCGAGGTCAGGAAAAAGGCGGCATTTGCTGGATTGGTGATCCGCACATCCTTGTCCATCACTTCCACATCTGCGCCCAACCGAACATGCCGATCCGGCGTGCCAATGCGGAGCGCCGTGGCAGCGGTATTGGTGTCCGCGTCGGCAAAAGTTGCGCGCCGATCCATCGGATTGGCCGGTGCTTGCCGCAGCGAAAAATTGTCCATCAGATGCCGAACTGCGACATGGCCCGCTTCCACTTCGAGATAGAGATTTTCGCTGAGCTTGCCTTCATAGGCGAGGGACAGGAAGTCGGTGTTGAAATATTGGATATCCATCGGGAAAGGCGGGTTGCCGGTCGGGTCGGTTTCCTGACGGCGGTAGGACAGGGTCAGGCTGCCGTCGCCGATTTTCAAGCCGGCATGGGCGCCATAATTCATCCGCTCGAATCTGGATGACGCGATGGTCCCGCCGGGATATTGTAGATCATCGCCTTTTTCGTAGGACGCGATCATCCCCAGTTTGACCCGCTCGCTGGACAGGCTGACCAGCCCTCCCATCAGATAGCTGTTGTCGCCGCTGCGATAGCCGGCGGTCAAATCAGCCTTCGGTTGCAGTGCAGCGCCTTCGGAAAATTGCGCTTCCTTCAATATGGCATTCACGCCGCCGCCAAGGCCGGGACCCGTGCGGACCGGGCTGATGCCGCGGTCGATTTCGATCCGGTCGACCAGAGCCATCGGCGCATAATGCAGCGGCGGGTCCATCAGATTGGGACCTCCCGATGAAAAGCGCTGCCCATTGACCCGGACCAATATCCGGTCACCAAACAGGCCGCGATACTGGACCTGGCCGGACAGGCCGCCATTGTCGATCAGGGCGGCGCCGGGTGCCCGCGCAACAAGCGACGCTGCGTCGGGAGTGGAGACAATTTCCTTGTCGCTTTCAATCTCGTCGGTGGTCACGGTGTCGCGCTGACCGGTGACAATGATATCGGTGAGCGGGTCGGCTTCGGCAAAAGCAGGCGAGGCAAGGGCGATGTTCGCCGTAAAGACAGTCAATATTCTTCTGTTCATGATAAATCCCAAACGGCCATGTCCCACCGCGTGGGAGGGCCGCAAAAATACAAATGGTGCGATTCTTCACCAATCAAGGCGAAGACCGCGCGCTATTTCAGATGTTTTGGGACATTAGCGGCGGCCCGGTTGCTGGCGGGATATTGATCCGGTTGCGCAGCGCAAAGCGGCGCGGTTCGGAGGGTTCGTGCGTGGCAGGCTGTAGTGCCGTCAGCGACAGCACGGGAGCCTCGGCAGCGGGACCGAAGGCGGAACCAAAGGCAAAGGCGCAGGCTGACGTGTCCTGTTTGGATGCCGGTTCGTGCGTGTCGTCCTGCTTGCCGCCATAGACCAGCTTGAGCAAAGCATAATCCGGATCATCCGGCGCTATGGTCAGCAGATTATTGGCATGGCCGGAACAGAGTTTGATCGCGAAGCCGCTGGCGGTCTGGGTCGGCATGAAGCCTTGCGGCGCGAGTGCGCTGATGATCAGCGCGAGCAAGGCGAAGGCATGGATCGCCGGGTAGGTTTTCAGGAACCGGGAAAGGGAGAGGTGCCGAGTCATTGTTTATGCGAAGCGCTATATTGAGCGGTGGGGGTAATTGCTAGCTTTCTCAACCGTGTCGGAAGCGAGAAGTCGAAAATATCGCCTCAAGTCAGTTAGGTCCGATGGCAGCGGAGTAATTTTCCGTCACCCCAGCGAAGGCTGGGGTCCAACCCAATCAGGTGTCGGAACACTAATTTTGTTCTTGGCGAGAATTCGCAAGAGACAGCAATATTGGTTTAGGCTCCAGCCTTCGCTGGAGTGACAAACATTCTCCCGTGAGGGAGAAGAATATGAAGGCTTGTCTGCAAGATCAGCCGCAGTTGGATGAGGGTTTTCTGTGGTCGATAGCGAGATTAACCCTCACCCAGCTCCGACTAAATTAGTTATGCTCATTAAGTCTGCACAACCCTCTCCCTTAAGGGGGAGGGGCTAGTGAGTTGTAACTGAATCAGTTGGTTTCATGAGCCGCACTGTTGGCTCTATGTGAGACCAAATATGCACAACGTGATTGTTTCCAATGACTTCCCAATATTTCAATGGTCCTGGATATTCATTGTCAGCAAAAACAGCTTGCTTCATATACTCCGTGAACCAGCCGCTCGATAACAATTCCACAGCAAACTTATATTTGCGCTCAGGATTCTGATTTACTTCTTCCACGTTCGCGTAACTCTCATTCAGTACGGAGTAACCGACATAATCTTCCCAATAGATTTTTAGCAGACGGTCTGACGAAGAGGGGATGATTTCCCGGGCGGTTCCGATACTCGCGCCTGAAAATATTTGCTCTTCTTCGGGACCCAAACCGGTTGTTTCCTGAATCAATATGGTCAGCGTGTTGTGCTTATCTTTGACGCTTTCAACGCATGCTGGCAGCCGGATTGAAAATATGTCAATTTCAGTTTCCTTCAATGAAGATCAAACCCGCATTGGCATCAGCACGTAGAGCGCCGTTGACTTGTCATTCTCGCGGATCAGCGTCGGTGCGCTGGCATCGGCCAGGTGCAGTTCGACGGTGTCGCCTTCGATCTCGCCGAGAATATCCATCAGATATTTCGAGTTGAAACCGATTTCGAAGGTTTCGTCCTTGTAGGAACCGGGCACTTCCTCTTCGGCCTTGCCATTTTCGGGCGAGGTGACGGAGAGGGTGATCTTGTCATCGCCGAGCGCCATTTTGACGGCCCGGGTTTTTTCGGTGGCGATGGTCGAAACACGGTCGACGCCCTGGGCAAAGCTTTTGGCGTCGATCTTGAGCAGCTTGTCATTGCCGGTTGGAATGACCCGGGTGTAATCGGGGAAGGTGCCGTCGATCAATTTGCTGGTCAGGATCGCGGTGCCGAGCGTGAAGCGGATCTTGCTGGCGGACAGATCAATCTGCACCGAGGATTCGCTATTCTCGTCGAGCAATTTGCGCAGCTCGTTGATGCATTTGCGCGGGACGATCACGTCGGGCATGCCTTCGGCGCCGTCAGGGCGCGGCAGGGTCACGCGGGCCAGACGGTGGCCGTCGGTGGCAGCGGCCTTGAGTACCGGCGTTTCCTCATCCTGCACGTGCAGGAAAATGCCGTTGAGATAATAGCGGGTTTCTTCGGTCGAGATGGCAAAGCGCGTCTTGTCGATGATCTGGATCAACGAGGTAGCGGGCAATTCAAAACTGGTCGGCAATTCGCCTTCGGCAATGACCGGAAAGTCGTCGCGCGGCAGCGTCTGCAGATTGAAGCGGGCGCGACCGGCGTTGACCTTCATCTTGCCATCGGCGGCATCGAGCTGCACTTGCGATCCGTCCGGCAACTTGCGGGCGATATCGAACAATGTGTGCGCCGACACGGTGGTCGACCCGGCGGTCTCGACCTGGGCCTGGACGGTTTCGACAACCTGCAGATCAAGATCGGTTGCCATCAGCTTGATGCTGCCGTCGGCGCTGGCTTCGATCAGCACGTTGGAGAGAATGGGGATGGTGTTGCGCCGCTCAACCACGGACTGGACATGGCCCAGGCTCTTTAGCAATGCCGCGCGTTCAATGGTCGCTTTCATAAACCGTCCTTCTTGTTCCCAATCGACCGTGAAAATAGATGTGCGGAAGCACTCCGCACGGGTTCACGGATAGTCCTTGGCTTCATTAACAATAAAGCGCCGCAGGGCAAGCCCGATCGGGGGTGCATGTCCGATAATGCCGTGAAAAACTGTGGAAAAAAGCAACAAGGCGGCTAAAGCCGCAGTTGCACGGGATGGATTTTGCCATTTCGAGACAGGACAGGGTTAATATGAGCGGCATCGATACCAAGGGAAAACGCCTGTATATTGCGCGGCATGGCGAGACGATCTTCAATCTGGCCGGCCGGATTCAGGGTGATCATGTGCATACGCCGCTGACCCGGACCGGATTTGCCCAGGCCGATGAAATGGGCCGGGCGCTGGCGCGTCATCTGGCAACCGAGCAGCCGGAGCTGGATCTGATCGCTTCCGACACCGACCGGGCGCTGCAAACGCTGTCGGTGGTCGCCGAACATGTCGGCGCCGACTGGCATCAGGCGCGCAGCGATGCGCGGCTGCGCGAAATCGACATGGGGGAATGGGGCGGTGCCTGGTATCGCGATCTGGCCGGCAAGCTGGAAATCGACGAGGCGGAACGGCTGTTTGTGACCGTCGCGCCTGGTGGCGAAGATTATCGCGCTATCGCCAAGCGGCTCGAACATTGGCTGGGCGAACAGCTATTTGCCCGTGATGCGGTTTTGATCAGCCACGGCATGACCAGCCGGGTTTTGCGCGGGCTGCTCACCGGTCTCGACCCGCATCCGCGCTTTGAGGCGCCGATCGCAGAAGGCTTGCCGCAGGGTTCGATCGTCCAGATTTGCGACGGCGTCGAGCAGATCATTCACCTCGGCGGAGGGGAAGGGGAGAAGGCTTGAAAAAGCACTATATCCTCTTCGGACTCGCAATATCCGTGATTTCGGTCCCGGTGATCGCGAAGGATTCGCTCGGCATATTCAATAGCTGGGGGGCGTTTCGCGATGCTGAAATCCCGCGCTGCTATGCGATTGCGGAGTCGGAGGAAATTACCGGCAAGGCGCAGCGCAAATCCTTTGCCACCGTCGGTTTCTGGCCCAATCGCTCCATCCGGCGGCAATTTCACGTCCGGTTGAGCCGCGACCGGTCGACCAATAGCAGGCTGATGGTCAGTATCGCTGGCCGCCGGTTCCAGCTGACCGCCAGCCGCTCGGATGGCTGGTCGCAGGACAAGCGCATGGATGCCGCCATCATTGCCGCAATCCGTTCGGCAACCAGCATGACCGTGGAAAGTGTCGGACGCGACGGCAAGCCGATCGTTGACGCCTATCGGTTGCGGGGCGCGGCGACGGCGATTGATGCAGCATCTTTGGGATGTTCGCGGTTGCGGTAGATTTTCCTGCGGACAGTCACTATATGCGCTCCATGCAGATTCCCGGCCATATCGATCCCGTTCCCTTGCCCGCCAAGGTCACCCCGCGTGCCGATGGCCGCGTTGATGTCATTGGCCTGAGCCCGGTGCAGATTCGCGGCCTGATGAATGACGCGGGGCTCGACGAAAAACAGGCCAAATTGCGGTCCAAGCAGCTGTTCCACTGGATATATCACCGCGGTGTCACCGATTTTGACCAGATGACCGATCTGGGCAAGACGCTGCGCCCATGGCTGGCCGAGCGGTTTGTCGTCGGACGGCCCGAGATTGTCGAAGCACATCTGTCAGAGGACGGCACCCGCAAATGGTTGCTGCGCTCGGCGGATAGCCAGGACTATGAAATGGTGTTCATCCCCGATGAGGACCGCGGCACATTATGTATTTCCAGCCAGGTTGGTTGCACGCTCAATTGCCGTTTCTGCCATACCGGAACGATGCGGCTGGTGCGCAATCTGACCCCCGGCGAGATTGTCGGTCAGGTCATGCTGGCGCGCGATGCGCTCGGCGAATGGCCGAAAGGCGTGATGGACTTTGTCGATGACGAAGAAGCGGAAAATACCAAGGAATATAATCAGGCCTATAAGTCGGACGGTCGGCTGCTGACCAACATCGTATTGATGGGCATGGGTGAGCCGCTCTATAATTTCGAGAATGTCCGCGATGCGATGAAGATCGTGATGGATGGCGATGGGCTTGCGCTCTCCCGCCGCCGGATCACCCTGTCGACTAGCGGTGTTGTGCCGATGATCGCCCGGGCCGGGGCCGAGATCAACGTCAATCTCGCGATTTCCCTGCACGCGGTGAACAAGGAAACCCGGGACGAGATCGTCCCGCTCAACCGCAAATATTCGATCGAGGAACTGCTGCAAGCCTGTGCCGATTATCCGGGCGCCAATAACGCCCGGCGGATCACCTTTGAATATGTGATGCTGAAGGATAAGAATGACAGCGATCAGGATGCCCGCGAACTGGTGAACCTGCTGCGCAATTATGATTTGCCGGCCAAGGTCAATCTGATCCCGTTCAATCCCTGGCCCGGTTCGGATTATGAATGTTCAAGCCCCGAACGGATCAAGGCCTTCTCGAAGATCATTTTCGATGCCGGCATCAGCGCGCCGATCCGGACTCCGAGAGGCCGCGATATCATGGCGGCTTGCGGCCAGTTGAAATCGGCAAGTGAAAAGAAAAGCCGGGCCGAGCTGGACCGTCTGGCCGAAGAGAAACAGGCAGCTCTGGGCTAGACGACCGCAATCACGTCAATTTCGACCATCAGATCCGGCAAGGCCAGCGCCTTGACCTCAACTGTCGTGTCTGCGGGATAGGGCGGTGTGAAATAATCTTTGCGCGCTTGCACAATCTTCGGGAAATTTTGCATATCGGTCAGATAGATGGTGACCTTGACGATCTGGTCCCTGCTGCTGCCCGCTGCGTGCAGCACCCGGTCGATATTGATGAAAACCTGACGCAATTGCGCATCGAAATCGGCGGCGCCGACGATCTCGCCCTGTTCGTCGATCGCGGCCTGGCCGGAAAGAAAAAGCAGATCGCCGACCTGCCATCCCGGTGATATCGCATAGGGAGCAAGCGGATCAGGATGCAGTTTGATGGCCTGTTTGTAAGTGCTCATAATATCCCATCCTTCAAATCATATATTGATGTTCTGAAGAATGTTGCCAGGTTTTGAAAGCCATAAAAAAAGGGCGGATATTGCTACCCGCCCTCTCTGTGTCGATCCAATCCGCAAGGATTAGAATTTCATGCCGAGACTTATGAGACCCTGGTTGCGGGAAACACCAGCTTCGTAGTTGCTGTAGCGATATTCGCCACGGGCAAACATATTTTCGCTGAGCTTATACTCGATACCGGCACCGACGCGAATGCCGTCGCCATTTTCGCCACCGATTCCGGGGTAGGAAACGCGTGCATTGGTGTAGCCTGCCTTTGCGTAGAGCAGGGTGGAGCCGCCGAGGACATAGCCAAGACGGCCACCGGCGTAGAGATCACGGCCGGCTTCGATACGACCACCTGTGGTGGAAATTTTTCCGGTCGATTCCGTTGCTTCCAGTTCGGCACCATAGACGACATTGCCCGACTGGATGTCATAGCCGAGAGTGCCGCCATAAAGAAATCCTTCGACATTATCGACGCCGGTTATACCAACATCAATATTGTCATATCCAGCTATTGCTGTAGCTTTCACGCCAGAAAAGTCACCGGTTTCTTGCGCCATTGCGGGGGATGCAAGCACAAATGCTGCAATAGCAGCTGCTATTGTTACATTTTTCATTTATTTTGTTCCTTGATTTTACGATTAAACGACCACTTATTTTTTAATAAGTAAATTCTTCTTTCGTGGTCGGCTACGCACATAAGTTTTCAAATATGAATGACAACTGCATGATCGCATTAAATTTGTAACAAACATCATTCTGTTTTGCTGTGTTGTGAATATACAACAGCCGGCGGTTGTAACGACAGGCTTGGCAACGTCGAATCAGCGGTTAGAGTGCAACCATGTCAAAGGATGTCAATATTTCCCAGCAACCTCGCCATCGCCTGACCACCCGGCTCTGGCACTGGATCAATGCGCTGTGCCTGCTGCTATTGCTGATGAGTGGTCTGACCATTTTCAACGCCCATCCCCGGCTCTATTGGGGCGAATTTGGTGCAAATGATGATCATGCCTGGATGGCGGTCGGTTCGTCGGACCGGGTCGGTTATTTGCGTCTGGGGGAAATGCGCATCGAAACGACCGGTTTTCTGGGAAACTGGCAGGACAGTCAAGGCAGAACCCAGAAATGGGCCTTTCCGGGCTGGGCAACCATTCCTTCGCACTACAGCCTGGCCGACGGCCGGCGCTGGCATTTTTTCTTTGCCTGGATATTCAGCCTGGGTCTGACGCTGTTCATGGTCCGATCGCTCTGGAACCGGCATATCCAGAAAGATTTGCACATGCGCGGGGAAGAGTGGCGACCATCGCATGTCTGGCGATCGTTTCGCGATCACACCAGGATTTCGGCGATCCGGCAATCGTCGGACAAGCCATATAATGTGATCCAGAAATTGAGTTATATCGGGGTGATTTTCATTCTGCTGCCGCTGATGATATGCACAGGCCTTGCCATGTCCCCGGCGATGGACGCCAATTGGCCGTTGCTGACCGACCTGTTCGGCGGTCGCCAGTCGGCCCGGTCGGTGCATTTTTTGACCGCTTTTCTGCTGGCACTATTTTTCCTGATTCATATGGTGATGGTCCTGCTGTCCGGACCGCTGCGGCAAACCATGGCAATGATCACCGGCGGGCAGCGCAAGGGGGCCAGAAGATGACGATTCTTACCCGGCGGAAATTGATCACCAGCGCCGCGATCGGTGCTGGCGGTCTGCTGACCGGTTGCGATGCCCTCAATCGCAATCCGGCCTTTCAGGATATGCTGGCCAGCGCGGAAACCGCGAATTTTGCCGTCCAGCGCGCTCTGGGCGACCGGATGGAGCTGGCCAGCGAATATGGCATTGCCGATCTGTCGCCGACCTTTCGGGCCAATGGCAGCCGTGATCCGGATACGCCGGAATATGCCGCCAGCGCGGCGCAGGGTTTTGCCAATTGGCAGTTGCGGCTGACCGGACTGTTCGAAAAGCCACAGATATTCAGTCTGGCCGCCCTGCAATCCCTGCCACAGCGCACCCAGATCACCCGCCATGACTGCGTCGAGGGCTGGAGCGCGATCGGGCAATGGACCGGAGTGCCGCTGAAAATCCTGCTCGATATCGCCCGCCTGCAAGACAGCGCCCGGTTTCTGGTTTTTCACTGCGCCGACAGGCTGGGCGGGCGGCCCTATTATGAAAGTATCGATCTGCTGGACGGCTTTCATCCGCAAACGATATTGGCCCATCGGTTGAACGGAGCCGCCTTGCCGGTTGCAAACGGAGCGCCGTTACGGCTGAGGGTCGAGCGTCAATTGGGCTATAAGCACGCCAAATATATAACCGGAATACAAGCTGTTGCGTCGCTGGCCGGAATCGGTGAAGGCAAAGGTGGCTATTGGCAGGATGTCGCCAATTATGAATGGTATGCGGGTATCTGAATCAACGGGACTGTGGTGCCCCGGAATGGAGTGAATATATGTCGATACTGGGCAGATTTCTGCAAAGCGTGATTGAAAAAGGTTCGATCCGGGTCACCCACGCCGATGGGTCGACCGAGAGCTTCGGGACACCCACAGATGGCTATCCCGATATCGGTATCCGGCTCGCCGACAAAGGGGTGATTCGGCAGATATTGCTTGATCCGCGTCTCGGTGCAGCCGAGACATTCATGGATGGCCGGCTGATCGTCGAGCAGGGCGATATCATGGAACTGGTGCAGCTTTTGCGCGCCAACCGGCCGTTTGAACGGGGCGGCAGGTTGAAGGAGCCGGGGATCTTCAAGAAATTCCGCGATCATGCGGCGGGCAGCCTGGACCGGATCAATTTTCTCGGTCGATCAAAAAGCAACGTCGCGCATCATTATGATATCGGCAATGACCTTTACGATCTGTTTCTCGACGATGATCTGCAATATAGCTGTGCCTATTGGGATTTTGACCAGCACGGCCCGGACATGACGCTGGAGCAGGCGCAGGCCGACAAAAAGGCGCATATAGCCGCGAAACTGGATCTGAAGCCGGGGCAGCGGGTGCTTGACATCGGCTGCGGCTGGGGCGGCATGGCGCTTTATCTGCACCGCCTGACCGGCGTCGAGGTTCTCGGTATCACGCTCAGCGAGGAGCAGCTCAAAAGGGCGCGGGAACGGGCCGAGAAAGCGGGCGTGGCCGACAAGGTAAAATTCGAGCTGATCGACTATCGGGACCTTGCACAGCGCGAGGCTGGGAAATTCGACAGGATCGTATCGGTCGGCATGTTCGAGCATGTCGGCACGCCGCAATTCAAAACCTTTTTCCGCTGCTGTGCCAATCTGATGACCGACGACGGAGTGATGCTGCTGCACACAATTGGCCGGATGGGCGGGCCTGGGACCACCGATGCCTTCACCCGCAAATATATTTTTCCCGGCGGCTATATACCGGCGCTCAGCGAAACATTGGCGGCGAGCGAGCAATTTCGCCTGATCGCAACCGATGTCGAAACCCTGCGGCTGCATTATGCCTTCACCCTGCGCGAATGGTACAAACGGACGGTACACAACCGCGAAAAAATCATCGCGCTCTATGACGAGCGTTTCTACCGGATGTGGACCTTCTATCTGGCCGGCGCGACCGCAGCTTTTGAAAATGGCGGCATGTGCAATTACCAGATCCAGTTCAGCCGCAACCGCCACGCTTTGCCATTAACGCGGGATTATATTGGCGAGGCCGAGAAGAATATGACAGCGTAATTGTCATCTGGCGCGCCAACTGGCTCTGCGCTTGTCGCCCATATATCATATTGCGCGGAAAATTGGAGCCTGTTAGGCGCGGCCCTCAATTCTTTGAAAGACGATAAAATGAGCGATTCCGTAAAGCGTGTGGTTTTGGCCTTTTCCGGCGGCCTTGATACCAGCGTGATCCTGAAATGGCTGCAGCAGGAATATCAGTGCGAAGTGGTGACCTTCACCGCCGATCTGGGGCAGGGCGAAGAATTGGGTCCTGCGCGACGGGTAGCGGAAACGCTGGGCGTGAAGCCGGAACATATTTTCATCGACGATCTGCGCGAAGAATTCGTCAAGGATTTCGTTTTTCCGATGATGCGCGCCAATGCGCTATATGAGGGCCTGTATCTGCTCGGCACTTCGATCGCTCGGCCGCTGATTTCCAAGCGCCAGATCGAAATTGCCAAGCTGGTCGGAGCGGACGCTGTGGCGCATGGCGCGACCGGCAAGGGCAATGACCAGATTCGCTTCGAACTGGGCTATTATGGCCTCGATCCCGATGTGAAAGTAATCGCACCATGGCGGGAATGGGATCTGACCAGTCGCACCCGGCTGATCGAATTTGCCGAGAAACATCAAATTCCGATTCCGAAGGACAAGCGCGGAGAATCGCCATTTTCCTGTGACGCCAACATGCTGCACACCTCCTCGGAAGGCAAAGTGCTCGAAGATCCGTGGGAAGAAGTGCCGGATTATGTCTATTCGCGGACCAACAATCCTGAAGATGCGCCCGACACGCCGGAATATATCACGATCGATTTCGAGCGTGGCGACGGCGTCGCGATCAATGGCGAGGGCATGAGCCCCGCGACTCTGCTGGAAAAGCTCAACGATTATGGCCGCGAGCATGGCATTGGCCGGCTCGATCTGGTCGAGAACCGCTATATCGGCATGAAATCGCGCGGCATGTATGAAACGCCTGGCGGTACCATCTACCATGCCGCCCACCGGGGCATCGAACAGCTGACGCTGGATCGCGGTGCAGCGCATCTGAAGGATGAACTGGCACCGCGTTACGCGGAACTGGTCTATAATGGTTTCTGGTTCTCGCCCGAGCGCGAAATGCTGCAGGCAGCGATCGACCTCAGTCAGGCCCGCGTCAACGGCACGGTACGTCTGAAACTCTACAAGGGATCGGTGAGCGTCGTCGGACGCAAGTCGCTCGACAGCCTGTACAGTGAAAAAGTGGTGACATTTGAAGATGACGCCGGTGCCTATGACCAGAAGGATGCCGAGGGTTTCATCAAGCTCAATGCACTCAGGTTGAAGTTGCTCGGGAAGCGCAATGGCTAGGCTCAGCCGATCTTGGCAACGGTTGCTCCGCTGCGAAGGCATTGAAAAGCCGCGTCTTAGTCTCTCCGCTTCAACTGCGGAGACTATTTCGTGCTGATCCCGCTGCTTTTGCTGCTCGCAGGCTTTGTTGTCCTTATCGTCGGCGGCGAACTGCTGGTGCGTGGCGCTGTGCGCGTGGCGGAACGGGCCGGAATGTCCGAGCTTTTGATCGGTCTGACCATCGTTGGCTTTGGCACGTCCGCTCCGGAACTCGTGGCCAGTGTCGAAGCGGCGCTGGCGGGATCACCGGGCATTGCCTGGGGAAATGTCGTCGGTTCCAACCTTGCGAACAGCTTGCTCATTTTGGGCACCGCCTCCCTGATCCTGCCGATGGTGGTGCCAAGAGGACCATTGTGGCGAGATGGCGGGTTGGCATTGGCTGTGACGGTTGTTTTGTGGCTGGTCGCTAGCACGACCGGGATAACGGTTGCGATCGGCATTGCCTTCATTGCCTTGCTCATTGGCTATTTGGCATACGCTTATTGGGCGGAACGGACACAGCCGGTCGGGGCCAGTGCCTTGCATGAAAAAGCCGAGGCACTGGAAATGTCAGATACGCATTTGCATGACGTGCAACCGCTCTGGCGATCGATATTGGTGTTGATTGTCGGGATCGTCCTGATCGTATTGGGTGGGCGCTGGCTGGTTGAAGGGGCGGTTGATCTCGCGCGTCTGGTCGGCATGAGCGAAGCCGTGATCGGCTTGACGGTCATTGCCATAGGCACCTCGTTGCCGGAACTCGTAACATCTGTGGTCGCTGCCTATAAAGGGGCAAGCGCGGTCGCACTGGGTAACGTGCTGGGCTCCAATATCTTCAATCTGCTGCTGATCGGCGGCGTCACCGCGGTCATAGCGCCCGGCACGATTCCCGGCGAAATTACAAATTTCGGATTGCCGGCCCTGATCGCGGCTTCGGTGTTGCTGCTGATATTTGCCGCAACCGGACGCAAGATAACCCGCTGGGAAGGCGGGATATTGCTCGTGATCTATCTTGTCATGCTGGTCTATAATATCGTCGCCGTTTGAATCAGGCGTTGCAATATCAAGAATCTGTCCCTAGATAGCAGTCATCCCGACATTGTGAGATTTTGAGGGGCTGGCGCCACGGGGCCGGTAGCGAATTCTCATTGTGTCCAGACTGAAGGACTTGGATTGACCGATATAGCTACACTTATCAACCTGATTAAGCCGGAGGCAGATGCCTTGGGCTTTGATTTGGTGCGGGTGCAGTTCGTGTCCGGTTCGGAAGAACCAACGCTGCAGATCATGGCCGAGCGCCCGGAAACCGGACAGCTGGGTATCGATGATTGTGCGGCTTTGTCCCGCCGTATTTCGGCAAAATTTGATGTCCTGGAAGAAGAAGGTCGCGATCCGATTGATCATGCCTATCGTCTGGAAATCAGCTCTCCGGGTATTGATCGCCCGCTGACCCGCGCAAAAGATTTTGAAAACTGGGCCGGGCAGGAAGCGCGGATCAACCTGACAGAAGCGGTAGCAGGCAAGAAACAGCTGCGCGGCCTGCTGCTGGGCATTGCAGACGACATAATAAAGATTGACGATCGCGAGACGGGAAGTCAGGAGACGCCCCTTACGAATGTCCATAGTGCGAAATTGATTCTGACAGACGCCCTGATTGCTGCAACCGTTCCGGTTTCAACACTCGGTGCGGACGAGATCGAAGAACAGACTTTAGAAGAACAGGAAGACTAATCATGGGCAGTGCTATTTCAGCCAACAAAGCCGAGTTGCTTGCTATCGCGACCGCCGTTGCGACGGAAAAAATGATCGACAAGTCGATTGTGATCGAAGCGCTGGAGGAAGCGATCCAGAAGGCCGCCCGCGCGCGCTATGGTGCAGAGAATGACATTCGCGCAAAGTTCGACGTCAAAACGGGCGACTTGCGCCTGTGGCGGGTTGTTGAAGTGGTTGATGAAGTCGAGGATTATTTCAAACAGGTCGATATCAAGCAAGCCGAAAAGCTGGAACCGGGCGCCAAGGTTGGCGACTTCATCGTCGATCCGTTGCCCGAAGTCGATCTCGGCCGCATTGATGCGCAATCGGCAAAGCAGGTGATTTTCCAGAAGGTCCGTGATGCCGAACGCGAGCGGCAATTTGAAGAATTCAAGGACCGTGCTGGAGAGATCATCACCGGCGTGGTGAAATCGGTCGAATTTGGCCATGTCGTCGTTGATCTTGGTCGCGCAGAAGGCGTAATTCGCCGCGACCAGCAAATTCCGCGCGAAGCCGCCCGGGTTGGTGATCGCGTCCGTTCACTGATTCTCGATGTGCGCCGCGAAAACCGCGGACCGCAGATTTTCCTGTCTCGCGCCCATCCTGATTTCATGCGGCATTTGTTCGCACAGGAAGTGCCGGAAATTTATGACGGTATTATCGAAATCAAGGCCGCTGCCCGCGATCCGGGATCCCGCGCCAAGATCGGCGTGATCAGCCACGATAGCTCGATTGATCCGGTCGGCGCGTGCGTCGGCATGAAGGGTAGCCGGGTTCAGGCCGTCGTGCAGGAAATGCAGGGCGAAAAAATCGACATCATTCCCTGGTCGGAAGATATTGCGACCTTTGTGGTCAACGCGTTGCAGCCAGCTACGGTCAGCCGTGTGGTTATCGACGAGGAAGAAGGCCGGATCGAAGTCGTCGTTCCCGATGATCAGCTCAGCCTTGCCATTGGTCGTCGCGGCCAGAATGTCCGGTTGGCGTCGCAACTGACCGGCCTTGCCATTGATATCATGACCGAAGCGGATTCGAGCGAAAAACGGCAAGCCGAATTTGCCGCGCGGACCGAGATGTTCCAGGAAGATCTGGACGTTGATGAAACATTGTCGCAGTTGCTGGTGGCCGAAGGCTTCAGCGAGCTGGAAGAAGTTGCCTATGTCGCACCGGAAGAAATTTCGAGCATCGAAGGCTTTGACGAAGAGCTGGCAGCCGAACTGCAGAACCGTGCCCTTGAGGCGCTGGAACGGCGCGAAGCGGCTGCGCGTGAAAAACGCAGGGAGCTGGGCGTCGAGGATGCCATTGCTGAATTGCCGCACCTGACCGAAGCCATGCTGGTGACGCTGGGTGAAGCAGGCCTCAAGACACTGGATGATGTTGCCGATCTCGCGACTGACGAACTCGTTCTGAAACGGAAATCGGAGCCGCGCCGTCGCAATGACAATCGCAAGCCCGAACCTGATGGTGTGTTGGCCAAATATAGCCTGACCGAAGAGCAGGGCAACGAAATCATCATGGCCGCGCGTGCGCACTGGTTCGAAGATGAAGACGAGCCAGCAGCGGTAGCGACCGAAGAAACCGGGGAGGACGCAGATGCGGAATCCCCCCAATGAGACGCGGTCTAAACCTCTAGATCACGCGCCATATCGTAAATGCATTTTGACTGGGGAAAGCCTTCCCCAGGAGCAATTGATGCGTCTTGCCATGGGCCCCGATGGGCAGATCGCTCCTGATGTGCGTGCGAAAGCACCGGGCAGGGGCGCCTGGATTGGCGTTGATCGTGCCGCGCTGGAAGCAGCCCAGGCAAAAGGGCAGTTGAAAGGCGCACTGGCAAGAACGTTCAAAACTGGCCAGTTCGATATTCCGGACAATCTTCCGGATCAGCTTGAATCAGCGCTCGAACGCTCGACTCTTGACCGATTGGGTCTGGAGGCACGGGGCGGAACTTTGCTTACGGGCTCGGAAAAGATCGAAACGGCCGCGCGGCAAGGTGATCTAAATATGCTCCTCCACGCGTCCGACGCCGGACGCGACGGATGCGCCAAACTGGATCAGGCGTGGCGGGTTGGAAGTGACCGGGAAGGCCAAAATATTCGTGGTCTGATATTGCCGGTGGACCGGCAGGGGCTTTCTGTGGCATTGGGCCGCCAGAATGTGGTGCATATCGGTATAACCGACAAGCGCGCAGCGGGGCGGATTTCGCACAGCCTGAAGCGATGGCTTCACTTTATCGGTTCTGATAAAGTTGATGATGATGCCGAAAAGAAAGTTGTGTGATCCGGTTGAGAATAGCTGGATAATATATTGCAGTAATTACTATTTTAAGGATTAAGTCTGTTCGATGAGTGAAGATAAAAAAGATACGCCAAAACCTGCACGCAAACCCCTTGGGTTGAAGCGTTCGGTTGAACCTGGCGAAGTCAAACAGACGTTCAGCCACGGACGCACCAACAAGGTTGTGGTCGAAGTCAAACGCAAAAAGCTCGTTGGCAAGCCTGGCGCCGTGGAAGCGGTGAAGGAAGTCGTCAAGGAAGCAGCTGCGCCAACTCCTGCACCGGCACCGGCTGCAAAACCTGCTCCGAAGAAGCAGCCAGTTGCGCCAAGAGCGGATGATGGTCTGACTCGTCAGGAATTGCAGGCGAAACTGCTGCGTGAGGCAGAAGAGTCGCGCCTTGATGCGATGCAGGAAGCCCGCAAGCGCGACACGCGCGAAAAGAAAGAGCAGACCGCAGACGAGAAAAAACGGGCTGAAGACAAGCTCAAGGCCGAAGAAGACCAGGCGAGCAAGGCGAAAGATGATATTGCCGTTGCTGAAAACGCTGCTGCCGATGTTTCTCCCGATGCTGCCGCTGATGCGCCTGTTGCTGTTGAAGCCACTACATCAGAAACACCTGCCGCCGCGGGCGCTGCTCGTCCGCCAGCGCGCAAATTTACGCCAGTGGAAGCGCCGAAACGGCCAAAGCCGGAAAAAGAAAAGCAGAAAGTCGGCCGCGAAGATCGCAACGATCGTCGTCAATCGGGCAAGCTCACCGTCAACCGGGCACTGCGCGGCGAAGATGGCGCGGCGCGGGCACGCTCGCTGGCAGCGCTGAAACGCGCGCGCGAAAAAGAAAAGCGGTCCCAGCGGTCCGGGCGGCCAAGCGAACCGCGTGAAAAGCAGATCCGTTCCGTCATCGTGCCGGAGGCCATTACCGTACAGGAACTGGCCAAGCGCATGGGCGAAAAGGGTGCTCAACTCGTCAAATCGCTGTTCAACATGGGCTTGATGGTCACCGTCAACCAGACGATTGATCAGGATACCGCAGAATTGCTGGTCGAGGAATTCGGCCACAATATCCAGCGTGTTTCCGAGGCGGATGTTGAAATCAATACCCAGGCCGATGTCGATCCCGAGGAAACGCTGAAACCGCGCCCACCGGTTGTCACCATCATGGGCCATGTCGATCACGGCAAGACGTCGCTGCTCGACGCCCTGCGCGGAACCGATGTGGTTGCCGGAGAAGCGGGTGGTATCACCCAGCATATCGGTGCCTATCAGGTGACGATGAAAAATGGCGACAAGGTTACGTTCCTCGATACACCGGGTCACGAAGCCTTTACCGAAATGCGGATGCGCGGCGCAAATGTCACCGATATCGTGATATTGGTCGTGGCTGCCGATGATGGCCTGATGCCGCAGACGATTGAAGCGATCAATCACACCAAGGCGGCAGGCGTGCCAATGATTGTCGCGATCAACAAGATCGACAAGGAAGGCGCTGACCCGACAACGGTCCGCACCCGCCTGCTTGAGCATGAAGTGATTGTGGAAGAAATGTCGGGTGACGTTCTCGATGCCGAAGTTTCGGCGCTGAAGAAAATCGGACTCGACGATTTGATGGACAAGATCCACGTCCAGGCCGAATTGCTGGAACTCAAAGCGCGTCCCGATCGTCCTGCCGAAGGCGCGGTCGTCGAAGCGAAGCTCGATATTGGCCGTGGTCCGGTTGCAACCGTGTTGATCGAACGCGGCACATTGAAACGCGGCGATGTCTTCGTTGTCGGTTCTCAGACCGGCAAGGTCCGGGCGATGATCGATGACAAGGGCAAGCAGGTCAAGGAGGCTGGTCCGTCCATGCCGGTTGAAGTGCTGGGCATCTCCGGCGTTCCTTCCGCTGGTGACAAGCTGACCGTGGTCGAGAATGAAGGTCGTGCGCGGGAAGTGGCTGCCTATCGTGCAGAACAGCAGAAGCTGAAACGCACGACGCAGGCTCCAACCAGTCTGGAGAATATGTTCTCTGCCGCAGCCAATAGTGCTGTGGAATTCCCGGTACTGGTCAAGGCCGATGTCCAGGGTTCCACCGAAGCCATCGTCCAGGCACTGAACAAGATTTCGAACGACGATATCAAGGTGCGTATCTTGCACAGCGGTGTCGGCGCGATCACGGAATCGGACGTGACTCTGGCCGGAGCCAGCAAGGCGCCGATCATCGGTTTCAACGTGCGTCCCAATGCCAAGGCGCGGGAAATCGCCAAACGTGATGGTGTCCGCTTCAAATATTTCGACATCATCTATGATCTGACCGACGATATCCGCGCCGAAATGGCTGGTGAACTCGGCCCAGAGAAGATCGAAAATGTCGTCGGCCGTGCGGAAGTCAAGGACGTGTTCAAGTCGGGCAAGAAAGACAAGGCAGCCGGCTTGCTGGTTACCGAAGGTGTCTTGCGCAAAGGCTTGTTCGCTCGTCTTACCCGCGACGATGTCATCGTCAGCGCAACGACCATCGCGTCGCTGCGGCGGTTCAAGGACGATGTCGAGGAGGTCCGGGCCGGAATGGAATGTGGTGCGGTTCTGGAAGATACCAACGATATCAAGGCAGGCGATATGCTCGAGGTCTTCCAGGTTACGGAGAAAGAGCGGATACTCTGATATAATCGTCATCCCGGGCTTGATCCGGGTTCAGAGCGGATAGGCACACAGTTTGTGCTTGTCGCTCTGGATGCTGAACCAAGTTCAGCATGACGAGATTGAGGCTTAATTATAGTGGCGAAATATAACGATACATCCCCAGAAGGCCGCTCGGTCCGCTTGCTACGCGTCGGCGAACAGCTCCGGCATATCTTGTCGGAACTGCTGATGCGCGGCGAGGTCCATGATGTGGTGCTCACTTCGCATAGCGTCAGCGTCACCGAAGTGCGCATGTCGCCCGATCTGCGTCATGCGACGGTGTTCGTGAAGCCGTTGCTTGGCGCGAATGAAGCGGACGTGCTCAAGGCGCTGCGGACCAACACTGCTTTCTTCCAGAAGGAAGTCGCGAAGCGGGTGCAGATGAAATATGCCGCCAAGTTGAAATTCCTCGCGGATGAGAGTTTCGATACGGCGGAGCATATCGAAAGCCTGCTCAACAATCCCAAGGTTGCGCAGGATTTGGGCGACACGGACTAAGCGATTACCTCTTGTCGTCATCCTGAACTTGTTTCAGGACCTCCAGAGAT
>NZ_JBALTF010000028.1:0-30821 GCF_036964675.1 Parasphingorhabdus sp. | reverse complement strand
AACGCTGGTGCGCAGTGGAGGTCAGTGGAAGTTTCTGTCCCTCACCGGTTTTGATATGAAAAAGAAATAAAATGATCTGCACCCCGATTGTGCAGAATGATCGGGGTGCCAAGTATCGAGTGCGGCGCTCTTAATGTCTAATATCCGATTTTGCGCCAAAATCAGACATGATAACGGCCCAGTCCGAACGACCGCAACTGGGGCGGTAGCCGAAGGACTGCTTCTGTTCCCGCACTGCCCCCTTTTTTGCGCCCATAGTGGCCATACCATCAATAATCGGCTTTCCCGCATGTTTACGCTGTGTCGGCCGAGAGTCGAGATGCTCGACAGGATCGACAGCCGGCAGCTGGTCGTTCCGGTCAGATGGACATTAGAAAGCCTGCGGCAAGCCTTTGCTCCGGGCTTTCTTTTGCCCAACCCTCCGGGCAAACGAGAGACCCCGGCTTTCTGAGCCGTTCTGCCCGAACGGACATATAGCGTCTCGCCCGATCCCCGCTATCTGTCACAGATGGAAATTAGCACCACATACATGGCCTGGTTGATGAAGCGCAAACAGGAGGCATTCACAAATGCTCCTCTCGGCTTTTTTGCGCGGCGCGGGCAACTGACGTTGTCACGCGATGCGTCCGCTCATCGGCGTTACTCTTATATATATGAGGATCTGTTAGAATGAAAATTAGTGAACGCGCCGAATATGCGACCAAACCCATCCCCCTGACCTGCAATCCCGGTGACATGGTGATTGACGCGGTCAAGCGCATGGCGGGGAAAAATTATGGCTCGATCGTCGCAGTTGACGATGATCAGCATATTTTGGGATTGCTCACCGAACGCGACATCATGAAGCGACTGGTGGCGGAAAATCGTGATCCGGCCAAAACCACAGTCGGCGAAATCATGACCGGCAGCGTCCGTACCGCCAACGAAAATGATGAACTGATCGATTGGCTGCGGATCATGTCCAACGAACGGTTCCGCCGTTTGCCAATCGTGGACAGCGACAATAAACTGGTCTCCATCATGACCCAGGGCGACTTTGTCTCCTATACCTGGCCGGAGCTGATGGGGCAGATGAAAAATCTCGCCAAGGCAACGTTCGGCGAGAGCCTGACCCTGCCCCGTATCCTGGCCGGTGTGCTGGCCTATAGCGTGGTGATCATCATAGCGGTCGGATTGATAAGCTAGTCATCCGCCACGGTGACAGCCGAACAGGCGTTCCGCTGCGCAAACACGCCAGGCCCGGCCGATCGCAAAGATAATATAGCAGCTGATCGTTGCGGTCAGATGGACATTAGAAAGCCCGGGGCAAGCAATTGCTCCGGGCTTTTTGTCGTTGGTCGTCGGGGGATAACATTAGCGCAAGGCGGCACCGCCAATGATAACAATCCCGCCGGTGTCGCCGGCGTCACAACGAATGCTTGAACTAATGGTTGCCGGCAAAGCCTGAACCAGCGCATTGATAGCAGCATAGCATTCGGAGCCAGCTTTAGCCACATCGTCCGGAGCGGACGGCAGGTTTGACCTGATGGTCTCGACTGCGGCGATAAACTGGTTCAGTGCGGCCTGGTCGTTTGTTTGGTCTGGTTGTGCCTGTTGTGCCATGACCGGGCTTGCAGCCAGTGCCAGAGTGGTCAGCGTTGCTGCATAGAGACGAGATAGATTGCGCATATTTTATTCCTTTAAGAGAGACATTCGATCGAAGAGCCGTGTTTTTGATTTTTCGGAAAAGGCTCAGTCTGTAAAAATTCGCATGATATTTTCGTCTCCACCCGCCAGAACAGCGGTTCCATCCGAATTGAACCGGACCGAGCGGAGCGGTTTTGTTGCCTGAAAAGACGACAGCGCACTGCCGGTGCTACCATCCCACAAAATTATCGCACCATCATCATGCGCGCTGACAATGCGGGAGATATCCTTGTTGATCGCGATAGCGTTGACGGCGCTGTTGTGACCGGTGAATTTGGAGACTTGCTGCGTTGTGGAGAGGTTCCAGACGCTGACCGTCCCTTCCCCATTGCCGGTGACGATATAGGCACTGTCCGGGGTGAAAACGACATCGTTGATACCGCCGACAATATTGCCCTGAATGGTCTGAACCCGTTGGCCATTGAGGATATTATATATTGTTATTTCCTGTGTCGCGCCATTTACGCCCGCTACGAACCTACCATCCGGACTAAAAGCTACAGAACTGCTCACCCCGTTGATATATAACAATTGGGCGCCGCTATTAGCGTCCCAGACCTGTAATGTACTGGCCGAGGTCGTTTGGTTGAAACAAGCTGCCGCGATCCGCAATCCTTGCTGATCATAAGCCACCGAATCGCAAAGCGCAGACGGCGGACTTTGCAGAACCAAGGCCTGGGCGCCGGTCGCTACGTCCCAGACATTGACCGTCGCTTGCTGCAGATTACCGCTGTGGCGGCTACCCGAGACAATGCGCTGACCATTGGGACTAAAGTCCGTGTCCAGCAATATGTCACCCCTGCCCTGCAGCGAAATCGTCACCCCCTGCACCAGATTCTGACCCGACGCGTCCCATATCGACAGCTTGTTGTCCCAACCACCGGTTGCAATCCGCCGGTTGTCAGGGCTTATCGCCAATGTCAGGGTATCGGCATTGTAATTCAGTGTATTGGTCAGGCGGCTAATGGTTCGGACCGTGTTGATCGGCGCTTGTGGCTGTTGCACCGGTGGTTGTCGCCACTGGGGTTGCCGGACCGGCGGCTGTTGCCACTGCGGCACTTGCCCTTGCGGTTGCCGCCACTGGGGCTGCTGGACCGGTGGTTGTTGCCACTGCGGCAGGCGCCCTTGGGGTTGTTGCACCCGGGGCGGTTGCCATTGCGGCTGGCGTGGTTGATATTGTTGCACGGGCGGTGCCTGATATTGTCCGCCGCCGGGTCTTTGAAAGGCACCGGCATTGGACCGAGGCTGGGCAAATTGGCTTCCCGCATTGGGAGTCGGCGATCCGCTGGCATTCACACCGCGGAAATTGAACCACATATGCTTCTGACCCTTCAGGAATATCACCGCGCGATTATTGTCCCATCGCGCCGCACCGGTGATATCTCCGGCAACATTTTGCAGACTGGGCAAGGTGAATGCATTCATCGCGATCGGACCGAACGCGATATTTTTTAGCGCCATATCATATTCAATATATTGTCCGTCATTCAGGAAGAATAATATCGAATTTCCCTTGAACCGGAGCGCTGCGTCGATCTTGTTGCGATAGGGCGCCAATCCCGGCCAATTGTTGTTATCAATATAGCTGAGCTGCTGCACAACATTTTCGTTATTGGCATCAAGCCCGACATATTGCCCGGTTCTCAGAAAAAGATATTTCACGCCGCCATAGTTAAATGATGCCGTCAGCTGCTGCATATAAGGGCCCAGGTTTGTCTGACTGAGGTCATTGGGCCCGGAGCCGAGATTTGTGGTGGTCGTGTCATATTGCATGACGCCGCGGTCGTTCCGAACCAGAAAAACCTGGTTGCCGGGGCTTTCGATGCCGGCATCAATCTCCTGCGCATGGGCCATGCCGGGAATGATCGCCATTCCCAGGGCCAGGGCCAAAACTGGCGGCTTGATATTTGTCACTTTGGTTGGAATGCGCATGGTTGATCCTTCAACAGACGATTGCGCTAAACATTGATGGTGTCGCCTGGCATGCTTTCACGCAACTGACAGCCGGCGATCTGCGCCAGTTTATCCGGAAACGCGTCGGTCGATTTTGGTGGTGTCGTGACAACGGTCCTGCAACGAAAACGGATTCACGCTGAATCTGACCGGTCCTGGTTGAAATCTACTCGCCAAATAATTCGAACGCTCAAGCCTATGGCTCGCAATCAATTGCATGATAGTCCCCCCGCCCGCATTTTCGTTCTTGCAAATGACCGGCCCGAGCAAAGCGGTCATTTTTAGAGAACCTGAGGAAAATGGGAGAATAGACTCCGCCAAGAGCTGCAGGAGCACGGCTTGCTTATCAACATGCCCACCGACACATGTAAAGCGATTATCGCAGCCGTCGCTTGTGGTTGGCGGCGCGGATGCCTGACCCGGTTGCCGTGTTTGCGCTAAATTGGGTTGAACGGGGAAGCGGATATCAGATGTCGAGCCGTGGCTGGACAATCGGTCTGCACCCTCAGGGTAATTCCGCCTCTATATAGCGATCCGGGCGAATATTATCCCGAGTTGCCATGCTGCCAAGTGGCAGCTAGCTGACTGCTCCAGAAACCATGCCGTAACTACTAAATTCCCCCGTTGAGAAATGAGTTTTTCCCTCTGTCGATATGGTGGAGCTTAAGCAAACCAGCACCGGCTTTTCATATGGAAGCCTCGAGTGCGGGATTTTCGTTTTCAGCTCTGTGATCTTCATTTCGGCGGTCCTTTTTTGCGACATGAGCGGCGGGGCTGTATATGTTGGCTTGCCCGATCTGTTGGTGAACTTGGTCTAGCCCTAAGCTTTTGAAAATAAATGTCAATTTTTACAGGAAAAGCTAGCGGGCATGGCGTGCGCAAAGGCGGCCTTCGGTCATTTGCGAAAAGCGTGGGAATGGCGCCTATTGAGGCGTTGGCTGACGGGCGGCTATCCTATCGGCAAATCAGTCTCTCTGCGCCCGGGGCGACGCCAGCTCAATAATCCTTGCTCACCCGCACATTGACGCTCTGCCGGCCGAGGGTCGAGATGGTCGACAGGATCGACAGCCAGCGGGTGATCTGGAATTCAAGGCTGGTCGCGCTATAGCCCTTGCCGTCGGTGATCAGCTCGACATAGGCGCGGCGGGTGATATATTTGCCCGCGGCAATCGAGGTTCCCGAACCGGTATCAATATCCGACGGCAGGATGCGCAAACGATCGAGCCCGACCGCCTTGCGCAGCTGGTTGATCGGATCAAGCCCGCCGCCACTGTTGAGCGAGGCCACGGCAGCGGCCAGCTGGACCGCTTCCGGCGCCGACAGATTGGCAATGGAGGCGCCGAATAATATCCGCGAGAGGAGTTCGTCCTGCGGCAGCGCCGGGATGCTGGTGAAGGCGATTTCCGGCTGATTGCCGGTGCCGGTGACCTTGATCGTGGCGTTGAGGCCGGTCAGATTGGCTTCCGCCTCGATATCCAGGATCGGATTGACCGGCTGGTTGCCGACAAAGCGGATGCGGCCGCGTTCCAGCCGGAAGCGCCGCCCGGAAAAGGTATAATTGCCGCGGATCAGATTGGCGGTGCCGACCATCGCAAAATTGTCGACCGGCCCGGATATCTTGAGATTGGCATTCCACTCGCTATCCAGACCCAGCCCCTCGACCCGCAACCGATTGGGGACATCCGCCGTTAGCGCAAATTGCCAAGGCCGACCGCGAATCTGCACCGGCCGTTCATCAGCCCGGCGATTGATCTCACGGGTTTTTATGTCCGGCAGGCTGGCGGTTGCGCTTGCCTTGCCGAAGCGGAAGAAGCTGCGGTTGAGGACCACGTCGCCCGAGATCAGACCGCCTTCTGCGGAGCTGCGGATCTTGATCGGTCCGGTCACGGTGGCGGCGAAATCATCCCGGGCGATCAGCGCCGCCCGCTGGGCATTGATGTCCATGATGATGCCGATGCCTTCACCGGGGGCGACGGCAAAGTTGAAACTGCCGCTGCCGCTCAGCGTTCCTCCATCGACCGTGACTCCGGTGATATTCGGCAGCACCAGACGCGAGCCGTCAAACTGGCCGACCGCCGTGATATTGGAGATAACCGTGCCGGTCAGAGGACTTTCCAGCCGCGCGTTGCTGGTGCGGACCTGTCCCTCAATCTGCGGATTGGCGAGGCTGCCGCTGATATCGGTGCTGGCCGCGACCGGTCCGGTCAGGTCAAAGGTTTCGACACCGGTCAGGCGCCACAGGCTCTCCGCGCCGCCGCTGAACCGGGCCTGCGCGAACAGCGGCTTGCGCATCAGCTCATCCTGCCAGCGCCCGCCGCCAAGGCCGGTTACCCGTCCCTGGAAGCGGCCGATCGTTTTTCCCGCGGGCGATTTGATGATCCCGCGTGCCGCTGCGTTGCGCTGCGAAATGGCAATATTCAGACCGAGATCAACCGGCGCAGAGGTCAATATCAAGCCAGACCGGGTCAGTCCGTTGACCGTCAGCTTTGCTTCACCCACCGGCACCTGCGATCCCGACTGGGTGAGCTTGACGGTGCCGTTGACGGTGCCGCCGAGCCCGAGGTCGGGATAGGCGATATCGATCAGCGACAGCGGCATTTTCGTCATCGACAGGTCGAGCCGAGAATTTCCGCTGCCCCAGCGGCCGGACATGCGGGCGCTGCCGCTTCCGTAGCTGACCGTGGTCGGAGACGCGGTCCAGCCATCGCTGACCCGCCGGAGTTCGAGCGGCCGCGCCAGACGAAGGTTCCGGCCTTCAAACTGGCCGGTCCCGGTGATCCGGTAAAGGTCGGGTGTAATATCGGCTTTCGCCTGAAATTCGAACGTACTGCCCCGTGTTCCCGCGACGGTGAAGGTTGCAGAGCCGGTGCCATCGGTCAGCTTGGCATTGGCGGCAACCCGGCCGATAATCAGCTTGCCGCGGCTGATCCCCTGCGCCCGCAGCGTCGCGTCAATATTGGACCGGCCATCGATCAGGACAATATCGGCATCGAGCACGGCAGTACGGATGAATATCGGTGGATTGCCATCAAAGCGGGCATTTTCGGCCTTGAGATTGGCACGGATCAGCTGCCGTCCATTGCCGGGGCGGAACAGGACATCGCCGTTCACGCCGCCGCCGCTGACAGCGAGCGTGCCGGCGAGACCATCTGCGGTCGGCGTGATCGTCCCGGTCGCCAGCGTATCGGACACCACCAGACGATCGACCCGCACCGCAGTGTCCTGACCCGGCGTGGTCAGGATCATCCCGTCACTGGTAAACGGCCCCAGCGTCGACCCACCGGCAGCGACATAGGAAAATCCGGCCTTTACCGGGTCAAGCTGAAGACTGACCGCCGACAGGCCGGCCGCTGGCAGCGGGCTGTCGAGCAGCAAGGCGATTTTGGGCCGGTCCAGCGGGCCGTCGAGCTTGAGATCAAAGCGACCATAGCTATTCTGGCTGCCCGATCCGCGAAACGCGAAGGTTGTCGCACCGGTCTGGTTGCCGGCCCCTTTGAACGAGAGGTCGGGTGCTTTCACCGCGAGATTGGCAAATCGCAAGAATCCGTCCGGGCCAAGGGAGAGGCCGGTTTGCAATTCCGGCAGACCGCCGGCCAGTTCGCGCAGGAAGTCGATGTCGAAGCGCCGCAGCCTGGCATTGACCTGGCCCTCCAGCGCGAGCCCGGAAGGCGCCGGTCCCAGATCAATATCGGCAATGATATCGGCGACCCCGACACCCTGCACGGCAAATCCGGCTGCCGTGGCGGCGATGTTGACGGCAAAATCGCCGGTCGAAGGCCGCAGGTCAAAATCCAATGTGCCTTTTGCCGCATTGGTCGCGACGTTCGCGCGCTCGGCAAACAGCCGGTCATTTTCAAAGCGCAGCAAGGCGGTTGCGGTAAAGCCGGAGAGCAATTGCTTCAGCAAATCGCCATTGCCGATCAGCGTTCCGACGGAAAGCTCGACCGGAATGTCCCAGCCGCCGGCATCGCGCTGGCCCTCGCCCTCGCCGCGCACATTGGTCAGCAGGGTCTTGCCAAAGGCCAGTTGCGGCGCGGTCAGCAGATATTGATAGCGCAGTTCGGAAAATTTTCCGTTCAGCAAGGCTTTCAACTCGAAATCCTGCGCCTTCATATTGGCCGCCAGCGCGGATGGATCGATCAGCCTGGTCTCAAGGCGCATCGCATCGAGACTGTTGCGGGCCAGATCGATGCCGCCCTTTGCGGTGAAGGACAGGGCAGCGGAGCGCGCTTCGAGATCCAGCGCCACAAGCCGATCCGCGAGACTTGCGGTGCCCTTTATCGCCAGATCGGGCGACGCCAGTTTCTGCGCAATTCCGTCGGGCATGAGATTGCCGGCCAGCTTGCCATCATAAGCAAACAGCCCTTCCCGCGCTTCGAGGCTTATTTGCGTCAATGTCTCGCCATTGCTGAGCGCATTCAGCTCGCCATTCCATTTCTGCCAGTTACCATCGCCTTTCAGGGTGACGGCCAGATCACGTTCCAGGCCCAAAGCCCTGGCCAATATACCACCGGCAGGCGCGATTATTTCGGCATCGATATCCAGCTTTTTCCGATCCGGTTCGGCATTCAGGGCGAGCAGCAATTTGTCGCCACTGCGCGTGGTTGCCGCATCGAGATGCAGCATCGCGCGACCGGCCCTGATATCGGCAGAACCGGACAGGTCGGCAAATTGCTCGGTGCCGGCGATTGCCTTGCCCAGCGCCAGATTATCCGCGCGAAACGCGCCGACATATATGTCAAAACCCGGCAGCAGCGGCTGGTCTTCGCCGCTGTCGATCAATTCCGGCAACCGGTCGAGCCGCGCCTTGATGATCACCGCCCGGGAAATATTGAGTTCATTGAAAATCCAGGCCAGCGGGTTCCAGTCGACCGCTACTGTTCCGGCGGTAAAAAACCGGCCCTTGGGATCGTGCAGCTGAAGCCCCTGCACTTGTCCCTTGCCATAGATGGATCCATCAATCTCGGCGACGCGGATGCGCAAGCCATTGGCCGGTTCCAGCGCCTCGACCTGACGGATGATGAAGCGATGCCCGGAATCGCTATCCAGCCAGATCGCAGTGCCGACCAGCCCAAGGATGACAAGCGCCGCCAATGCCAACAGGCTGCGCATCGGCCAGCGCCAGGTCATCAGTTTGAAACGGGGTTTTTTGGCGCTTTCGGTCATTTAGAAAGCCTGTCCGAGCGAGACATAGACGGCGATGCGCGAGTCACCCGGCTGGGGGTTGATCGGCGTACCGACATCGATGCGGATAGGTCCGAAATCGCTATAATAGCGGATCCCGAGACCGGCACCGTAGCGCAGACCGGAAAAATCCGGGCTGCTGCTGGTGTAGACATTGCCCGCGTCGATGAAGGGCACGAGACCGAAATTGCCGCCAAAAAACCCTGTCCGGACGCGCGCTTCCAGCGAAAATTCAACCAGCGAGCGGCCGCCCACCGGGTCATTATTGGCATCGCGCGGCCCGATACTCTGATAGCCATAGCCGCGCACCGAGCCGCCGCCACCGGAATAGAGCCGGCGGGATGGGGCGATCCGGTTGTTGCCGGCGCCGGTGATCGTTCCCAGACGGGTGCGTCCGGCCAGCACGATTTTATCCGAGACCGGGAAATAGGCGGCACCATCGAGCTGGCCACGCACATAGAAGAAGCTGCCGTTCTGGAGCGATGCTTCCGGGGAAATGCGGCCAGTCAGCCGGAAACCACGGGTCGGATCGAGCAGGTTATCGCTGGCGTCAAAAGTGACCAGCCCCGGCAGCGCACCGATAAAATAGGTATCGCGGCCGGTCGCACCAGCAGGCCCGGTGACATCCTCTTCTCGCGACGCGAGCAGTTCGACGCCGGCCGACCAGCTCCAGCGCTTCTGGTAGATGAGATTGCTCTGCCGCTCGATATTGGCGGCGACCGAGAAAGTCTGTGCCTTGAACGCCGGACGATCAACAACGCTCAACGCCGCACGCCCGTTCAAGATATTGTCGCGCCGGTGGTAATTGTTGCGGCGATAGGCGATGCTGCCCGACTGTTCCTGCGTCGCCAGGACAGCCGTCGCCCGGACCAGGCCTTCCGGCGGGAAGAAATTGCGATGTTCCCAGCTGACTTCGGCCCGGGCACCTTCGCCTGTGCCATAGCCCAGCTCGCCAGCTACGGTGCGCAGCGGTGCCGGTGTCACGTTGACGGCGATATCAACCGCGTCCGGGTCCTGCGCCACCACCGGATCGACCGAGATGGTCGAGACCAGACCGGTCGCGATAAGCGCCCGGCGCAAATCTTCAACATCCGAAGCCTGATAGAGGTCGCCAGGATTGAAGCGTGCGATCATCTGGACATGATCGGCATCGAACAGGTCGGTCTGCGCCATGACGATCGAACCGAAATTAAAGCGTCCGCCGGGCGTCACCGGGACTTCGAGATCGCCCAGCCGTTCAGCATGATCGATTTCCAGTTCCGGCTCGCCGGTTTTTGCAAAAGCATAGCCATTTTCCACCATCGCGCCATCGAGCCGGCCGATGGCCTCCATGATCCGGTCGCTGTTGACGGTCTCCCCCGATTGCAAGCCGAAGCTGTCCCGGAACCTTTGTGGATCGGGCGCAACCGCAGTTTCCAGATCGGGCAAGGCGATCGCGTCCAGCTCATATAACGGTCCCGCCTGCACGTCGATAAACACCGTTAGCCGCTCTGCGCCATCAGCCTCGAAGCGAGACTGCACGACAGCGTCATAATAGCCTTCGATCCTGAGCAGCCGTTCGACCAGCTCCACATCGCTTTGCGCGCGCCGTCTTATCTGGGCGAAATTGGCTTCGTCGCCGCGATATTGTTCCAGAACCGACAATATGTTGAAACGGGTGTTGAATGCATCGCCGATCTGATCGGGCAAGCCTTCGAAGCTGATCCGATAGGCGGTTTCCGCCAGCGCATCAGTCGGTCGATAGTCATTGAGCGGCAGATCTTCTGCCAATTGGACTTCGCCTGGCTGAAGCTCCTGATCGCCGGGTTCGTCTGCCCCGGCCAAGGCCGCAGCGCTCTCCTCTTCGCCATCATCGACCACCGGTTCCGTCACCTGATCCAGATCGGGCCATTCGACACCAAAATCAGAAAATTCGGTCAGCGGCTGGTCCGGGTCGAGCGGGGCTTCGAATTCCGGCTGATCCGGCGCACCGGCGACCGGTTGATCTGCCGTCTGGGCATAGCCCGGCCGGACGAGCGAACCCGTCAGCAAAATAACCAGCATGCCAAGGCAGCAACGATATGCGGTTAGACCCATCGCCTATCTCTTTAGCGGCGGATGAATAGCGATGCCAACGAATAAGACCGCCTGTCCTGCAAGCATTTCTTTTTGCGGGATATTCCATGCCTCCACCGTGGGACGCCCATCAAGGGACCGTTTTTAATCCGATATTAACCAAGTTAATCCATATTTCAGGTCAAGATCGACTGGGCGCGGGTGTCTGGTCAAATATCGTACAAAAGGATCGCAGGAAATGTCGAATATGCGTATTATTTTGCTTGAAGCGGCCCTCGTCGCCGGTGTTTTGATGACCGGATTGTCGGCGTCACAGGTCGCCTATGCGGCACCGATTTCGGCCAACCTTCAGGACGCGGCGACTGATTCTCGGACCGATGTGAAAATCGACAGTTCAATCATGGTCGAACGGATCAAAGAGACGGAAACCGGCGTAACCGTTACCACATTGCTCGATCCGGCGAAGGTCAAGGTCATTCCCGGTGACCAGCTGCTGTTCACCAACAGCTATAGCAATAGTGGCCAGAATGATGTGACCGGCTTTGTCGTCAACAATCCGGTGCATCGCGCCGTGACCTTCGTCGAGGCGCAAGAGGACTGGGCGCTGGTATCGGTCGATGGCGGCCAGAATTTCGGCAAATTGTCGGAACTGAGCGTGATCGATGCCGAGCAAGCGAGTCGGCCGGCCACCGCTTCCGATGTCACCCATATCCGCTGGGTCCTGCCCTCGCCAATCGCACCCGGCGCATCCGGCGAACTGCACTTTCGCGGGACTGTCAAATAGACCCGAAACTGCGTTTCACACCCGGTCACATTCCCATATAATATCACTGACTCCAATCAGGCGCGCCAACCGCGCCAGTTCCGCTGCCAGCTTTGCCTGCCGTCCGACAGGCCAGCTTACCCCCGGTTCGGGCCAGAATTGCGTCACCCGCAAGTGACCCGCCGAGCGGTCGGCCTTGATTTCGATCCGGCCGACAAAGCGGTCGCGCTCCAATATCGGATAGACATAATAGCCCCACAGGCGCTGCGCTGCGGGCACGAACATTTCGTTGCGATAGGCAAAGCCGAACAGCGCCGACAAGCGGTTGCGGTCGCGCACCACCGGGTCGAACGGATTGATGATCCGCAGCCTTGCAGTTGGCGCAGAAACGCCAGCCAGGCGCGCCTCGATATCCGGTGGCGCCAGCGCCTCGCGCCATATTCCATCATGCGATTCCAGTTTGACCGGGACCAGATCAGCTGTCCCCTGTGACCAGGACTTTACTTCCTTCGCATCGACCGCGCCCCAGAAACGCTGAATTTCACCGAGCGATCCAAAGGCCAGCCGGTCGAGCGCATTGCGGCACAGCCAGTCGATCTGGGCGCTATCGTCATGGGCCGCGTCGCGGTGATGCTGCGGAATGACCCGCTCGGCGAGGTCGTAATATTTGGCGAAATTTTGCCGATGGGAGGTCGCCAGTTCGCCGGCATACCAGAGCTGGTCGAGCACCCGTTTGTGCGGCGGACGATCCCACATCTGTTTCTTGCCCTCGACCCTGGTGTCAAAATCATGGGTCGATAGCGGGCCTTCCTGCGCGATCCGGGACAAGATCTGCGCCTGCCCGATTTCCTTGATCGCCTTTTGAAAAGAGGCGTGACCCGCGACCTGTTCTCCCAAACGCCGGAACTGGCGCTGCCACATCGGGTAAAATTCCATCGGCAGGATCGAGGCATCATGGGTGAAATGCTCGAACACCGCCCGGTCCTGACCCAGCAGCTGGTCGATCATCGGTTCGCGGTAATTCTGGTTGCGGCTCCACAATATATGATGGTGGGCGCGGGTGACATTCTGGATCGTGTCGAGCTGGACAAAGCCGAGGCGGCGGATTGTTTCTGGCAGATTGAGCGGGCCGGTCGGTGTTTCGCACAGTCCCTGCGATTGCAGCCAGAGCCAGCGCGCTTGCCGGTTGCTGATCCGCAGCGCCATCGCGGTCAGACCGCAGTGGTTTCGATATGCGCGACTTTCCGGTCCCGCCGCGTCGCCAGGATACAACCGGCGACGATCAGGATGGCGCCCGCGACCGTGGTCAGCGTGATCGGCTCCCGAAAGAACAGCCAGCCAAAAATCGCCGCCCAGACAAAGGCGCTATATTCCAGATTGATCAGATTCTTCGCTTCGGCCCGGGCATAGCCCCAGGCAATGAACACCGCCGATATGATCGACAGGATCGCGCCGGCACCAATATAGGGCAGGAATTCCTGATCCGGGACGACCGCAAAAAACGGTGCCAGCAGCAGGAAGGAGGCGCCGACGATAAGATTTTGGGAAAAGCTGATCTCGATCGGGCCGGCGAGCAGGGCTTGCTGACGCTGGATCACCAGATTGCCGGCATAGAGCACGGCGGACGCCAGCACCGCGCCCATGCCGAGCAGCGCCTGTTCATCATATTCGCCCGAGATCCGGCCGCCTGCGATCACCAGCACACCGCTGAAACCCAGCAACGAGGCGTAGATGGCGTTGCGATGGATGGACTCGCCGAGAAAAACCGCAGCCAGATAGAGCGCGATAATCGGGGCGATGAATGACAGGGCAATCGCTTCGGCCAGCGGCACCCGCGCCAGGCCCCAGAAAAACAGATAGGACATGAACACGACGATGATGCCGCGCTGCAGATGCACCTTGCGCGCCGCGCGGCCCGGCATTTTCGGACGGCGCGCGAAGAATATCACCGACACGATGGCGAGAGATGTCAGCACCCGCCAGAGCAGGGCATTATAGGCGCCCAGTTCCATCGCCAGGCTTTTCATCACGACATCCATCATCGCGAAGGACAGCAAGCCGATCAGCACCGAACCTGCGGGCAGCAGCGGCGGAGCCTCTTCCAAAGACGCATCGGCGGAAATCACATCGGACATATATTATTCCATCAGCCAAATGCTGTTATGCTGTTGCTGGTCCCTGTGCTTTGACAGGCTCAGCACGAACCGCTTTTGTAGACGCTCTGCTTATCTCCCGGAAAGCGGAAATGGCAAGCGCGATCAGAGGCCCATTTGCCGAACCGCGAGATCGCGCATGATTTCTTCCGAGCCGCCACCGATCGCCATGACCTTGACCTCGCGATAGAAACGCTCGACCGGATTGCCGCGCAAATAGCCGGCCCCGCCGAGAATCTGCATCGCTTCGCTGGCGCAAAACTCGAGATCCTTGGTGGCACTGAACTTGGCCTTGCAGATCTGCGCGACCGGCATTTCGCCCTGTTCGGCGAGCCAGCAAATCTGGTTCAGCCAGCCGTCGAGCCGGTCGACGCGCGCCGACATGTCGGCGATCTTGTGGCGGATCACCTGATGCTTGATCATCGGCTTGCCGAAAGTCTCGCGCTGCTGCGCATAGGCAATCGATTGCTCGAGCAGCACCCGCATCATGCCGAGGCATTGCGCGACCATGCCGAGCCGCTCGTGGTTGAAATTGTGCATGATCTGGATGAAGCCGCGCCCTTCCTCGCCCAGCATATTTTCTGCCGGCACCCGCACATCATCAAAATAGAGCGATGCCTGATCCGAAGCCCACCAGCCCATTTTCTTGTCGAGCGCGGTGCGCGAAAAGCCCTCGGCATCCTTGTCCACCAGAAACAGCGAAATGCCGTGCAGGCCCTCGCCGCCGGTGCGCGCGCCGATGACATAATGATCGGACGTCATGCCGCCGGTGATGAAGGTCTTGGACCCGTTGATCACCCAGTGATTGCCATCCTGTCTTGCGGTTGTCTGCATATTGGCAACGTCCGAGCCGCCGCCCGGTTCGGTGATGCCGAGGCTGGAGCCGACTTTACCGAGCACGATATCTTTCAGGATGCGGTCCTTGATCTCTTCGGAGGCCAGCTTGTGGATCGGGCCGATGGAGATGCTGCGCCCACCCAGCGCTGCCAGCGTGCCGCCATTATGCGCCCTTGCCGCTTCTTCGCCCCAGGCGGCGCGCATGAAAATATCGTCCATGCCCAGACCGCCATATTTTTCATCGATGCCAAAGCCCCAGACGCCGAGCGCGCCGACCCGTTGGTGCAGCTCCCAGGGGATTTCGCCGGCCTCGTCCCACTCATTGGCAAAAGGCTGTAATTCCGTTTCGGCGAAGCGGCGGCAGGTTGCGCGGAACTGGCGGCGCTCGTCATTGTCAAAAGGGCGTAGCATCTCTCTCTCCCGAAGATTTTTTAATCAGTTGATTAAACTTCTATCGCCTCTAGCGCGGAGCGCAAGGGGAATGGGAGGGAAACCGGTCTGCGGGTGGCGCGATCGACATAGACATGGGTGAAGCTGCCTGCGGCCGAAGCCACATCTTCATCGCCACGAAACAGGCCAACGCCATAGGTGACGCTGCTGTTGCCGAGCCGGTCTACCCGGATGCGGGCCATCACATCGTCAGGAAAAGCGATGGGCGCGAAATAGTCGCAGCTGGTGTTGACGACCAGACCGATGGTGTCGCCGCCGGTAATATCGAGCGCGCCCTGCTCGATCAGATAGCGGTTTACCGCGGTGTCGAACCAGAAATAATAGATGGCATTGTTGACATGACCATAGGGGTCGTTGTCGTTCCAGCGGGTGGTGATCAAGCTGCCGGTGCGATAGTCGCTCCGTACCGGTGGTTCAGCCCTCTGGCTTTTACCAGGCGGCATCATAGATCCTTTGCGCGTCGGCCAGCGTCAGTTCTTTGGGATTGTTGACCAGCAAGCGGGTCTGCAGCATCGCCGCCTCTGCCAATTCGGTCGTGGCCTCCCTGGCGATACCGATATCACGCAATTTCCTCGGTGCCTTGACCTTGACCGCCAGCGCTTCAAGATAGTCGATAAACTCCTGTGCCCGCGCTTCACTGCTGTTTTCGCTACCGCGCGGAATGTGCAGGGCATCGGCGAGCTGCGCATAAAGCGGTGCGGCGGCTTCGAGATTGAACTGCATGACATAAGGCATGACCAGCGCATTGGAGAGGCCGTGCGGGATATGATAAATGCCGCCGAGCGGATAGGCGAGCGCGTGGATTGCGCCGACCGGACTATTGGCAAAGGCCTGACCGGCGAGCATCGATCCGCGCAGCATCGCTTCGCGCGCCAGCATATTGCGGCCATCGAAACAGGCGGTCTCGATATTGGCGGTGAGCAATTTCAACGCCTCAATCGCCAGCATGTCGGAGACCGGGTTTTTGGCATTGCGACCGGTAAAGGCCTCAATCGCATGGACCATCGCGTCGATGCCGGTCGCTGCTGTCACGTCGGCGGGAAGCCCGAGGGTCAGCGCTGGATCGAGCAGCGCCACATCGGCAAACAGATGCGGAGAGACGATCCCCGCCTTGGTGGTTTCTCCGGTGGTCAGGATCGAAATGGCGGTCACTTCCGATCCGGTGCCGGAGGTGGTCGGGATCAATATGGTCGGCAGACCCTTGCGCTCGAGCAAACCGACGCCGTAAATTTCTGTGAGCGGTTGCGCGTCGTCAACCGCAAGCGCCGCAACCACCTTGGCGGTATCGAGCGAACTGCCGCCGCCCAGCCCGATGACGATATCCACGCCGGCCGCTTTCGCAGCTTCAATCGCCTGCAACACGATAGTCTCAGGCGGGTCGGCGATCACCGAGTCAAAAATGACGCTATCAAGACCGGCTGCCCGCAATGTCTGCTCAACCGGAGCAATCAGGCCGGCATTGACGATGCCCTTGTCGGTAACGATCATCGGTCTGGATGCGCACAAGGCGGCGATCTGTCCGGGAAGCTGGCCGAGGCAGCCTTCACCGAAGTGAAGCACGGGGACGGTCTGGAATATAAAGTTTTTCATGAGCCAGTCTTTTGCACCAATGGTTCTGCCGCGCAATAAAAAGGGGCCGGAAAATCCGGCCCCTGATTAGCTGGTGACAGTTTGCCACCAAATTTTGAGTAATCCTAGAACTTGCCGCGCAGGGTCAGTCCGTAGCTGCGAGGTTCCTGGACGAAAGCCGAACGCGAACCGGAACGCAATACCGTGTTGAAGGTCACGCCGCGCGTTACTTCATTGGTCAGGTTGGTCACGAAAGCTTCGATGCCCCAAGTGTCTTCCTGGCTACCGATACCGGCGCGCAGGTTGAGCTTGATATTGCCATCCTGTGTGTCGAACGGAACCGGATTGTTCGCCGCCAGATTGGCAGGATCAATCGCCTGGGTCGATGTCCGCCGATCGCTTTCAAAACGCATCTGCGCGTTGAGGAAGTATTTCAGGTTGTTACCGATATCATTGCTATAGGTAGCGCCTGCAATACCCACGAAATCCGGAGCATTGGTCAACGAATTTCCGCAAAGCGCCACAACGTTCGCAGCAGTCTGGGTACCGGCACAATCATTCGGATAATTGGCATCGGTATATGTCAGAGCAGCGTTGACCGTGAAATGGTCGCTTGGACGGATCGTCGTTTCGATTTCCAGACCCTGGGTTTCCGCTTTGGGAACATTGAAGGTCTGGAACTGCGCACCGGTGAATTCAAGAACCTGGAAGTTCTTGAATTCCTCGCGGAATGCAGCCAGATTCAACGTCACCGCATTATCCAGGAATTTGGCTTTCACACCAATTTCATAGGAATTCACTGTTTCCGAAGCAAAGCGCGGATCAGCGCCGCCAGCAGCAGCTGTCGAGTCGAGGTTGAAGCCACCCGATTTATAACCATGGGTAAAGCTCGCATAGACATTGACCGGATCAGCAAAGGCATAAGCCACTTTACCGGTGTAGATCAGTTCATTGTCCTTGAACTTGCTGCTGAATGTCCGTGGCAGCGGGAATACAGCTGCCTGCGGCAAATCGGCTGGGGCGGTAAAGGCAAAACAGCCGGTACCGAACACGGTGCTGATCAACGGAGTCGGAACATTGCCCGCGCCAATCGATCCCAGGATCGCAGGGCAAAGGGCATTGGTGTTGCTACCCTGAGCGAAGGAACCGTCCTTGCTTTCGTCGGAATAGCGCAAACCCACGGTTAGTTCGAGGCCGTCGGTAACTTCCAGCGTATTGTGCGTGAACAAGGACCAGCTCTTGCTGTTCTGCGAATAGAGATTGGTGTTGGTCGTTCCTGCTGGATCGACACCGCCGGACAAAATGGTCAGCGGGTTGGCACCAAAGGCACCGCCGGTCGGGCCGAAGAGCAATGCACCGATCAACTCACCATAATCTTCACCCAGTGCGAAACTGACCGACTGGTTGATTTTCTCGTCGGAATAATATCCGCCGACCAGCCAGTTCAAGGCACCGCCGAACGCTTCGCCCTGAACCCGCAATTCGTGGGTCATGGTTTCAATCGAGGTAGAGTTGTTCGTCACGTTGAAGACATCGAGGCCCGAGAAATCCGAGTCATAGGCTTCGCGTGCATCATATTCACGATACGAACCGATATAGATCAGATCCGCGCTATCGCCCAAAGGCACTTCGATTTCACCGGTGACGCCCCATTGGTCAAATTTGGTCTGCGGAGCGAAATTGGCGGTCGCGATGCGATTGTCGGCTGCGATTTCAGCAGTCGTTGTATCGAAAGGGTTCACCGCAACGACCGGTGCAGCCATGCCGCCGCGGGCGCCAAGGCCAACAGCGCCGAACAGGCCGAAGGTTTCAACCGGAGATTGCAGGACTTCGACGGCTGCACAGCAACCAGCGGAGCTCTTGGCATAATCGCCGATCAGACGGCCGCGGATGCCACTGTCGGTTTCAAAACCGAGCTGCGCACGAACCAGATATTGGTCGGTGCCGTTCGATTCACCAATTTTGGCACCGGTCTGGTCGACTACGGTCACATAACCATCACGCTCGCGATAGGCGCCAGTGACGCGCAGGGCGAGATAGTCTTTCATGATCGGCACATTGACCGCGCCCTGAACGCTGTAGAGATCGCGATTGCCATATGTGGCATTGGCGAAACCGCCAAATTCGTTCAGGTCAGGCCGTACATTGGTGATGTTCAAAGCACCGGCAGATGTGTTGCGACCGAACAGCGTGCCCTGTGGACCGCGCAGAACTTCAACGCGTTCGACGTCGACAAATTCGGAAAGCGCAACACCGGGACGGGACTGATAGGCACCGTCGATGAAGATACCGACAGCCGATTCAAAACCGATATTGTTGGAGGTCGTACCGACACCGCGAATCCGCAGCACCACCGAACCGGACGCCAGCTGGGCGTTGGATGTCGAGAAGCTGGAGGACACGTTGGTAATCTGGCCAACATTGACAACGCCCTGGCGTTCCAGCTGGACCGGGCTAACCGCAGTCACCGCGAGAGGAATCGCCTGAACGTCCTGGGCACGGCGGGTCGCCGTCACGATGATCACATTGTCATCGAACGTTTCGGCTTCCTGCGCTGCGTCCTGTGCAAAAGCGGGGGTGGTCATGGCGGTGGTACAAAGCGCCGCCATGAGGAATTTATTGATCGTTTTCATTTCTATACTCCGGTTGAACTGGCCGTCGTTGTCGCCAATTTCCTGGGGGATGGCTTATTTTTACGACAGCGGCGGTTGCGTCCGTCGTTTAATTGGGTCATTAAATCAAGCGGAGAGGGGCAGATAAAAGCCGATTCCTAGACAAATGTTGCAAAAATGTAACATTTGTGCCGAGAGGAAATGGCAGTTATCGGCACGCTTGTTCTGGGAGGGATGCAAAAATGACACGTAAATTTCTGATGGTTGCCGTAACGGCGGCGATACTGAGCGGCTGTACGGCCGAGAGCGAGGATACGCAAAATTCGAAAATTGCGCAGGCCTCGACCGAAGAAGCCAATCCCGACCGCAACGTCTATTTCGGCGATCTCCATATTCACACAAAGAACAGTTTCGACGCCTATATCTTCAACATCCGCGCAACCCCGGATGATGCCTATGAATTTGGCATGGGCGGCACGATCAAGCATCCGCTCGGCTATGACCTGAAGCTGGAAGGGCCGCCGCTCGACTTCATGGCGGTTACCGATCACGCCGCCTATCTTGGCCATCTGGAAGCGATGAATACAGCTGGCACGAAATTGTCGAAGCTGGATATGGCCAAGAATATGTTCAGTACAGACCCCGACAAGATTATCGCTGCGTTTCAGCTGATCGGTGGCGCGGTCCGCGACGGCAAGAAGATGGATGGTGTCTATGATCCCGCCATTGTCGGCAATGTCTGGAAACAGATTGTCGATTCTGCCGAGAAATATAACCAGCCCGGCAAGTTCACCACCTTCGCTGCCTATGAATATACCGCAACCCGGGTCACCCGCGGCCAGGAAGGCGGATTTGCCGGCGGCAATCTGCACCGCAACGTCGTATTCCGGGGCTCTGCACCCGACATGCCTTTCGCCTCCATCGATTCGCCCAATCCGGAAGATCTGTGGAGCTGGATGGACGATCAGCGCGAAGCCGGCAATGACGCCATGTCGATCCCGCACAACAGCAATGTCTCCGATGGAGAAATGTTCAAGCTGGAAACCTATGAGGGCCAGCCGCTAACCAAGGCCTATGCTGAAAAACGGATTCGCAACGAACCGCTGGTCGAGATCACCCAGGTCAAGGGCACGTCGGAAACCCATCCCTCGCTGTCGCCCAATGACGAATGGGCCGATTTCGAAATTTATGACAAGTTGCTCAGTTCGATGGTCACATCGAAGACCAGCGAGGGCGATTATGTCCGGCAGGCGATCGCCAACGGGCTGAAGCTGACCATGGAAATCGGTGCTGATCCGTTCCATTTCGGATTCATCGGATCGAGCGACACCCATGTCGCCGGCGGTTCCTTTGACGAGAAGAATTTCTGGTCGAAAATCGGTATTGTCGATGGTTCACCAGAGTCCCGGGGTTCGATTCCGCCGGATCGCAAGAAGAGCTGGGAAGGAGTCGCCGTCGATCCGCGTGCCGCCAACTGGTTCTCGCGCTGGAGCGCGTCCGGCTATGCTGCGGTCTGGGCCGAGCAGAACAGCCGCGAGGCGATATTCGATGCGATGCGCCGCAAGGAAACCTATGCGACCACCGGTACGCGGATCAAATTGCGCTTCTTTGGCGGCTTCGGTTTTGACGAAGCGATGCTGGATGATCCGGAAATGGTCAGCAAGGCCTATAAGGATGGTGTGCCGATGGGCGGCGATCTGGTCGGCAACAAGGCACCCGGCTTTATCATATGGGCGATGCGCGACGCGATGAGCGCGCCGCTGCAACGCGTCCAGATCATCAAGGTCTGGACCGATGGCGGCGAAGCCAAGGAGAAAGTCTTTGATGTCGCCTGCAGCGATAGCGGCAAGCCGGATGCAAATTTCCGCTGCCCGGACAATGGCGCCAAAGTGGATCTGAGCAATTGCTCGATTTCCGCCGACAAGGGTGCGCCGGAACTGAAGACCTTCTGGCGCGACCCCGAACATAAGGCTGGCCAGCGGGCGTCTTTTTATGTGCGGGTGCTGGAAAATCCGGTCTGCCGCTGGTCGACCTGGGATGCGCTACGGGCTGGCGTAGCGCCCAACCCGGCCTTGCAGAAAACGATCCAGGAACGCGCATGGTCCTCGCCGATCTGGTATGTACCAACGGCCTGATCTGACGGGAACGCTGCGTGAAAATTTTTCGTGATCCGATCACGCATTTTGTCCTGATCGGACTGGCGCTGGTCGCCATGAACCATTTCTGGAACGTCTGGCAGGGCGAGCTGGGCCGGACGATAGTGGTGAGCGCCGCCGAGATTGACCGGCTGGAAAAAATCTGGGCGGGCACGGCGGGTCGGCTGCCCACCGGGGAAGACCAACAACAGATCATCGATCAATATGTGCAGGAAGAAATGCTGGTTCGGGAAGCCGAACGGCTGGGCCTGGGGGATGACGACACGATCATCCGGCGGCGGCTGGCGCAGAAAATGGATTTTCTGGTCAGCGATGACGCCAAGGCCGATGATCCTACGGATGCCGAACTGGAACGCTGGTTCGAGGATCATCGCGAGCGTTTTGCAGCGCCGGAAATGCGCAGCTTCACCCATGTCTATTTCAGTCCGGAAAAACACGGGTCGCGGATCGAAGCTGCGGCAGAGACCGCACGCGCACGACTACAGTCGGGTGCGGAATGGAAATCGCTGGGCGATCCGTTCATCCAGAAACGCAGCTATGCAGCGGTGCCGGAACGGGAAGTCGCCAGGCTGTTCGGACCGGAATTTGCCGCCGACATCTTCAAGCTTGGCGCAGGCCAATGGAGCGAGCCGATCGGGTCCGCCTTCGGCCTGCATCTGGTTCGCATAGAGGCGATCGACCGCGCCGCGCAGGCGCAGTTTGCGCCAATCCGGGCCGCAGTGCTGGCCGCCTGGCAGGATGAACAGCGGAGCGATGCGAAACGGGCTGCGGTGGATGCGCTAATCGGAAAATATAAAGTGGTGGTCGAGAAAGCGGAATGAAGGCCGCTATTGCACAGCCAGTCGCTCGTCCAGCCCGGCGGTGGATCGGCAGCGCTGCTGGCTGGCTCCGCCCGACATTGGCGATCTGGCTATTGGCGCTATTTCTGGCGAGCCCGGCCGCTGCCCATGAAATCCGGCCAGCGGCACTGGAACTGACCGAACAGGCAGATGGCACGGTCTCGGTGATCTGGAAGCAACCGGTGCTATCGGGAAAAAAGCTCAGGATGCGGCCGATCCTCCCGGCGCAATGCGCCCCACCCGAACAGACGCAGCAGGAGTTCACCGGTACGGCGACCATCGAAACCTGGCAGACGGCCTGCCGTCTCGACCGCGGAGAGGTCAGGATCGAAGGCCTCGAACAGACGCTGACCGATGTTTTTGTCCGGCTGAAGTTTGCTGATGGTAATGAGCAGACGCGGGTTTTGCGCCCGGCCAGCGCCACTTTTTCGTTGCAGGCAAAAGGCGGTGATTCGCCGGCGAGCGCCTATCTGCGGATCGGCGCGGAGCATATGCTGTTCGGCTGGGATCATCTGCTGTTCGTACTCGGCCTGCTTTTGCTCACCCCGGTGCGCAAGATTCTCTGGGTTATCTCTGCCTTCACCGCCGGCCACAGCCTGACGCTGGCGATCACCGCGCTGGGCCTGTTCCGTCTGCCGAGCGGTCCGGTAGAGCTGCTGATTGCGCTGAGCATTTTCTTCCTCGCCGTCGAGGTTGTCCGCAAACAGGCCGGAAAAACCAGCCTGACGATCCGGCAACCGTGGATCGTCGCCGCCGGTTTCGGACTGCTGCATGGCCTTGGCTTTGCTGGCGCGCTGGCCGCTATCGGCCTGCCCAAAGGTCAGGAAATATGGGCGCTGCTGCTGTTCAACCTGGGCGTGGAAATCGGCCAGATCCTGTTCGTCGCCGCCGTTCTCGGCGCTTATTGGCTGGTCAGCCGGTTGCCGATAGACCGGCAGAATTGGCTGGCCCGCCCTGCTCTCTATCTGGTCGGTTCGCTGGGTGCCTATTATACGATGGTGCGCATTTTCATCTGAAATCACTCTTGGCGGCATATGTCATCGCCGCTAGGGGAGATGGAACACAAGCTGAAGGACAATATATGCCCCAACTCATCCTGCTTCGCCATGGCCAGTCGCAATGGAATCTGGAAAACCGCTTTACCGGCTGGTGGGATGTCGATGTTACCGAAAAGGGCATCGAGGAAGCCAGGGCTGCCGGGCAGCTGATGAAGGAACGCGGCATTGACCCGAATGTCTGCTTTACCAGCGTCCAGACAAGAGCGATCAAGACGCTCAATCTTGCGCTGGAGGAAATGGGCCGTCTGTGGTTGCCGGTGGAAAAAAACTATCGGCTCAACGAGCGCCATTACGGCGGGCTGACCGGTCTCAACAAACAGGAAACCCGCGAAAAACATGGCGATGAGCAGGTCCATATCTGGCGGCGCAGTTTTGACACCCCGCCGCCGCCGATGGCTTCGGACAGCCCCTATCAAATGTCCAACGACCCGCGCTACAAGGGCATTGAAGTCCCGTCGACAGAAAGCCTGAAAGATACGATCGCGCGGGTGCTCCCTTATTGGAAAAGCCGGATCGCACCCGAATTGCAAAATGGCAAAAAGGTTCTGATTTCGGCGCATGGCAATAGTCTGCGGGCGCTGGTCAAGCATCTGTCGAAGATCCCGGATGACGAGATTACCGGTCTGGAAATCCCGACCGGTCAGCCGATTGTCTATGAACTGGACGACGACCTGAACGAGATCGAACGCTATTATCTGTCCGAGCGATAGTCTGCCCGGCAAATAATCTAAAGGCCCTATTCGAACTTGTCTTTGGCGGTATACATGGCGGCGTCAGCGCGAGACATCAGGCCGTCAGTCGTATCCTGGGGTCCGACGAAACAATAGCCTATCGAAGCGCCAAAGGGCAGTCGCTTGCCTTCGTGGACGAAATTCTCATTGCCGAAAACTTCCATAAGAAAGTCGATCTTGTCCGCTACCTGATCGCCATTCAAACTGTCGAGCAACAGGCCGAATTCATCGCCGCCAATCCGGGCAACCACGTCCGTCGTCCGGGTATGGGTTTTCAATATTTCAGCCAAACGCACCAGCAGCGCATCTCCGGCAGCATGGCCATAGTCATCATTGATCATTTTCAGTTTGTTGACGTCGAGAAATAGCACGGCACAATTGTCGCCATATCGACGACAACGCGCAACCCGATCGCCCAGGCTTTCAACAAAAAAGCGGCGGTTTGAAAGACCGGTAAGCACATCATGATAAGCGTTCAGCTTCATTTCAGCGAGATCCTCTTTCAGCGCAACTATTTCCTGATCCAATAAAAGGCAGTTGGCGCAATGTTGACGATTGCCTACGCGATGCTTTTGCATTTTATTTGTGATTCTAAATCCTGCCAATACTTATATTTCTATCTATTTAAAAAAACAATAGAATTATTCGGGCGCCTTGCACTAAAACTATAGTAACCCTGTCAAGATTCAGCGCAATCCGCTGCCGTTAAAATTGTCACCACGAAAATTCAGAACCCCGATATGTGTCATTGCGTCCGCACCAATTCCCGACTAAACCGCATTGCTTCCGTAGCATTTGTCAGGGGCAAAAATGGTCGAAGCACCTCCTCTCGTTGGAATAATCATGGGCAGCCAGTCCGACTGGGCAACGATGAAGCTCGCGAGCGACATCCTGGATCAGTTGCAAATATCCCATGAAGAGAAAATCGTGTCGGCACACCGCACGCCGGGGCGCCTTTATGACTATGCGACATCGGCGGTGGAACGCGGACTGAAAGTAATCATCGCGGGCGCCGGCGGAGCAGCCCATCTGCCCGGCATGGCAGCCTCGATGACCCGCATTCCAGTGCTCGGCGTGCCGATCCAGTCAAAAGCATTGAGCGGCATCGACAGCCTGCTCTCGATCGCGCAAATGCCCGCAGGCATCCCGGTCGGGACATTGGCAATCGGCGAAGCAGGTGCCAAAAATGCGGCGCTGCTGGCCGCGGCGATCCTCGCCAATTCGGACCCGGCATTGGCCGAGCGGCTGGACGCCTGGCGCGCGGCGCAGACCGACGCCGTCGCCGACAAGCCCGTATAACCAGCCTCATGAAAACACTCCCACCCGGATCAACCATTGGAATATTGGGCGGCGGCCAGCTTGGCCGGATGCTGAGCGTCGCGGCGGCGCAATTGGGCTATCGCTGTCATATCTATGCCCCCAATGCCAATAGCGTGGCGGCGGAAGTCTCGGCGCAATTCACCTGCGCGCAGGATGACGACATCGCTTCGCTGACCCGCTTCGCCGAGAGCTGCGACGTGATCACCTTTGAATTTGAAAATGTTCCGGTCGATCCGCTGCACCAGATTGCATCCTGCGCGCCACTGCATCCGCCGATCGCGGCGCTGGATATCGCGCAGAACCGGATCGCCGAGAAAGTTTTCGCCCGCGATCATGACGGGACCACAGCGCCCTTTGCCGAAGTGAGTGATCGGGCGTCGCTGGATATTGCGATTGCCGACGTCGGTGCGCCGGCGATCCTCAAGACCATCCGCATGGGCTATGACGGCAAGGGCCAGTCCAGGATCCGTGCGGGCGATGATCTCGACCAGCATTGGCAGGCGGTGGCGCAGCAGCCCTGCGTTGCCGAGGGCTTCGTTACCTTCAGCCATGAATTTTCAGTGATCCTGGTGCGCGGCCAGGATGGCGAAATCCGTTTCTGGAACACGCCGCATAATGTGCACGAAGACGGCATATTGGCGATCTCGACCGCCCCTGCGCCCGACGCCATATTGGACCAGCAGGACGCCGCCCGGGCGCTGGCCGCCCGGATGGCCGAATCGATGGATTATGTCGGTGTGCTCACCTGCGAATTTTTTGCCACCAAAAACGGTCCGATATTCAACGAGATGGCACCGCGCGTGCACAATAGCGGCCACTGGACGATCGAGGGAGCCGTCACCAGCCAGTTTGAAAATCATATAAGGGCGATATGCGGACTGCCGCTCGGTGACACCGGACTCGCGGCGAAAAAAGTCGAGATGCACAATCTGATCGGGGCGCAAGCCGACCACTGGCAGACCCTGTTATCCGACGGCGCCAACCACCTGCATCTCTATGGCAAGGGCGAGAGCCGGCCGGGCCGAAAAATGGGCCATGTTACCAAATTATATTTCTAATTTGCAGTCTGTCAGAACTGCGCTAGGCGTCGCCCATGAACCATCCTGAAATCATCTTCTTTCTTGCCCGCGCCGACAATGGCGTGATCGGTGACGGCGACAGCATACCGTGGCGCCTGCCCGAGGATCAGAGACGATTCAAGCGCATGACCATGGGCAAGCCGATGATCATGGGCCGCAAGACCTTTGACAGCCTGCCCGGCCTGTTGCCCGGACGGCGCCATATCGTGCTGAGCCGGGACAAGGCCTGGGAAGGCGACGGCGCAGATGTCGCGAGCAGCGTCGACAAGGCCCTGAAAATGGCCAATGCGCCGCATATCGCGGTGATCGGCGGCGCGGAAATCTACAAGGCGTTTCTCGACAAGGCCGACCGGATCGAACTGACCGAAGTGCATAGCAAGCCAAAAGGTGATACCAAGATGCCGGCCTTTGATGCCGCCATCTGGGAAGAGACGGCGCGCGAGGATCATGACGCGAAAAATGACAAGCCGGCCTTCAGCTTCGTCACCTTGAAAAGGAAATAGCCATGAAGAAAATCGCGCTGACACTTCTGGGTCTCATCGCGATTGGGATCGTCGGCTTTCTGATATTCGGACCGGCATGGTTCGAGAAGCAGACCAATATGGTTGATGGCAAACCACTGCCGGCGATCACCGCCGAAGCGCAGAAATTGCATGACAGCCTGATGATCGTTGATCTGCACGGCGACACATTGCTGTGGAAGCGCAAGATTACCAACCGTTCCGATTATGGCCATATCGATCTCAAGCGGATGCAGGCGGGCAATGTCGGGCTGCAGATTTTTTCCAGCGTGACCAAGACGCCCCGGGGCCAGAATTACGACAGCAACAGCGCTGACTCAGATAATATCACCTTGCTCGCGATCACCCAGCTGCAGCCAATGCGAACCTGGTTCTCGCTGCTCGAGCGGCAGCTTTATCACGCGCAGAAACTGGATCGGGCGGTCAAGGACAGCGCTGGTGCGCTAGCGATGATCAGCAATGCCGCCGATGTCGATGGTCTGGTGGAATTCCGCAGCAGGGACAAAAGCCCGATCGGCGTGATGTTCTCCGCCGAAGGGCTGCAGACGCTGGAAGGCAAAAGAGAGAATCTGCAGAAACTCTATGACTCAGGCATGCGCATGGCCGGGCTGGTGCATTTTTTCGACAATGAGCTGGCCGGGTCGATGCATGGCGAGAAAAAGAGCGGGCTCACTAAATTTGGAAAAACCATCGTCCGCGACATGGAACAGAAGGGTATGATCGTCGATATCGCCCATTCGAGCCACGCGACGGTTGCCGACATATTGAAAATGGCGAAGCGCCCGGTCGTTTCCAGCCATGGCGGCGTGCAGGCAGTGTGCGGGGTCAACCGCAACCTGACCGATGCAGAAATCAGGGGCGTCGCGGCAACCGGCGGCGTGATTGGTCTGGGCTATTGGGACGGCGCGATGTGCGACACCGATCCCAAGACCGTCGCCAAGGCGGTCAAGCATGTCCGCGATCTGGTCGGGATCGAATATGCCGCGCTGGGCAGCGATTTTGACGGCGCGGTGACCACAAGATTCGACACCAGCGGTATTGTCCAGATTACCCAGGCTTTGATGCAGGCCGGCTTCACCGAAGCGGAAATCCGCGCGGTGATGGGGCTGAATGCGCTGCGGGTAATCAAGGCGGGGATTGAGCCGATGCCGAAACCCGGCGCGGCGCCGCAGGGCGAAGTGACTCCGGCGACTCCGCTGGTCGTCAAGCCCGGTACCGATGCCCGGGAACTGGTTCCGGAATAGAGACCAGCCTGCGCTGGCATGACGAACTTGTTACGCCCGCTTTACCCCTGCACCCTGATTGTCATTCCGGGGTCTAGAAATGCTTGAAAAACAGCATGTTTTTCACCAGCATATCTTGGAACCCGGAATCCACCTCTCGTCCAGACAGCCTGAAACTGGATATCGGACAGCTAGATTTCCTAACCAAATCATAGATTTGGAAGAAATCTGCTTCCGGAATGACAAATTGTGGCTAATGAACATCCTATGCAAAGACTGAACGGAAAAGACCGGATCGACGGCGACCTGCGCGGAGCGATACTCGCTCTCGGCAATTTTGACGGATTTCATTTCGGCCATCAGGCGGTCGCCGGCAAGGCGCTGAGCTGGGCCCGGGACGAAGGCCGTCCGGCGATTATCGCGACCTTCGATCCGCATCCGGTGCGCTTTTTCAAGCCCGATCTGCCGCCTTTTCGCCTGACCAATCTGGCGCAGCGCCAACGACTGTTCGCCGATGCCGGGGCCAGTGCGATGCTGGTTTTCGAATTTGACGCCGGGCTGGCCGGCACGACGGCAGAGGATTTTATCACCGAGCTGCTGGTCGATCGCTTTGGCGCGGCCGGCGTCGTCACCGGCGCGGATTTCACCTTTGGCAAGGGCGCAAAAGGCAATATCGATCTGCTGCGCGAAATCGGCGCGGCGCACGGGCTGAAAAGCGAAGCGGTCAGCCCGATCAGCGACAGCGATGACGTGATCTCCTCCAGCCGGATCCGGGCGGCGATGAAAGAGGGGCTGTGCGAGGAAGCGGGCCGCCTGCTCACCCGTCCGTTCGCGATTCAGGGCGAAGTCATCCATGGCGACAAGAATGGCCGGCTGCTCGGCTATCCGACCGCCAATATCGACATCGGCGAATATCTGCGCCCGAAATATGGCATCTATGCGGTCAAGGGCCGCCTGCCCGATGGCCGGGTGCTGAACGGCGCGGCCAATCTTGGCATCCGCCCGAGCTTCGACCCGCCGAAGGAATTGCTCGAGCCCTATTTCTTTGATTTCGGCGAAGATCTTTATGGCCAGACGATCGAGGTTGAGCTGCATCATTTTCTGCGCGGCGAGCAGAAGTTCGATGATCTGGATGCGCTGAAGGTGCAGATGGAGAAGGATTGTGAGCGGGCGAGAGTGTTGCTGGATTAATTGGCCATATTCGTCATTGCGAGCGGAGCGAAGCAATCCAGGAAGTCGCTTGCCGCTCTGGATTGCCACGGGCTTTCAGCCCTCGCAATGACGAGCTTATTTGAAGGTTCCCGCGCTGCACAAATCCCGCTTGCACCCGCGCCCCGCCTCCCCTAATCCCCGCGATTATGACCGATCCCAAAGCAGATTATAAAGACACGGTTTTCCTGCCGAAAACCGATTTCCCGATGAAAGCCGGCCTTGCGCAGAAGGAACCGGCGATATTGGCGCGCTGGCAGAAGATTGGGCTCTATGAAAAGCTGCGCGAAGCGCGGGCTGGCCGCGAGAAATTCATTCTTCACGATGGCCCGCCTTATGCCAATGGCAATATCCATATCGGTCACAGCCTCAACAAGACGCTGAAGGATCTGGTGGTTCGTTCGCAGTCGTTGCTGGGCAAGGACGCGCCGTTTGTGCCGGGCTGGGATTGTCACGGCCTGCCGATCGAGTGGAAGATCGAGGAACAATATCGCAAGAAGAAGCTGAACAAGGACGAGGTTCCGGCGAGCGAATTCCGCGCCGAATGCCGGACCTATGCCGACAATTGGGTCAATGTGCAGCGCGAGGAATTTAAGCGGCTCGGCATATTGGCGGAATGGGACAAGCCCTATCTGACGATGGATTATGACGCCGAGGCGGCGATTGTTGCCGAGTTGCTGAAATTTGCCGAGGCCGGCCAGCTCTATCGCGGCGCCAAGCCGGTGATGTGGTCGCCGGTCGAGAAGACCGCGCTGGCCGAGGCCGAGGTGGAATATGAGGATATTGTCTCGACGCAGATCGATGTTGGATTTAAGATTGTCGAAGTGCCGAATGCGCCTGACTTGGAGGGTGCTCATGCGGTGATCTGGACGACGACACCGTGGACCATTCCGGTCAATCAGGCACTCGCTTATAATTCTGACATAGATTACGTAATGGTACATTTGAACGCATGGAGTGGGGGAGAAGGCGGAGGCGGTCATGCGCCTAGCCATTTGCTGGTGGCAAAAGATAGACTTGATGAACTGGTCAAGCGATACCGCATCGACGAATACTTCATTGATTGGGAAGGCAAAGGCTCCCAACTCGCCGGAGCCACCGCCAAACACCCGATGGCCGACAAATTCCCGGACAGCGAATTCTACACCAAGCCGCGCCCCTTCCTCGATGGTTCGCACTTCGTCACCACCGATGCGGGTACCGGGCTGGTCCATATGTCGCCTGATCATGGCGAGGATGATTTCGATCTGTGCAAGAAAAACGGCATCAACCCGGTGTTCGCGGTCGAGGCCGATGGCGTCTATCGCGAAGACTGGGAATGGCTGCCGCGCGGCGACGAGCGCTCCGGCGGGGTGATCAACAAGAATTTCAACGGCCCGGAAGGTCCGATCTGTTCGGACCTGCGCGAGGCCGGTGCCCTGCT
>NZ_JBALTF010000027.1:0-30905 GCF_036964675.1 Parasphingorhabdus sp. | reverse complement strand
GATATCTCGAAGTCGCCGGATCGCGTCGGCGTCAGCGCGGCGACTTTTGTGCGGTTGACCAGCCGCGACCGGTGCACGCGGACAAAGCCGCGCGCGATCAGCCGCTCTTCCCACGAGGCCAGCGTGCCGCGGACCAGATGCGATTTGGCTGCGGTGTGAAACTCGACATAATTGCCGGCAGCCTCGACATGGCTGATCTCGTCCGGCGAGAGGAAAACCGCCGCGCCGCCATCCTGCAGCTTGATCCGGTCGTCGGTGGGCGGCGATGACGCGGCCCGGTTACGCTCGGCGATATAGTCAAAAATCCAGTAGGTCGCCGCGATCGCGGCATAGACCAGAACATCCTTGCGCCATTCATAGAGCAGAGTGATCGCGACGCCGTCGTCGAAGAAGCCGTAGCGCGCGCCAACCATCTGGTAGGCTGTCTCGCGGGTCACGAAGATAAAGCCGATATGGGCCAGCGAGAAGGGGAAGGTCAGAGCGAAGTGGATGACCGCAAAGGCAGCGATATTGTCCTTCCGGAGCGGCCATCGCTGCACGGCAAGGCCAATCAACGGGGCGAGCGCGACGATGATGATCGCACTGGTCACCTCCCACAAGATGGGCTGGCTCCAGTGGGTCCCGGCCCCCTCCATGATGTCCGATGTGGCGTTGACGAACGTCAGCACCAAACAGGCAAAAAGGATCGCCAGCCAGGGTCGCCATTCGGCCCGGGCCCAGCCGCTCGTCCCTGTTCTGTCGCCTTTGGTCACCTCGAAATTCCCGTTCGTCCCGGCAGCCCGCCTTGTGCGGCATAGCTATAGGCGGACGGCCACGAGGGCGCAAGAACCCGGCCGAGAAGGAGACACCACCCGCCATGACCGACCGCCGCTACGACCTCGACTGGCTCCGCATCATCGCCTTTGGCCTGCTGATATTCTATCATTGCGGGATGTTTTACGTGACCTGGGACTGGCACGTGAAATCGCGCTTCGCCAGCGACGCGATCGAACCATTAATGATGCTGACCAGTCCGTGGCGGCTGACTTTGCTGTTCCTGATCGCGGGCGCAGCCACCCGCTTCATGGCCGACAAGATGACTCTCACGTCATTCATCGCGATCCGCATGCGCCGGCTGTGGCCGCCGTTGCTGCTGGCCATGTTCGTGATCGTTCCGCCGCAGTCCTATTTCGAGATTGTCGAGGCCTTGCAGGGCGCCAACGAGCTTGGGCCGGACCATGCCGCCTGGCTCGACAATTTTTATATCAAATATGTCACCGGCTCGGGCCATTGGTGCGATGCCGACGGCTGCCTGATAACGCCGACCTACAATCACATGTGGTTTGTCGCCTATCTCATCCTCTACACGCTGGCGCTCATCTTGATGCTGCCGTTGCTGCGCCGGGCACCGGCGGCGCTGAGCGCCCTGATCGCGGGGCCATTGCTGATCCTCCTGCCATGGCTCTACCTGACCGCGCTGCGCCTGACATTATTTCCGATTTTCGGCGAAAGCCATGATTTCCGGGACGACTGGTATCTGCATGCGCTCTATTTCAGTATCTTCCTGTTCGGCTTTGCCGTCGCCAAGAACCAGACCTTTTTTGATCGCTGCGTCAAGTTGCGCTGGGTCGCGCTCGCCATTGCGCTGACCTGCTGGGCGGTGCTTGTCGTTTACTATAGCGCCTATTCCGAAGGCATTGATCCGCCAGAATGGCTTCGAATTGCCATGCGCGCGATACGGGAGCTTGACGCCTGGTGCGCGATCATCGCCGCGATCGGCCTGGCGCACCACCATCTGAGCAGCAATGACGGACCTCTGCGCCAGATGCTGACGCAAGCGATCTTCCCTTTCTATCTGATCCACCAGACCATCATCGTCGTCGCCGGCCACTATCTCGACGAAATGCAGTTCCCGCTGGCTGTCGAAGCGCCGCTGCTGGTTGCCATCACCATGCTCGGATGCTGGCTGTTTTTTGATCTGGGAAGACGGGTGCCGTTGCTGCGCATCTGGATCGGCTTGGCGCCCGTGCGCGCAATAGTGCCGCCGAAAATCTAGCCCGCCACCAGCACCACATAGCTGCTTTCGACCCGATTACGGTAATTACGCCATTGCTGTGACAGTGCACTTGTTCCGAGTTGTGAAACGAATTGGTGCACTATCACCGCAATCCTCGGTTTAGACCAGCGCTTGGTGAGTCACGGGAACTTGGCAGAAGCACCGGATCGGTATCGTCTCACCTTAAACGTGTCGCTGGCCATAATGAGGATAGTTATACCTAAAATTATTGGGCCAAATTTGTAGAGCGTCGTCGAGATATTTTGATAGATCAAAGTGGAAAGGAAAGTGGTCGAGATCACTGTCAGTCCGGCATAGAAATACGTAAGTTTTGCGGCGCTTCGCAGATAAACTGCGATTAGCGCGACGACGCAAAGCACAATCACTATGTCCACCAGAGGATCAACAACTCCAACAGTTGTCGCTACCACGACGCTTCCTATGCCGATCATAGCCAGTAAAACTCGACAAGCCTTTATCATTGGCATCTGCCCTGGTCGTGCTTGGCGCAGATCCGGTCAGAATCTCCGTCAATCCCGGAGGTAACTGCATCATGAAATTGCGTACTATGACGACGTGTCGCTGGTTCCCCGAACCAGTGAGCTTGTATCGGCAGTTTCCTCACAAAGCCCACCCTCCTGCAATATCCCGCTGCTGCTCCTCCAGCGCGATGACCATCCGGCCCCTAGCCGGCGATCAGCACCACATAGGTGCTTTCGACCCAGCCGCTCTTGCACGGGCCGTCATAATTGCGTTTGGCGCGCACCGGAGAGGAGACGCCGCAGTCGACGGGCGTGCCGGTTGCCGCCGGATCGGATGGCTGGTCATAGACAATGCCAAGCCATTGCTGGTCGATGCTGCGGGTACATATATGGATCGTCTGGCCGGCGGCCAGGCTGTCGATTTTTTCTGCCGCATCAAAGGGCGCGCTGAGCACCGGCAGCGATCCGCTGACATGGCGGCCGACTTTGCCGACCGACTGGCAGGCATCAAAACGGGGGCCGCCTTCGCCAATGCGCACCGGCTTGGCGGTTGGATCTGCCTCGACCCGCTCGGTCCGGCCGGTCGGATTTTCCAGATAGGCGCTGCTTTCGGGCAGATCATCGCTGACCTGGGTGGATTCGGAGCAGGCAGTGGTTGCCAGACACAGGAGGGAGGCGGCGAGCAGGGTTCTGTTCATGACGGCGGTTTAGCGCAAAAGCAGGGCCTTTGGGAAGCGGCGAATATATTGCAGGGTCATACCGAATGTGCGCAGCCCGTTGAGGCCCAACTACCCGCCGTTCGTCCTGAGCTTGTCGAAGGATTTTTTTGATCGCGCGCTGGTCCTTCGACAGGCTCCGGACGAACGGATCACCCACGCCGCATCACAGCACGATCTGGGTTTGCGTGACCACCGCCACCAGCGTGCCGTCCTCCAGCGTGATCTTGGTCTGCCAGACAGACTGGCGCCGGCCGACCTTGAACGGCGTCGCCTCGCCATAGACGATGCTGCCCTCGGGTGCCGCGTTGAGGAAATTGGTCTTGCTTTCCGATGTCGTGGTGCCGTTTGAACCCTCGGGCAGATTGGCAAAGCCGCCAAAGGCACCGAGCACATCGGCAAAGGTCATCACCGCGCCGCCATGGATGCTGGGACTGCCGCGCCCGTTGCCAGCGGTGCAGATTTCCGGCCGGACCAGCATTTCGCCGCACACCTTGTCCTTGTCCATCGCGGTGATGGTGATGCCCATGTGCTTGGCGAAGGGCACCATATCGGCGGGATTGATATCGGCAGAATTGGTCATAAATGGGGTCCTTTTCGGTTTTTTTGGCCCGAAAGCGTGCAGATGCGGTCGCATTTCGCACGAATGCGCGCAGCGGCAAAGGGCTTTTGCTGGCCGGGTTCCATCTCCTCGCCGGCCGCTGTTTTGCGCCCCTATCCATTTTGATAATCACGGCTTGATGCGAGAATCGTTCGCGCGATTGAAAATATATATAAGTCATTGTTTTTAAGTGCTTTTAATATCGGCAAATCCTACATTTTCCTTGGGTTTGCCCGCTCCAGCGGCTATGGTCCCGGCATGAATGACATTAGCAAAAATGAAATGCCGGAAGATGCTTCCAAGTCTCCCAACCAGAACGAATATGGTGCAGATTCCATCAAGGTTCTCAAGGGCCTGGATGCTGTTCGCAAGCGCCCCGGCATGTATATCGGCGACACTGATGATGGCAGCGGCCTGCATCACATGGTGTTCGAGGTATCGGATAACGCGATCGACGAAGCCCTCGCCGGCCATTGCGACCTGATCCTGATCACGCTCAACGCTGACGGCAGCGTCTCGGTCGAGGACAATGGCCGCGGCATTCCGACCGGCATGCACACCGAGGAAGGCGTCTCGGCAGCCGAGGTCATCATGACCCAGCTGCACGCTGGCGGCAAGTTCGAGAATACCTCCGACGACAATGCCTACAAGGTATCCGGCGGCCTCCACGGCGTCGGCGTATCGGTGGTCAACGCCTTGTCCGAATGGCTGGAACTGGATATCTGGCGCGACGGCAAAGAGCATAATATGCGCTTCGAATTTGGCGATGCCGTGCGTCCGCTGGCGGTCGTCGGTGATGCGCCGGTGGCAGACAATGCAACCGGCTTCAAGAAGGGGACAAAAGTCACCTTCTTCCCGTCTCCCGCGACCTTCAAGATCACCGAATTCGACTTCGAGAAGCTCGAGCACCGCTACCGCGAACTCGCCTTTCTCAACAGCGGTGTGCATATCATCCTGCGCGACGCGCGGCATGAAGAGGCGAAGGAAATCGACCTATTTTATGAAGGCGGGATTGCCGCTTTCGTTCAATATCTCGATCGCAACAAGACGCCTCTGGTGCCCGAACCCATTGCCATTCACGGCGACCGCGACGATGTCATCATCGACGTCGCGCTCGAGTGGAACGACAGCTATTATGAAAATGTCCTCTGCTTCACCAACAATATCCCGCAGCGCGATGGCGGCACCCATCTGGCCGCCTTCCGCTCGGCGCTGACCCGGACCCTGAACAATTATGCCGAAAGCTCCGGCGCGCTGAAGAAGGAAAAGGTCAAGCTGACCGGCGACGATATGCGCGAAGGCCTGACCGCCATTGTATCGGTCAAGCTGCCCGACCCGAAATTTGGTTCACAGACCAAGGACAAATTGGTCTCTTCCGAAGTGCGGCAGCCGCTGGAAAGCCTGATGGCTGACAAGCTGGCTGAATGGCTCGAGGAAAATCCGCAAAATGCGTCACTGGTGGTGCAGAAGGTCATCGACGCCGCTGCCGCCCGTGAAGCGGCGAAAAAGGCACGTGAACTGACCCGGCGCAAGGGCGCGATGGATATTGCTTCGCTGCCCGGAAAGCTCGCCGATTGCCGCGAAAAAGATGCGAGCAAATGCGAATTGTTTCTGGTCGAAGGCGACTCCGCTGGCGGTTCTGCCAAGCAGGGACGCGACAGCATGTATCAGGCGATCCTGCCGCTGAAGGGCAAGATTCTCAACGTCGAACGCGCCCGTTTTGACCGGATGCTGTCGTCCAAGGAAGTCGGCACGCTGATCCAGGCGATGGGTACCGGCATTGGCCGCGACGATTTCAATCTCGAGAAACTGCGCTATCACAAGATCGTCATCATGACCGATGCTGATGTCGACGGCGCCCATATCCGGACGCTGCTGCTGACCTTCTTCTATCGGCAGATGCCGGAGATCATCTTGGGTGGCCATCTCTATATCGCCCAGCCGCCGCTCTACAAAGTGGGCAAGGGCAAGAGCGAAGTCTATCTCAAGGACGACAATGCGCTCGACCAATATCTGGTTGAGGCTGGCCTCAGCGGAATGATCCTGCAAACCGGCGAAGGTGCGCGGAGCGGCGACGATCTGCGCGGCCTGATAGAACATGCCCGGAGAATGCGCAGTCTGATGGCTTATGTGCCACGGCGCTACGACAGCACGATTGTTGAAGGCATGGCGCTCACCGGCGCTCTCAATCCCGATCATGGCAAGGCAGAACGGCAAGCGGCAGTTGATGCAACGGCAGCCTGGATGGACAAGGTTGACGAGGAAGGCCGCTGGTCGGGCCAGGTTTCGGAAGAAGGCGGCTATCTGTTCCAGCGATTCTGGCGCGGCGTCACCGATCATCATATCATCGAGGCGAAATTTCTGGAAAGCGCCGAAGCCCGCAAACTCCACCGCCTCGCTTCCGAAGAAACCGCAACCTATGGCAGCGGCAGCCGGCTGGTCAAATCGGCCGCCGGCGATACGGATGAGGCCGATGAGGCAGGCGTTGGCTCGGACGGCACGCTGATTACCCGCCCCTCCGAACTGCTCGACACGGTCATGGCGGCAGGCCGCAAGGGCCTCGCCATTTCGCGCTACAAAGGTCTTGGCGAGATGAACGCCGAACAGCTTTGGGAAACGACGCTCGACCCCGAAGTGCGCTCGCTCTTGCAGGTAACCGTCGAACAGGCCGATGTGACCGATGACATCTTCACCAAGCTGATGGGCGAAGTGGTTGAACCGCGGCGCGAGTTCATTGTCGACAACGCCCTGAATGTCGCAAATCTGGACGTTTGATCTTCGCTCACCCTTTGCGAGCCGGCCAACAGGCATGCGATCGCGCGGACTAGGCCTTTAGGCCATATGGCATAAGACCGTCCCGGCTATTAAGTCTCTGCTGTAATGATGGCGGGACAGACATGAAACACAGCCTCGGCAACGAGCAGGATCGATGAGCGATGTAACCGTCTGGTATGATGGCGCCTGTCCGCTGTGCATTCGGGAAATCGCCCTGATGCGCAAGCTGGACCGACGCAAGGCTATCCGCTTCATCGACATTGCTCTGCCCGCCGCATCCTGCCCGCTCGACCGGCAGTTGATGCTCGACCGCTTTCATGCTTCCGAAGATGGACGTCTATTGTCAGGCGCGGCGGCTTTTGCCGCCATGTGGCGCGCAATCCCGGCCTTGCGGCCGATCGGACTGCTGGCTCGCGTTCCTGGTGTGCTGGCGATCCTCGAGGCCCTATATCTACAGTTCCTGAAGATCCGCCCGCACATCCAGAAGCGACTTAAACCGATAGACTAGCGTCAGGACGCCGCGGCGAGAGATGCCATCATCAGTTCCTGATCCTTGCGGGTCGGATTGCCGCGCAGGCACAGCCCGCCATTGACCTGCAAATTCTCGCCAGTCATGAAACATTCGTCACTGGCAAGGAATACAGCGGCAGCGGCGATATCTTCGCTGGTGCCAATCCGGCCAAGCGGATAGCGCGCTTCGAAGGACTCAACCAGTCCAGGCACCTGATCAACGCCCGCCGTCATCGGCGTCCGCGTGAGACCCGGCGAAATGCTGTTCGCCCGGATTCCCTTTTCGCCAAATTCATGGGCAACGCAGCGAATGATATGATCGGTGGCTGCCTTGGTACCCATATAGGCGGCGTGGTCGTTCAGCATGATCGTCGCGGTGGCCGAACTGATCTGGATGATCGATCCGCCCTCATCCATCGCCTTGATCATTTCCTGATAGAATTGGAATGGCCCGACCAATTGCAGAGCCGACATCATTTCCAGGTCTTCGCGGCTATTGTCCAGAAAGGGCTTTAAAAGACCAACGCCGGTTGCGTTGACGGCAATATCAACGCCGCCCATCTTGCTCTTCGCGCTATCGCCAAGAGCCTTGATATCCGCTTCAACGGTGAGATCGCATAGCGCATAGTGACCGCCGATCTCTTCAGCGAAGCGCTTCAGTTCCTCTTCCTTCCGTCCAGCCACCAGAACATCCGCGCCTTCATCGCGAAAACGCTTTGCAATCACCTGCCCCATATTGCCTTGACCGGCGGCCCCGAGAATTATCGCTTTTTTTCCGTCCAGACGTCCCATAAGTTCCGCTCCTATTTGTAAATTTCTGTGCCTTCTAACCTTCGGCAGGTGGCCGATGCCACTCTCATTATGGCTATTCATTGCTCGCCAAAAGAAAAGGCCGGGAGCAGCAAGCTGTCCCGGCCCTGTCAGATCAACGGGAGGTTGATCAGAATTTGAAGCTGGCTTCCACAAAGACCTGACGGCCACGATTTTGTGTAACGACCAGATCGTCACCAACGCCTGGCTCAAGGAATGGACGGCCACCGCTGGTGTTGACCCAGATTTCATCAGTCAGGTTCACACCGACCAGTGACAATTTCCATTTGCCGTCCGGATCACCGACCGAAATCGCACCATCGATAGACACATAGCTGTCCTGCCTAAGATCAGTCAGCGAGTCTTCATTGGTGAAATAGGACCCGCTATATTGCAAATTGCCGTTCAATCCGAGTTCGATCGAATCTCCCATTGGCATAGTCCAATCAAAGCCTGCATTGGCAGCAAATTTGGGAGCGCGTGCCGCTGCTCGGCCTTCAAGATCCTCACCTGATGTCGTCACGAACGGCGCGGTAAATTTGGCATCCGTATAAGCGAGCGAACCAGAGAGATTCAAGCCCTCGACCGGCGTCCGCCATCCCCATTCTACATCAACGCCCTTGCTGGTCAGCTGACTGGCGTTGAAGGTCTGGAACTGAATGGTTGCAGCGTCGAAATTTTGCACCTGCAGATCATCGAAGACATAATAGAAGACCGAAGTATTCAGCGTAACAGTGCGATCTGCAAATTGAGTTTTAACGCCAACTTCACCGCCGAGACCAGTCTCTGATTTGAATTTCAGTGCATCGGCAACTGCCTTACGGACGGCAGGATCCGGATCATTGAAGCCCAGCAAACTGTTCGATGGCAGAGCGCTATTATCGACACCACCCGATTTAAAACCGGTCTTGAAGGCACCATAGATATTGATGTCCGGAGTTGCCTGATATTTGATCGAAACTTCTGGCGAGAAGTTGGAGTCCTTGAATGTAATAGGTCCCGAAAAGAAGCCGCTGTCGATAAATGCCGGCGTCGCAGACAGGAATGCGTGAACATAGGGAACCGTAATTCTCGAAACCTTCTTTTCGTCGGTCCAGCGCACGCCGCCTGACAATTCCAACTGCTCTGTCAGATCCAGTGTCGCACTGGCAAACAACGATAGCGCTTCGGTTTTGGTATTCTGTTTCTTGAACCAGTCATAGGTGTTGCCCGTGACCGGATCGGGCGCAACGAACGAGATGTTCACACCCTGCTGCGAAGTATTGAAATCAATATTGCGATCTTCGTAAAATGCGCCGACCATGAAGTTGAACATGCCATCAAAATCGCTGGTGACACGCAGTTCCTGAGTAAATTGCTCGGTCTTGTTCTGAGGGTCACTACAACCTGCGCCTCCCGCGATAGTTGGAGAAAACTGTCCCACATAACCATAGCAATCTGTATCCACAGCATCCAGACTGAGATAACCGGAAACCGACGACAATGTCAGCGTATCGGAAATATCCAAATCCCATCTCAACCGTCCGAAGAAGATGTCAGTTTCACCAAAGGGAATGCCATTGTTAAAGCGTGGATTTCCTGCTGAACCATCCGGTGTCTGGCTCGTTAAAGCCGTTGCGCCATCTGTATGATGATACAGACCGTCGCTGTCGTTACAATCGGCGTTTGAAGGTATGACCAGGCCGCCGCCGAGCAAAGATACGGGATCGGCCACGCCATTGGCACCACAATTGATGTCGGAATGCCCGATGGCACCATCATTCTTGTTTTTGACATAGTTCAATTTCAAGTTAGCGCTAAAATTATCGGCAGGATCCCACTGCAATGTCGCACGGCCGATGAAATTCTTGAGGCCTCTTGAATCCCTGACACTGCCATCCGGATTGAAAGCCGCTGTTCCGGGCGCCAGCTTCACATAATCTTCAATATCCTGATATTGCGCGGCCACACGGATACCAAGCGTATCACTCAGCGGGCCTGAAATATGACCACCAATGGTGTAACCTTTTTCTTCAAACTCATAGGAAGCCTTGCCAGCCATTTCCCAATCCTGGGTCGGATTTGCCGAACGAATGGCAAACACACCAGCCGAAGCGCTCTTGCCGAAGAATAGAGATTGCGGGCCTTTAAGAACGTCAATCTGCTGGACGTCGAAAAAGCCGGCTTGCACGATACGCATCGTGCTGACCTGAACACCATCAAAGTCAAATGCCACGGCAGAGTCGAATGATGCAGAGATATTGGATGAACCAACGCCGCGCAAACTGATCTGGCCACCGGAACCGGAACCACCGACCTGAACGTTGAGAGCTGGGACACGACTGACGACATCGGCGATTTCATTGACCTGATATTTCTCCAGCGTATCGCCACCGATCGCGGTCACCGTCACCGGTACTTCCTGCAATGTTTCAGTTTGCTTGCGCGCAATAACCGTGATCACATTGCTCTCGTCCAATTCATCGGCATCCTGCGCCGACGCTGGCGAGGCAAGACCCGCAAATGCCATGGTTGCAACGGAACCCAGTAAGAGGGTTCTGACCGTCTTGTTCCCCAAGATGGATTTGCTTCGCGACGAGTATGTGGTCATTGCTCTCTCCCAAATTGGCCCGGCATATTTAGCCGGAGCCTAACATAAAATATCCGGCGGTTTTTCCCGCCTTGTCAGCGTTTGGTCTTAAGCGTGAGTTTCGGTTGGCTCTGCTAGCCAAATTGATAGCAACTGTGGAAAACTGTGTTCTTCCCGCAACATTTTTACGTTTTCTGCCAATAATCGGATTGGGGACTAACGATAATGGGGATGGTGCGAAACCGGAACTCGACGGCTATAGTGATGCGATAGTCCAGCATCGAAGGAAAATAAAATGGGTCGCCTTAGTGGGAAAATTGCCATCGTAACCGGAGCCGGTTCCGGCCTGGGTAAAGCTATCAGCGAAACCTTTGCTGCAGAAGGCGCTCAGGTCGTGCTGACCGACATTGATCTGGCAGCCGCAACAAAAGTTGCCGATGCAATCGGCACCACGGCAATCGCCCTGCAGCAGGATGTCGTTGAAGAACAGCGTTGGGATGAAATATTCGCGGCAACGCTTGATGCTTTTGGAACACCGCACATCTTGGTCAACAATGCCGGGCTGGTCATTCCCGGCACCATCGAAGATTGCACGCTTGAACTTTTTCGCAAACAGACTTCGGTCATGCTCGACGGTGTTTTTCTGGGATGCCGCGCTGCCGTTAGAACAATGAAATCCAACGACCAGCCCAGCTCGATCATCAACCTCAGTTCGATGGCGGCTTTGCAGGGCTATTCCCCGTTCGTTGCCTATAGTGCCGCCAAAGGTGGTGTGCGGTCGATGACCAAATCGGTGGCCCTGCATTGCAAGGAACAAAATTACCCTATTCGCTGCAACAGCCTCCATCCGGCCGGCATAGACACGCCAATGGTGCGGCAGGAAGCCGTTGGCGCGGGCGGCGGAGCAACGCCGGAAACCGGGATGATACCGATCGGAGAATTGGGCCATCCCAAGGATGTAGCGGCTTTATGCGTCTATCTGGCGAGCGACGAATCGCGCTTCATGACCGCTGGCGAATATCCGGTCGACAATGGCGTGCTTTACAAACCGGCCTGATCTCAGGACGCGTTGGCACCCATTGCGGCTGCCATCTGGTTCTGGAATTCGGCGAGGTCGAAATAGTCTCTCCATTTCGCAATCTTGCCATCGCGCATTTCAAATGTGCCCATCACCCGGATGGCAATCCATTTGTCACCGATCCGGAACTTGTCCGTTCGTTCGGTCAGAACGGCCTCTCCGGTTGCAGCAATATGATGAACATCCCACTGCGCGGCATCAAAACTGAAGGAAGGGTTGTCAAAAAATGCATGAACCGCAGCAATGCCGTCGCACGGCTCCATCGGAATATTGTGATAAAATATGTCGTCGGTCATCGCCGCATAGATGGCGGCATAATCGAGCCGGTTCCACGCATCGATGAAATCGAGAACGATCCGTTTATTTTCTGACATGCTTTATACTCCTATGTTCATTCTTCCGGTGAAACATCGAGGATCATCTTGCCCTTATTGGCACCGGAAAATAGCTTCATGAAAGCGGCATAGCTATTTTCGATTCCCCGATCGATATCCTCATCATGCTTGATTTTCCCTTCGCCCATCCATTGTGCCATTTGCGCAATGCCTTCGGGGAACCGGGCCGGATAATCGCGAACCAGAAATCCCTTGATCGTCGCCTGGCGTGAGATCAGATACCAGAGATTGCGAATGCCGACAGGTTCGGGGCTGTTATATTCGCTGATCAGGCCGCAAAGTACGACCCGGCCATGTTCATTGATCGCGGTAATACCGGCATCGAGAATCTCGCCACCGACATTTTCCCAGATGATATCGACACCATCGGGCGCTGCCGCCGCAATTTCCTGTTCCAGATCGGCCTGGCTCTTTCCGCGATAATCAATCGCCGCATCAAAACCATAATGATCGACCAGCCGCGCGCATTTGTCGGCGCCACCGGCAATTCCGACAACGCGGCAGCCGTGGATCTTGCCAATTTGTCCGACCAGTGAACCGACCGCGCCGGCGGCACCGGTTACCAGCAATGTCTCGCCTTGTTTCGGCTTGGCATCATCGATCATGCCAAAATAGGCGGTCATGCCGACGGCGCCGAGAACCGACAGAAAATTTGTCGGAGATGGCACCAGCGATACGTCTATGGGCGAGGTAAAGCCGCCAGCCTGAACGATCGAATATTCTTCCATTGCGCCGAGACCGACAACCCATTGCCCGACCGGGAAATCAGGGTTTTTCGACTCGGCAACTTGGCCAACACTGCTGGCGGTGACCGCTGCACCCAGAGCGATCGGCGGCATGTAGCTTTCCGCATCGCTCATCCAGCCACGCTGTGCCGGATCGAGCGAGATATAGTGATTGCGCACCAGAAAGGCGCCATCACCAAGTTCCGGCAACTCCTCTTCGACCAGCGCAAAATCGCTTTCCTTGGGCTCGCCAATCGGGCGGCTGACGAGGGTGAATTTGCGGTTCTTGGTCATGGATTATCCTTCATTCGCGATTTTATGTGATTTCTTGATTTTCTTGGCAAGCGACCATTTGTGGACCTCGGTCGGGCCATCATAGACCCTGAAGGCGCGTACTTCACGGAACACTTGCTCGACCACAGTATCACGGCTGAGGCCGGTGCCGCCCATGACCTGGACACAATTGTCGGCGATGCGGAACAGCGCTTCTGAAACCGCGACCTTGGCCATCGAGCTCTCGGTCGTGCCCAATGCGCCGGTATCGAGAACCGAAGCGCACCAGTCGATCATAAGTTCGGACTGTTTCAGGTCTATCTGATTTTGCGCCAGCATGAAGCCAACACCTTCATGGTCGATCAGCGGCTTGCCAAAGGCTTGGCGTTTGCACGCATAATCAATGGCAATTTCCTGCGCCCGGTCACAGCAACCGAGCCAGCGCATGCAATGGGTCAGGCGAGCCGGTGACAATCGCACCTGCGCATATTTGAAACCTTCACCGCTTTCGCCAAGCATCTGGTCTGCAGGAACGCGCAGATTGTCAATATTGACCACCGAATGGCTGCCCGGCATCGAGCTGTCGATGGTGTCCAGCACCCGTTCGATCTTGATCGCGGGATCCGGAAGGTCGACGAGAAACATGGTCGCACCCTCTGCGGATTTCGCCATGATGATCCCGACCTTCGCGCCTTTGGCGCCGGTGATGAAAGTCTTGCGGCCATTGATCACCCAATGATTGCCATCCAGTTTTGCGGTCGTCTGCATCATCATCGGGTCAGAACCCGCGCCATTTTCGCTGGCCGGCTCGGTCATGAAAAATGCAGAACGCGCTTCGCCTGATATCAGCGGTGCCAGGAAATGGTCTTTCTGTTCTGGCGAGGCGCATTTGCCGAGCAGATACATATTGCCCTCATCCGGCGCGAACGTGTTCACCGCCAGCGGTCCCAGCGGCGACAATCCGGACTTGCGTAAAACCAGTGCGGTTTCCAGATGGGTCAGATGGCTGCCATCCTCACGGATATGCGGAGTCAGAACGCCCGCTTCCCTGGCCAATACGCGCATTTCCTGGACCAGCTCATCGGTTGGTCCATGATCTTCGCAGCGATCATCCTTTTCATAAGCAAAAATTTTGTCACGAACGAAACGCTCGACTCGTTCGGCTATGTCATGCGCCTCGGCGCTGATTTCTTTGGTCATCGAATCTCCTATCTTTGGAGAATCGTTACGGCAGATACGCCCGGCGCGCCATAGACTTGGGTATAGGCGCTTTTCGGATTGCCCGGCACTTGCCGTGCACCCGCGGTTCCGCGCAATTGCACGACATTCTCATAGACCTGCCGCAAGCCGGAAGCACCAATGGGTTCGCCGCAGGCGAGACAACCGCCGTCGGTGTTGATCGGCAATTGGCCGTTGATTTCGCTACGTCCTTCGAGCAGCCACTGCTCCTGGTCGCCCGGCTTGCAAAAACCATTTTCCGCCATGTGCATGATTTCAGCACCGGATTCTGTGTCCTGCAACTGGGCAATATCAATGTCTTCCGGTCCCATGCCAGCTTGTTCGAAGGCCGCCTTGGAAGCGATTTCGGTTGCCGTCCCGCCGCGCTCATTGTCGATCGACGCGGCAAATACCTCGAACGACCCAGCAGGCCGGGTGCGCATTACGGAGGTCTTCAGCCGGATTATCGGCCCACCGAGTTCCTTGGCTTTTTTCTCGCTCGCGAGGATCAGCGCCACAGCCCCTTCCGCTGGCGAACAGAACATATATTTGGTCAGCGGATCGCAGATCATCGGCGCATTCATGATCGTATCCAGATCAACCTCGCTGCGCCGCCAGGCGTGATCGGTTTTTACGCCGTTGCGAAAAGCCTTTTCGGCAACCCGTCCGAGAGTCTCCCGGCTGATATTATGTTCATGCAGATAGCGCATGATTTTCGCGCCGAAAAATTGCACGGTCAGCATATAGCCAGCTTCACCGTACCAGTTGGGCAGACCGTAGGATGCAGGATCAGCGTTGAAAGCACCGCGCGGATGCTTGTCGAAACCGACCGCCATGCCCATCTCATATTCGCCCGACTTGATCGCGCTGACGGCAGCGTTCAGGGCCGATCCGCCGGTTGCACAGCCATTGGAGACATTGATAAACTGGATTCCGGTCAAACCCAGCTGGGAAACCATATTGTCGGCATTGCCCGATGCCGCCGAGCCGCCAAAGGCAAACTCGACATCTTTCCATTCGATACCGCTATCGGCCAGCGCTTGGCGCACCGCAAAAATTCCCTGATCCATGCCGTCGCGGCCTTCGGTCCGGCCAAAAGGGTGAATCCCTGCTCCTACGATACAAACGTCTGACATGATTATTCTCCCTGAACAGGCTTGAAGGCGTGAATGAGCTTTTGCTCTTCTGGCGGCGCATCCGGATCGAGCAGGATCGTCGTGAACTCGACCTCCATGCCGATTTTGACATCGTCCGGTTCAACGCCGGTCAGGCGCGATTCCACCATGGTCTGTCCCGGCAAGCTGACATAGGCGACCACATAAGGTTTGAATTTTTCCGGATCGGTAGGCCCGATATAGGGTGCCTTGGGCGGGAAGCGCTGGACCGTATAGGTCCACACCGTTCCACGCGACGCCAATCGGATTGGCTCTATATTGTCATCGGGAGTCAAGGGCAGCGGAAAGAATATATGCCCGGTTTCCCGGTTCCGCGCACCGACAAGCGCGCTCATGTCCTCGGTAAACAGATTGTCGGCTATCGGCTGTGCGCTCACAAAGATCTCTCCCTTTTCTGCAAGTCCTATAAGGGGGAAAGCCGGCCGCCAATAACTGCCAAAACGGCTAGGATAGACAGACTTTAATAGCCTGGATGCACCGCCAGCATCCCGCCATCGACCAGCAAATCACTGCCCGTGACGAAACCGCTGTCATCCCCGGCCAGATATACCGCAGCAGCGGCAAGGTCACTGCCCTGCCCGATCCGGTTCATCGGGGACATGGCGGCGGCCATTTCGACCATGCCGGGAACGGTTTTCGCTGCCGCATCGATGATTCCGGTGTGGGTCGCACCGGGAACCAGATTATTGCAGCGGATGTTCAGACCATTTTGCGCACAATGGACGGCAACCGATTTGGACAGCATCCGCACCGCACTTTTCGAGGCGGTATAGGTCACGTCTGCAGGAAGCGCCGCGAAAGCGCTGGTCGAAGCGATATTGATGATCGAGCCGCAAGAACCGCCAGGATTTTTCTTCATCATCGCAATGGCCTTCTGGCAACCCAGCATCACGCCGGTGAGATTGATTCCGAGCAAATGGTGCCAGCTTTCCAGGTCGACTTCCTCGATATTCTTGCCAATTACGATTCCGGCATTGTTGACCAAAATATCCAGACGCCCGAATTCGCTTTGAACCTTGTCCATCACCTGATCCCAGGCTTCCGGCGCGGACACATCCTGAACCATGAACAAGGCACCAGCCTCGGCAGCGACGGACTGGCCCAGTGCGTCCTGCACATCGGTGGCAAGAACCCTGGCCCCTTCTTGCACAAAGCGCGCCACGGTCGCTGCGCCGATACCCGATGCACCGCCCGTGACAATCGCAACCTTGCCCTCCAATTGACCCGACATATTCATCTCCCTATCAAATTCAGCAGAAGTCTATCCTGCCCCGACAATCTAGTTTCGGCATATTTTCCAGCAAAAGGATATTTGATGCTCACACCGCAACATATGCAGCAAACCGTTGACCAGTATATCGCCGCGATCAACGCGGGCGACATGCAAGCGGTGATGGCGCTCTACACCGATGCTGCCACAGTCGAGGATCCGGCAGGCACAGCGCCCAAGCGCGGCGATGAAATCCTGCAATTTTATACCAATGCCTTTTCCGGCGGCGCGAAGGTCGAATTGACCGGACCCGTCCGCATTTCGGCCAAAGCGGCCGCTTTCCCGTTTCGCGCCGAGATCGGCAAAGATGACGGACAGGTCATGGTTGTCGAAGTGATCGATATTTTCGAATTTGATCCAGCCGGAAAAGTCGCCAGGATGACCGCTTATTTTGGTCCCACCAATGTGAACGTCAGAAGCGCCTAGAACACTCCGCGACTGATCAAAAACCGGAATTTTTTGCCCAGCGATCACTGTGGAAGCCGGCGTCGCCAAACATCTGCTGCGCTACGTGGACCCGCTTGAAATAGAGGCCAACATCATATTCGTCGGTAACGCCAATACCGCCGTGCATCTGGATCGCTTCCTTGGTCGCCAGCTGTGCAACCTGGCCGGTCTTGGCCTTCGCCAGCGAACAGGTCATGCCGGCATTGTCAAAATCCTCATCGAGATCCTTGAGCGATTTCAACACCGCCGATTTCATCATCTCGATTTCGGTCGCCAGATGGGCAGCACGGTGCTGCAATCCCTGAAAGGAACCAATTTTCTGACCGAATTGCTCGCGTTCCTTGAGATAGTCCGTGGTGACGCCGAAAACCTGCTGCGCAGAGCCGGACATTTCGGCGCTCAACACGGCGCGGCCCGCGGACAATATACCTTCCAGCGCCCCATAGCCGCCGTCCAGTTCGCCCAATATATCATCTCCGGTGACCTCGAGGCCATCGACCGAAATATTGGCAGCATTGCGGCTATCGACCATCGGTGTGTACTCGCGCATGATTTCCGGTGCATCTGCGTCAACCAGGAACAAAGTGATACCATGGGTATCGCCTTCCGCTCCTGACGTCCGGGCAGCGATGATCAGCTTGTCAGCCACATGGCCATCGGCAACAAAGGTTTTTGTACCGGAAAGGACAAAGCCATTGCCCGCCGGCTTGGCTACAAATTTGATCCGGGCGGGATTGTGCCGCGGGCCTTCATCGACAGCCAGAGCAAAGAGCGTGTCGCCGCTGCTGATCGCTGCCAGATTTTTGTCTTTCTGCTTTTTCGTTCCATATTGCTGGATCGCCGTAGCGCCCAGCACGGACGTGGCGAAAAAGGGCGATGCGGTGAGATTGCGTCCCATTTGCTCCGCCAGAACGCCAGCTCCCACATAGCCGAAACCGCTACCGCCATGCGCTTCATCCACGATGATTCCAGCCCAGCCCATTTGTGCCATCTCCGACCAGAGTTCACGGCAAAACCCGTCTGCGGGCTTGTTGTCGCGAACCTTTCGAAAGGCGGCTACCGGAGCTTTTTCCGTCAGGAATCCGTTCGCTGCATCCTGCAGCATTTCCTGTTCTTCATTGAGTATCAGCGGCATGATTTATTCGCCCTATTGGCTCGGCAATCCCAAGACGCGCTTGGAAATGATGTTAAACTGAACTTCAGTGGTACCGCCGAGGATCGAATAAGCCCGATTATAGAGCCAGTTATTGGCGAGGCTGCCATATTCAATGCCGTCATCACCGATGGTCGCCGCTGTCGTGCCCTCGATATCCATGCGCAATTCGGTGCCACGCTTGGTAAGCTCCGAGGCCGCATATTTCAGCATCGACGATTTGGCCCCCAGACCATTGCCGGCATTGGCCTCGTCGGTCAGCCGCTCGACCGTGAGATTATAGGCCCAATTGTCGAGCTCTGCTTGCGCGATGCTCTGACGGAGGGCGGGATCATCAAGACGACCTGCCGCATCCAATCCAATTTGGTCGGCGGCAAATTTACCGAGATTTTCCGGTCCGGTTGTCCCGCGGAGCGGTGACATCGTGCCAAGCATGCCGCGCTCATGCACCAGCAGATTTTTCGCGACATCCCAGCCGCGATTAATCTCTCCGACGACCGAGGCATTGCCTTCGCCATAGCTCTTCGGCACTTTGACATTGTCGAAAAACGTCTCGCAAAAGGGCGAGTGGCCCGAGATGAGAACGATCGGCTTAACGCTGATGCCCTCGCTCGCCATATCGATCAATATGAACGTGATCCCCTGATGTTTCGGGGCATCGAAATCGGTCCGTACCAGACAGAAGATCCAGTCCGAAATATCGGCGTTGGATGTCCAGATTTTCTGGCCGTTGATCAGCCAATGATCGCCCTTGTCCTCGCATTTCGCCTTGAGCGAAGCGAGATCCGATCCGGCGCCCGGCTCGGAATAGCCCTGGCACCATCTTATCTCGCCGCGGGCTATCCCGGTCAAATGATGTTGCTTTTGCTCGTGGGTACCATAAGCCAGCAAAGCGGGGCCGAGCATCGAGATGCCGAAATTGCTCAGCGGCTTGCGTGCATTGATTGCCTGCCGCTCTTCATCGAGGATTTTGGCCTCTTCGCCGGACAGTCCGGCACCGCCATATTCCTTAGGCCAGGTTGGCACAGTATAGCCCCTGGTCAGCGCACGCTCGAACCATATTTTCTGCGCCTCGGACTGGAACTCCCATTGGCGTCCGCCCCAGCACTGGCTTTCGGCAGTGATATCCCCGTCGCGCATTTCTTCGGGGCAATTTTCATCCAGCCAAGCCCGCACTTCAGCGCGGAATTTATCCAGATCGCTCATGATCTAACCTCTCGTGACAACCATGTCATATGTCAGCCTGCAGGATGCGGGCACTGCGCATTTAGTTAGCGATACAAACGTTTGCATCAATCCAGACGGAGCATTTGCTTGCCGAAATTCTGGCCTGCAAACAAGCGTCTCAGCGTGGTCGGGATATTGTCAAATCCCTCTTGAATATCTTCCTTGAAGGTAATCCTGCCCTCTTTGATCCATTGCCGCATGCGTTTCTGCGCTTCCGGAAATTCGCTCACATAATCGGATACGATGAAGCCCGACATGCTGGCTCGTTTGAAGATCAGGTTGAAATAATTTTCAGGGCCCGCCGGCATGTCACCCTGCTCATAGCGGGAGATACCACCGCAGATCGCAACGCGGGCATGCATGGCCAGATGAGCCAGCGCATCGTTGAGGATCTTGCCGCCGACATTGTCATAAAAGACATTGATCGACTGCGGGCAATGTTCCTTCAGCTTCGCCCGAACATCGTCATTCTTATAATCAATCGCCACGTCATAGCCGACATCGTCGGTCAGCCACTTGCACTTTTCCTCACCGCCCGCGATGCCAATGATGCGGCAACCCGCGATCTTGGCAATTTGACCGACCATGGAACCGGTTGCACCGGCCGCGCCAGACACGACAACCGTATCACCCGGCTGAGGGCGGCCATGTTTTAACAATCCGAAATAGGCGGTCATCCCGGTAGTCCCCAGGGCTCCCAGATTGGCGGCCAGCAGCTCATCATCAGGCACTTTGTTCAATTCCCCGCCCGGCACATGCGCATAATCCTGCCAGCGCAACATGCCCATGACCTTGTCACCAACGGCAAATCCGGAATGACGCGATTCGATCACGGTGCCAATGCCGGAACCGCGCATCACTTCGCCAATTTCAGTCGGCGCAACATAGCCGCCGATATTCTCCATCCAGCCTTTTTGTGCTGGATCAAAGCCCAATATCTCGTTTTTCACCAGTACATGGCCTTCGGCGCATTTCGGCACTTCGGTGACGACTTTCTTGAAATCATCATCCACCAACCCGCGCCCCTTGGGGCGTCCGTTGATCAGCCATTGCCTGTTGTCGGTCATAAATATTCTCCATTGGAAGACTTGGATGCCTGTTAGACGGATTCTCTCAGTCAACCGAACTGCCAGCTTTGATAGCTGGCGGATTGAAATATTAGTTGCAACCGTCCAGTCTGGCAGCATTGGGAGAGAGAATCATGCCGCGAAGCATAAAAGATGAAGGGGTTTTGCTCTACGCCTTCACCTGCGGGTATATCACCTTGCCGACCAGCTATTTCATCGGCGGAGAGGAAGGCAAGACCAAGGTGCCTGCCTGCGTTTTCCTGATCGATCATCCTGACGGGCTGGCCTTGTTCGACACCGGTTTCAGCGACCGGTTCGTGGGCCTGGAAAAAGGACTCGGCAAGATTGTCGACATGCCGCCAGAGCATCCGGTCGCGGATCGGCTGCGCGAGCTGGAGGTCGATCCGGCACAAATAAAATGGATTATCAACTCGCATCTCCATCTCGACCATGCCGGGGGCAATAACATGCTGCCCAATGCAACGGTCATCGTGCAGGACAGCGAATGGGAATTCGGATTTTCCGGTGAAGATGGCGCTTATACCACCGAAGATTTCGACACCGGCCAGACGGTCAAGCGGATCATCGGAGAGCATGACCTGTTCGGCGATGGCAGCGTGATCCTGTTTCCGACCCCGGGTCACACACCGGGCCACCAGTCCGCTCGGGTGCGGACGGCTACCGGAGAAGCGGTGCTGGCGGGCGACTGCTGCAACTTCCGTCGTTCGCTCGATGAGTTGCGGATGCCCGATCAGGTCTATAATGCGGATCACTATCACGGTTCGCTGCAACGGCTGTCGGCATTGCGCCGTGCCGGGGCACATATTTTTTTCGGGCATGATCCCGACTTCTGGGCCACGGTGCCGCAGGCTGAAACGCTCGACCTTAGTGCCTGATATTCGCGGCTCACTCCCTATAACAATAGTGGCGAGTCAGCCCGCTCGCGCTATGTAGTTTACAAAGAAAGCGTCCCCTCCAGAGGACCGCATTACAAAGGAGCAAAGCCTTGGCCAATACTGAGATGGCGGACAAAGACGTCCTCGTTGATATTTTTACCCGCGCCGACCTGATCATGCAATCGGACATCAAGTTCCGCCAGATGATCGGAGCGGGTCAATTGCAAATCGTCTATTATCCCGTGCGCGGCCAGGAAGTGGTTGCCTCCGCGATGATGGCAGCGGTGAACAAAGAGGACTATTTGGTAACGATTTACCGCGGGCTGCATGATCAGCTGGCAAAGGGTATTCCGTCGAAAGAGCTCTGGGCAGAATTCGCCGGCAAAATGGCCGGAACCTGCAAGGGTAAAGGCGGACCGATGCATATCACCCATCCTGAAACCGGGGTGATGGTTACCACCGGTATTGTCGGTTCCGGAATTCCTATTGCCAATGGCCTCGCGCTGGCCAGCCAGCTGGACAAGGATGGCAAGGTCACAGTTTGCTGCTTTGGCGATGGAGCGACCAATATTGGCGCCTTCCACGAGGGACTCAACATGGCCCAGGTCTGGAAGCTGCCAGTCATTTTCCTGTGCCAGAATAATCTTTATTCCGAGCATACTCCAATGGCATTCGCGACCAGTTCGGCGTCGATCAAACAGCGTGGTGAAGGCCTTGGCATGCGTTCGGTGCAGGTCAACGGCAATGATGCCAGCGCAATGTATGCGGCGGCAAAAGAGGCGGTTGAATATGCGCGAGCCGGCCATGGACCGACTTTGATCGAAGCGATGACCTTCCGTTTCCACGGTCACTTGCTCGGCGACACCGGCCATTATATTCCCAAAGAAGAAATGGAGCAGGCGAAAAAGGATGATCCGATGCCGATCCTGCGCCAGCAGCTGCTCGACCTCCAGGTCAGCGAGGCGGATATTGTAGAGATTGAGGCTAAGAATGCCGCGATCATCGAAGAAGCATCGCAGTTCGCGCTGGATGCCCCTTATCCTCCGGGCGATGAATATCGTATCGATGTCCTCGACGTGGAGATAGCAGCATGACCAATACAGCCGAAAAACCAAAAGAAATCATGTTCGCGCAAGCCTGTAACATGGCCTTGGCCAAAGCAATGGCGGACGATCCCAAGGTCATCCTGTTGGGCGAAGATATCGCCGATGAGCAAGGCGGCGGTGTGTTTAAAGTCACCCTCGGCCTGTCCGAGAAATTCGGTACGGACCGCGTTCGTTCGACGCCAATTTCCGAACAGGCAATTGTCGGCGCGGCGGTTGGTTCTGCGATGGTCGGTTACAAACCGGTCGCGGAAATCATGCTGATGAATTTCATCACCGTTGCCATGGACCAGATTGTCAATCACGCAGCCAAGCTGCGGTTCATGTCCGGGGGACAAACCACCGTTCCGCTGACCATCCGCACGACCACCGGTGCAGGCACCGGTCTTGGCGGGCAACATAGTGATATGCTTGAAGCGTGGCTCGCCCACGTGCCAGGGCTAAAGGTTGTTGCTGCCTCCAATCCTGCCGATGCTTATGGCCTGCTCTATTCCTCGATCATGGATCCCAACCCGGTAATCTTCATCGAGAATACGCCCGGCTATTTCGTCAAGGGCCCGGCCCCGGCACCCGATCACACCGTACCGCTCGGCAAAGCATCTGTGCCTCGCGAAGGCACGGATATTACGCTGATTGGCTATGGCAGCAGCATCAGCCGATGCCATGGCGCCGCGGACAATCTCGCGAAGGATGGTATCTCCTGCGAAATAGTCGATCTGCGCACGATCGCGCCATTTGATGAAGAAACCGTATTGAAGAGCGTTGCCAAGACCAAGGCGGCGGTTGTTGTCCACGAAGCGGTCCGGAATTTCGGGGTTGGCGCGGAAATTTCCTCGCGCATCCACGAAGAACTATTCTCCGAGTTGAAGGCCCCTGTTGGCCGCGTGGGATCTGGCTATGCGCCGGTTCCCTTCTCACCCGCGATCGAAAAGGCCTGGATGTTCAACCAGGATGATGTCGAACGTGAAGTGCACAAGATCCTGGGGTAATTATTATGGCTACAGAAATACGCATACCAAAATTGGGGTTCAGCATGGAAACCGGCATTCTTGCGGAATGGCTGGTCGAAGACGGCGCGGATGTGACCGCGGGTCAGGAAATTTACGCGCTGGAAAATGAAAAATCGACGCAAGAGGTCGAATCGCCGGCGAGCGGGAAACTGAAAATCATCATCCGGGCCGATGGCGAAGAATATCCGGTTGGCGAATTGATCGGAACGATTGAATAAGACGATGATCTGGCTCGACTCCTCCTATCACTATCGGTAGGAATGTTTGGTTGACTACAAAACCAAACAACGCGACACACAACGAATAATCATAACCGTCGCAAGGAGAGGAGCCGAATGGCTGAGAATTTTATCGCCGAGATTCCCGAAATTGGACGACAACGATTTCGTGAAAATGTGGATAGCGTCACCATCACCAATCCAGGTGAAATTCGTCCGGCGGCCGTAGCCGTTCATGAAATTGCCCAATCCTATGGCTTTCGGATCGCGGTTTCAGCCGATATTTCATCCAAGGCACATCTCGTCGATGCCGACGGCAACTTGATCAACAAGGATGTGTTCGGCTGGGTCGCCGAAGGCGAACGCTGGTGGGAAGATACCCGCCTGGCGCTCAGTTCTCCCCTGCCCAGGGCCTGCCGCTATGAGAGCGAGCCGGTCTGGTGCAATGCCGAGGGCTTTCACGGCCATTGGCCGAATGAATATCTCGACAAGATCGACCTAAAGGATTTCTATGCACAGGGCGCGATGGCCAAATCGGCGATGCTGATCCCGGTGCATCTGCCCTTCGGCCAGATTGCGGCCGTCAGCTTTACCCCGCTTGAAAAGGATATAGCCGATCTTACCGAGCCGTACCGGCTCTATTCCGACTTTTTCGGGATTGTCACCAGCCGATTCGTAACCGGCTATGTCCTTGCCATGCGTGAAAAACACCGGATGCCGGCCAATTGCATCCTGTCCAAGCGTGAAGCGGAATGTCTGCACTGGGCAGCAATCGGCAAGACCGACAAGGAGATCAGCATGATCCTGTCGCTCAGCCATGCGACGATCCGCTATCATGTCAATCGGGCGGGACAGAAGCTCAACAGCGTCAATCGCGGGCAGACGATATTCAAGGCTGGGCAGTTGGGATATCTAGGCGCAACGGATTAGGTCTGCGCTTGCGAGGATGATGCTGCGTATGAGTTGCGGAGCTTGATCAAAGACAAGGGCCGCCTTCCGGGTTCCTCATCAACTGCGGAACCCGGCAGCTATTTCCGCAATATGGCGAATACCGCGCTCATCGTCATCAGCACCGCATCACCGCAGACAATCCGGCCGCTGCAATAAGCGGTGCGTTTGCTGATCCGGTCTATCTGGGCATGGGCCTCCACCCAGTCGTCGAGCCTTGCCGCGGCCAGATAGTTGGTGTTGAGGTTCATCGTTGCCACCGGCAGTGCCGGCTTCTCCGCGCGGTGCACCTGATAGCTCAGCGCGACATCCGCCAATGTGCCCAGCACCCCCCCGTGGGCGACCTTGATATGGTTGATGTGGCCCTTGTTGATGCGGGTTGCGACAATGATGCATTCCTCCCCCTGGCGCTCGTAATATGGGCCGGCCATATCAAGAAAAGGACTGGAAAATTTTGCCCGCTCAAAACCGGCAGGGATATTATCCGCCGGGATATCGTCCACAGAGCTATTGTCCAATGTCAGGCAACCACTTTTTTCGGGCTTTTCGGTGCTTCCTCTGAATCCAGCCACAGGTTGAGCGTGTCGTGAAAATGCCGGAGCTTCGATTCCTGATATTGGGCAAACAGGGATACGCCATTCGGCTGGCTTCTCACGCCTTTTTGCATGGCCTTGTGATTGAGATAATCCTGATTGAAAATCTTGTTCAGATAGCTGCCAAACTGGGTCGCCTCGGTATAATCATCATGCAGGTCCAGGAAGGTACATTTTGCTGGCTCGGGACGCTCGGCGCCTTCGGGCAACGCGACCATGAACATGACCTCATGCAGCGACTGTTCCGGATTGTCGCCATCGGGCCTGAACCGGTAGAAGATTGGGTTAAAGTCCGCCCAAGGGCTGATGTTCGGGAAAACGCTGTAGAAAATGGCATCGACAAGATCGGCATCGCTGATATCGTCGACCATATCGCCCCAGGCGGGACGCATTTCCTCACGCCGCGCCTGCGCTGCCTCATCGCGCAAAGCATGGGCGGAAACATCGGTATAGATCATCGGCATATTTTCATCAGCCGGCGCAATCTTGCCACCGATCCAGTTGCACATATGCGGATCCGCTGACGTTACATCACCCTCGATATAATTGGCTTCCATGTCGAAAATGCCGCTCTTGCCGTTTGGCAGAGATACTTTGACACGATTCTCTTCCAGTCGTTCAAACTTGTGCTTGCTGATCGGGTGGACAAAGCTCTGGAACGCCTTTTCATCGGGAAAGGCAGTAGGATCGGGATTGACAAGATCGGTGTGCGGACTCGGCTGGCCGTGGGCAGACATCGCCCGGGACATATTGTGCCAGACATCATATTTGCTGTTCGCATCGGCAAAGGCGGGCATGAGCTCCGGATGGGTGCCGACCACATGATAGGATTCCATAAATGCTTCCTGGGCAATTTTCCAGTTGCAGGGTAGCCGCTTGACCATATGCGCCGCCTTGTAGCGACGCTCGAACGGGATCTGGAAATGGCGGTCGATATCGCCAAGGAAATCTTCCAGCGGTTCGCAATCGGGGTCCGGATTGATGAACACAAACCCACCCCATTCACCAACACTAACCTCCTGCAGGCTGTGGGTTTCTTCACTCACTGACGGGAAATCCCACTGACAGGGCACTTCCTTCAATTTGCCATTCAGTTCCCAGGACCAGCCATGAAACGGACAGCGCAGCGCCTTCTGACCCTTTTTATGATTGTCGCAAATCGCCCGGCCCCGGTGCATGCAGCTATTGGGGAATGCCTTGATCTCGTCTTCGGAGACTCGGACGATGAGAAAAGAAAGCTCGGCAATATCGTAGACATAGGTATCGCCGACATCCTTTATGTCATCCTTGTGGCAGGCCATTTGCCAGACGCGTTTCCAGAGTCTCTCGACTTCCCGATCATGTTCTTCCTTGGTCCAGTAGCGGCTGACCTCAACGGTGGTGACGCCAGGCTCCATGGGAGATTCTTCTAGGAAAACGGCGGGCGGTGCGACTTTGTCGCCTTCCAGCAATTCGGTATAGGAAATGCCGTTCGACCGATTATGTCCGGTTAACGTCTCGACCATTATCTTCTCCTGAAAACTGAATATTCTTGTTCGGGCTAAACTAACGCAATGAAGCGGCTCTGCCACTAGTGAATCTGGCAGCACCGCCTGTTGTTTTTGAGAGGATAGCCCGCAGCGATTACCTGTGTATCTTTCGATGCTATAGAGGGGGACGCGAATCCGCCCCGAAGGAGATATGTCACGTGAAGCTTTATTCCAGCCTTGGCCCCAATCCGCGTTTCGCGCGCATGTTCATTCTGGAAAAAGGGCTCGATATCGAGCGCATCCACATCGACATATTGACGGCGGAAAACCGTCAGCCGGAATTTTCAGACAAGAATATTCTCGGAACGACGCCGGTGCTGGAACTGGACAATGGCTTCATGCTCAGTGAAATCATGGCGATCGCCGAATATCTCGAAGAAACCCATCCCGAGCCGGTGCTGATCGGATCAACCGCCTTGGAGCGCGCCGAAGTACGGATGTGGACAAGGCGGATCGATCTGGAAATCGCCGTGCCCATGACTCTTGGCTTTCGTGGTGGCGCGGGCAGACCGATGTTCGAACCGCGGATGGATGTGGTTGGCCCGGAAGGCGCGGCCGATCTGTCGCGCATGGCAGACGAGAAATGGAAATGGCTCGACGGTCAGCTCGAGGGCAAAGACTATATTTGCCAGGACAAGTTCACCATGGCCGACCTCATCGCTTATTGCTTCGTCCAGTTCGGCTATACGGTCGGTTGGTCGCTGCCCGAAGGCACCGACAATCTGGCAAAATTTGTTGACCGGATCGGCGAACGGCCCTCCTCGAAAGTCTGGCAGGATAGCGAATGAGCGAGAATCCCGCCTCTCTCGCCAAACTCGGCACGATCATGCAGATCAGCTATGTGCCGGACGATTATGATGCGGCGCTCGATTATTGGACGCAGAAAATGGGTGCCGGCCCGTTTTTCCACACCGAAAAAGTCGAGGTGGAAAATGTCAAATATCGCGGCGAACCATCCGATATCCAGTTTTCGATGGCGATCGGCTATTGGGGGGATATTCAGGTCGAACTGATCCGCCCGAATAATGATGCACCATCGATGTTCAGGGACTGGCGCGAAAAAGGATTGCAGGGTGTGCAGCATCTGTGCCTGATCGTCGATGATCTGGATCATGCCCGCGCGCTGACCGAAGCGGCCGGCGGCGAAGTGATTCAGGAAGTCAGCCTGCCCGGCGGCGTTGGTGGCGCCTTTTACGCCGATTATGGCGGCGGCCCCGGCACCACAATTGAATATCTGCAAATCCCGCAAGCCGGCCTCGACGGTTTCGCGGCGATGCGACAAATGCATCTCGACTGGGATGGCAAGACAAACCCCGTGATAGGAAAAGATTAGATGAGCGAAGCTCCAGAACGCCGCCCCGACCAGAAACCGATCCAGTGCGTGCTGGTCGCCGCCGGCAAATATCATGACATTGATTACGCCCGGCTTGAAGTGATGAAATTGCTCGCCGAGGATGACCGGATCCGGGTGCGGGTATTTGAAGATTATGAAAATCTCGATGCGATCCGCAATGCGGATTTTCTGGTCAGCTACACCTGCGACGTGCAGCCCAGCGAGGCCGCGCAAAAAACCATCCAGGATTTCGTCAACGGCGGTGGCCGCTATTTTGCCTTGCACGGCACCAATGCGGTGCTGCGCTTTCTGGAAAGCGGCCTGGTCGATGCGCCGGATGAAATGCCGGTCTTTGCGGACACGCTTGGCACCCGCTTTTTATCCCATCCGCCGATCATTCCCTTCACCGTCGACAATGCCCAGCCGGACCATCCGCTGGTCAAGGGCATTCCCAGTTTTGAAACCATCGACGAGCAATATCTGGTCGAAACCCGCGCCGAACTCGACGTGCTGCTCGACACCGAATATAATGGCACGGATGATATCAGCGGCTTTGTCCATAGCGACATCGAGAAGAGCCGCCATCCGGTCTTCTATATCCGGCGCATGGGCGAAGGCGCGGTTCTCTATCTGACCATGGGCCATTGTCGCGGCCATTATGACATGGAACCAGTGCTCGACTGGTGGCCCGAAGTGGACCGGTCGGGTTGGCAACAGCCGATCATCTATGACCTGCTGCGGCGCGGTATCGGCTGGAGCTGCGAAGCAACAATAGCAAAATTCTAACCCCGCTTTCACGAAACACAAAGGAGAATAAAATGGATTTAGGACTCAAGGGCAAGAAAGTCATTCTCACCGGCGGAAGCCGCGGACTCGGACGCGCCGCACTCGAGCATTTCGCCAGCGAAGGCGCCGATGTCGCGTTTTTCTCGCGCAATGCCGAACAGGTCGCTACCGCGAAAAAGGAACTCGAAGCCCATGGCGGCAAGGTGTTTGCCGATGCGCTCGATATGACCGATCTTGAAGGCTATGGTAAATGGCTTGAAAAGGCCGCTGGCGATCTCGGCGGCTGCGATATTTTCATCCACAATGTCAGCTCGTCCGGTGCCGGCGCGACCGGTGACTGGGAAGTCACCTTTCAGACCGACATCATGGGCGCGGTCAAGGCGATGGAAGTGCTCGAACCCCATCTGGAAAAATCCGATGATGGCAGCGTGATCTTCATGTCCTCTACCGCCGCGTTCGAAACCTTTGTCGCGCCGCAGGCGTTCAACGCGATGAAAGCCGCGCTGATCACCTATGGCAGCCAGCTCAGCCAGGCGCTTGGGCCGAAAGGCATCCGCGTCAATATGGTTTCCCCGGGCCCGATCAAATTCCCCGGCGGCAACTGGTCGCAGATTGAAAAGGGCATGCCGGAATTTTACGAAATGACCAAGACCGGCTTTGCACTGGGTGATTTCGGTACCGCCGATGATGTCGCTCGCGGCGTCGTCTTTCTTGCCAGCCCGGCATCCAGCTACACCACCGGCGCCCATCTGGTGATCGACGGCGGCTTCACCAAACGCGTCCAGTTCTAGAAACAAATCGCATCCCATTTTTGGGAAGCGGAAGCGCTGTACTTGCGCTAGGATCAGGGCTCCGGCATGTTTGCCGGAGCCCCTTTTTTTGAAAGCCACGACCATGACGGATACGCAAACCAACGAATATCCCGCCAAAGGCTATGCCGCCCATGCGCCGGACCAGCCGCTGGAACCCTTCGCGTTCAACCGGCGGGGTCTGCGCCACGATGATGTGCTAATTGAAATATCGCATTGCGGCATTTGCCATTCGGACCTGCACACCGCCCGCAATGACTGGGGCGGCAGCAATTATCCGGTGGTTCCGGGCCACGAGATTGTCGGTCATGTCCGGGCGGTTGGCGAAGATGTCAGCGACTTTGCCGAGGGCGACCGGGTCGCGGTCGGCTGCATGGTCGATGCCTGCCTGGAATGCGATCATTGCAAGCAGGGGCTGGAACAATATTGCCTGAACGGCATGACCGGCACCTATAATGGCAAGGACCGCCGCGATGGCAGCATCACCCGTGGTGGCTATTCCGACAAGATCGTCGTGCGCAAGGAATTCGTCCTGCGCATTCCCGATGGCATGGACATGGGGGCAGCGGCTCCGCTGCTCTGCGCCGGAATCACCACCTACTCCCCGCTCAAGCAATGGAAAGTCGGGCCAGGCAGCAAGGTCGCCGTCGTTGGTCTTGGTGGTCTTGGCCATATGGGCGTCAAGCTGGCTGCAGCCATGGGTGCGGAGGTCACCGTCCTCACCCGCACCGAGGACAAGATGGCCGACGCCAAGGCTTTGGGCGCAAAGAATATATTATTGTCGACCGACCGCGAAGCGATGAAAGCCGCCGCGAACAGTTTCGACATGATCCTCAACACCATTCCCGTGCCGCACCCCGTCGCGCATTATTTGCCTTTGTTGAAAGTAGACTGCGCACAGGTTCTGGTCGGTGTGATCGGCACGTTACCGGAAATGCACAGCGGCCATTTATTGGGTCGCCGGATCCTCACCGGTTCGGGGATTGGCGGCATCGCGGAAACCCAGGAGATGCTCGATTTCTGTGCGGAGAAGAATATCCTGCCCGAGATCGAAATGATCGCGATGCAGGATGTCAACAACGCCTATGACCGGATGGAAAAATCCGATGTGCGTTACCGCTTCGTAATTGATATGGAGACGCTTGCCTAAGCCG
>NZ_JBALTF010000026.1:15508-33004 GCF_036964675.1 Parasphingorhabdus sp. | reverse complement strand
TCCGCTATTGACGAATAGATGGCTGCGCTGAAACGCGGGTACAATATTCTGCAAGTCTAGTTTCTGGCCGTCCAGACTCCAGCTCGTTAAAAGCTGGAGCGCTTTGCACTGAACAGGGGTTTTCTCATCACATTGAAGAAATTGGAAGGAGAATTGCAGACCATTTGGCGCATAAGCGGTTATGATATTTTCACCCGCGGGATTGACGGTAGCCAGATGATTGCCGGTGACGGTTTTGAGCGTCGCATCGATTGTTTCAACATTAAAATAGGGAATGATTTTCGCTGGATCGATGGTGTTGTCCGGCAATGGCTGAGCAGCAAGGGGCGCAATATTTGCGACGCCAAGCGCCAATATCGCCGAAATCAGGATTTTTCGCATGCAAATTTCCAATCTTCAAATTCGACCTTGGTCGACGTCTCGCTTTACTGGGCCAAGGCCTAACCTAGTCAATTGATCAGATGAATCAAATGGTTCTGTGCAACTATTGCGACGCATTGAGGAGTGATCAAATAGAAAGATGGTGCATCTTTACAGTCAAGGTGAAATAGCAACCGATGCCTGCTGCTGGAATGGCGCGGACTTTCCATGATTTGATTTGATTGCGGTTTATCTGCGATTTTCATTTGCATCATACCCAGGGCTGAACCGGCCGATCTCTGCCAGCCGTTTATCGCGGCAGGATTATGCGCATTGCTCCTTTTCGGTGTCGGGCTTGAGCACCCAATCGATTCCAGACTGGGTCTTTTCGCGAAGGAGCTGGAGGATCAAGGCCGGTCCGCGCTCGGTAAGGGGGGGGGGTGCTGGCGACGGACTGGCTTGATGGCGCAAATTCAGAATTCAAGGATGGTCCCATATTGCGAATTGATCATTGCCGACGAAACCGACTTCTTCGACACCCGCCCTTTTGATCATCGCCACGAGTTGATCAAATCGTTCGTATCGCGCCTGGGCATCGCTTTCGAAATGGAGTTGCGGCTTTGCCGGGTCCCTGGCCATCATCTCCAGCCGGACCCGCAACCGGTCGCTGTCCATCGGTATATCGTTCCAGATCGCTGTGCCGGCAGCATTCAAGAACAGCTTGTTGACAACCGGCGTGTCGGTACCCGCAGTTCCCGAGGGCAGGTCGACTGGCACTTTGTGGGTTACGGCCGGGATGGAAAGCATCAGCATCACCAGAAGCACCAGCAGCACATCAATCAGCGGTGTGATGTTGAGTTCCGCAAATGGTTTGTCCGCTGCAATGCCAGGCGTTTTCTGGCGAAGATACAGTTTCTTGCTGCGCATTTTCTTTCTCCCAAAATCTGATATGATATATCATATACCACTACATCAGGCAGATTACAAAAAGCCGCTTGCCTTATTGATCGAATAGGCCAAAACTGCGCCTCATGTCGGAGGAACTGGAAGCAATAGGAACCGCCGTGGAAGGCGGTCTGATCGCCAAGGCATTGGAAGATGAGAGCGGCGCGGCAGCTGGTGGCAAAGGCGGAAATTGCCTGAACTGCGGTGCCGTTGTGACCGGTAATTATTGCCCCAATTGCGGCCAGGCGCTGCATGTCCACCGGTCTATTGGTGCCTTCTGGCACGATATCTTGCACGGCGTATTGCATTTTGAGGGCAAATTCTGGCGGACATTGCCATTGCTGGCCTGGAAACCGGGCGAACTGACCCGGCGTTACATCCATGGCGAGCGCGCCCGTTTCATTTCCCCGATGGCGCTGTTCCTGTTTTCCGTGTTCATGATGTTTGCGGTCTTTTCTTTTCTCGGCGATCCTTTTCCATCAAGCGATGGTACAGCCGATGATGAATGGAGCACCGGGGTAACCAGGCAGGCCGGGCAGTTTGACGGACAGATCAAGGCCAAGACGGCGCAGCTAAATCTGGCTGACGGCGCAGACAAGACCAAGCTTGAGCAGGAGATTCTGGATCTCAAAAAGGGCCGCAATGTTTTGGCGACAATGATGGGCAAAAAAATGCCTTATCCCGATGTCAATCTTGGCGATGGAGATGTCCGGGGAACCAGCTTGTCCGGCGATGATCTGGCCAAGATACAAACCGGTCTGGACGATATCCAGGCTGGCAATGTGCTGACTTCCGACAGCAGCTTGCAAACCGGTTGGCCGGCTGCCAACAAATGGCTCGCCAGTGCCTTCAAAAAGGTCAACGCCAACCCGGAATTGCTGCTCTACAAGCTCAAGGCCAATGGCTATAAATTCGCCTGGCTACTGATTCCGCTATCCTTGCCGTTCGTCTGGTTGACGCTGATTGGTCGGCGGGGATTTCATTTTTATGATCATGCGGTTTTTACAACCTATTCGATCAGCTTCATGTCCCTGTTGTTCATCACTTGCGCCGTGCTGGCCGCGACCGGGGTTTCTGGAACCCTTTGGGGGTTGCTGCTGGTCTTCTATCCGCCGTTTCACATGTACCGGCAATTGCGCCACGGCTATGGAATGTCGCGCCCTGAAGCGCTGATCCGGACATTTTTTCTATTGTTTTTCACTGTCATCAGCCTGTCTCTATTCTTCGCTATTTTGCTCGCTCTAGGCATTTTGGGATAAAATCATGACCATGAATATCGATCGCCGCCAATTGATGGCGCTGGGAACATTCGGCCTCGGCGCGCTTAGCGTGCCGGCTTCGGCATCACTGATGAGCGCAAAGGGATTTACCCATGGCGTGGCCAGCGGCGAACCTTCCAAAAGCTCAGTGCTGTTATGGACTCGCTATATCGGCAATGGCGACGTCAAGCTCACGGCAGAGATATCCTCAAACGCCGACTTTTCCGGTGCCAAAATTGCCGGAGAAGTGGAGGCGCTGGTTGATCGCGACCATATCGCGAAGATCACGGCTCAGGGTCTCGACCCGAACGCTTGGTATTTTTATCGCTTCATCGGTCCAGACGGCTCGAAATCGCAGGTCGGCCGTACCCGGACCCTGCCAGAGGGACCAACCGCGCAATTTAACATCGGCGTCGTCGGCTGTTCCAATCTGCCGTTTGGCTATTTCAACGCCTACGCCCATGCGGCCCAAAATGCGTCTCTCGATCTGATCGTGCATACCGGCGACTATATCTACGAATATCCCGCCGGAACCTATCCGTCGAAGGATCAGACCGTAGCCGCGCGTGTGCTCGATCCGGTCTCCGAAATCATCCAGCTTGCCGATTATCGCCTGCGCTATGCGGCCTATCGCAAGGATCCGGACTTGCAGCGCATTCATCAGGTGTTGCCGATGATCGCGATGTGGGACGACCATGAATTTGCCAATGACGCCTATAAGGATGGCGCGGAAAATCATGACGCCAGCGAAGGCGACTGGGAAGTGCGCAAGCGGGTTGCCGAACGCGTCTACCGCGAATGGATGCCGGTCAGCGACAAGGATTATGGCAGCCCGCGCTGGAGCGAATATCAGATTGGTGATCTGGCGACCCTGTTTCTGACCGAGAGCCGGATCAGCGCGCGCAGCAAGCAGCTGGATCTGGGCGCGGCGCTGAACGGGCAGGAAGATGTCCAGGCGGTGATCGAGGCCTTCCGCGACAATGTCTGGCAAGATCCGGCGCGGGAAATGATCGGTGGCGAGCAGGAGGCCTGGCTGGGTTCCGCGATGCGCAAATCAAAGGCGTCCGGTACCAAATGGCAGGTCTGGTCGCAGCAATGCGTGATGGGCGAGCTCAAGCTGCCACAGGAGGCGATCAACTGGGTGGCGCCCGATGCTCCGGCCTTTGCCAAGCAACGGCTGAAGGTGGGCGCACTGGCGGCAAAAATGGGTCTGCCGATCAATTTCGACAGCTGGGACGGCTATCCGCAGGCACGCGAACGGGCGTTGAAAGAAGCACAGGCGGCCGATGCCGATCTGATCGTCTTGTCGGGTGATAGCCATAATGGCTGGGCGTTCAATCTGGAAACCGCTGACGGCAAGGCCGGTGTCGAATTTGGCGGGCATAGCGTGACCTCTCCGGGTCTCGAATCCTATTTGTCGGGCGCTAGGCCCGATGTCGCCGCCAAGGCATTGCGGGAAACCAATAGCCAGTTGCAATGGACCGACACCTCCAACCGCGGCTATATGACGGTGTCGTTGACCCCCGAAAAAGCCACCTCGACATGGCATTTTCTCGACACCATCCGCGCCAAGTCAATGGCGTTGCGCAGCAGCGCCAGCCAGACGGTATTGCGAGGAACGAACCGGCTTCAGGCCTGAGTGGAAGGGACTTGTTGGGCAGTTGATGTGGGACAGCAGTGATCTGCTGTCAGTGCTCCGCAGCAGATGTGGGGCACAAATTGCCGAAACCGCCTTCAAGCCCTCGACATTCGCGTCAAAATTAAGCAAAGCGGGGGCCCAATAACATTTAACGCAAGAAACGATTGATAATGTCCGAAGAGTTTTACCGCATCAAACGCCTGCCACCCTATGTGATTGCTGAAGTCAATAACATGCGGGCAGCGGCGCGAGCGGCCGGTGAAGACATTATCGATCTCGGCATGGGCAATCCCGACCTGCCGCCGCCGCAGCATGTCATCGACAAGCTGTGCGAAGTGGCGCAGAAACCCGATGCCCATGGCTATTCGGCATCCAAGGGGATCCCGGGCCTGCGCAAGGCACAAGCCAATTATTATGGCCGGCGCTTTGGTGTCGACGTGGACCCCGACACGGAAGTCGTGGTGACGCTTGGGTCGAAGGAAGGTCTGGCCAGCCTGGCCACGGCGATCACCGCGCCGGGCGACTGTATCCTCGCGCCCAATCCGAGCTATCCGATCCATACGTTCGGTTTCATCATTGCTGGCGCGACTATTCGCAGCGTGCCGACGACGCCCGATGAACATTATTGGAAATCGCTCGAACGGGCGATGGCCTTTACCGTGCCGCGGCCGACTCTGCTGGTGGTAAACTATCCCTCCAACCCGACCGCGGAAGTGGTCGACCTTGCCTTCTACGAACGGCTGGTGGCCTGGGCGAAGGAAAACAAGGTCTGGCTCTTGTCCGACCTCGCCTATTCCGAGCTTTATTATGACGGCAATCCGACGCCGTCGATATTGCAGGTGCCGGGCGCCAAGGATGTCGCGGTGGAATTTACCTCGCTCAGCAAGACCTATTCCATGGCCGGCTGGCGAGTCGGCTTTGCCGTCGGCAACAAGACGTTGATCAGCGCCCTGACCCGGGTGAAAAGCTATATTGATTACGGCGGGTTCACGCCGATCCAGGCAGCTGCCTGTGCCGCGCTCAATGGGCCGCAGGATCAGGTCGCCAAGAACCGCGAACTTTATCACAAGCGCCGCGATGTGCTGGTGGAAAGCTTTGGCCGGGCCGGCTGGGAAATCCCGCCACCCGCCGCATCAATGTTTGCCTGGGCCCCATTGCCGCCACAGCTCGCCGATATGGGCAGCCTCGAATTTTCCAAGCAATTGCTTACCGAAGCCGGTGTCGCGGTTGCCCCCGGCGTTGGCTATGGCGAGGATGGCGAGGGCTTTGTCCGCATCGCGCTGGTCGAGAATGAGCAACGCATCCGTCAGGCCGCGCGCAATGTGAAAAAATATCTTCAGAAAATGGGTGTCAACACGCCGGGACAAAGCGAAGCGATCTGATGGCTGAACCGGCGCATGGAATTTGTGATGTTCAAGCGATGATGACCTCTTGATCGACCTCTATTTCGCTCCGACACCCAATGGCTGGAAGATTTCCGTCATGCTCGAGGAGTGCGGGCTGGATTATGCTATCAAATGGGTGAACATCGGCGCGGGCGAGCAGTTTGCGCCGGAGTTTCTCGCGATCAGCCCGAACAACCGGATCCCGGCGATCGTCGATCATGATCCGGCGGATGGCGGAGACCCGGTGTCTGTGTTCGAGACTGGTGCGATCCTGCTTTATCTGGCAGACAAGGCGGAGCAATTTCTGCCGCATGATCTGCGTGGCCAGATTGCGGCGACCGAATGGCTGATGTGGCAGATGGGCGGGCTGGGGCCGATGATGGGCCAGCATGGCCATTTCAAACTCTATGCGCCGGAGCGGATAGAATATGCCACCGAACGCTACCGCAAGGAAGTGCTGCGGCTGTTCGGGGTGATGGACCGGCGGCTGGCTGCCAATGAATATCTTGCCGGTGAAGAATATAGCATCGCCGACATCGCCTGCTTCCCCTGGGTGCAGACCTACAAGCGCCAGGAAATTGACCTGGCCGATTTCCCCCATGTGCAGCGCTGGTACGAGACGCTGAAACAACGCGAAGGTTTGCGGCGCGGGATGGCGGTCGGCCGCGACAAGATCAATCGCAACCCGCAGGATGATGCGCAGACACGCAAGACATTGTTCGGGTTGAAGGAATAGAGCACCTGCGCAGGCAGGTGCCCATCTCCTGTCATTGCGTCGGCACTCGGTGGTCGGCATGGAATTTGGTCTTGCGTGCAGCGCCGGACATGACCGATACTTGTTGGCGATGACGCAGGAGATGGACCTCGGCCTTCGCCGGGGCACAGGAAGGATTGAAAAATGCCAGTAACAGTAGAATTCTACTTTGATCTCTCGTCTCCATGGACCTGTCTCGCCTTCCACAATATCCAGCCGATCATCAAAGCGAATAATGCCGAGATCATCTGGAAACCGTTCCTGGTCGGCGGCGTGTTCAACGCGGTGAATCAGGACGTTTACGCAGCGCGGGAAAATCCCGACAATCGCAAATTCGTCCACAGTTTTCGCGTGCTCAAGGACTGGGCAGCGCTGGCCGGCGTGCCGATGAATTTCCCGAGCGAACATCATCCGGTCAAGTCGGTCCACGCGATGCGCGTCTGTTGTGCGCTGGAGGAAGATCAGGCGGCGCTGCACAAGTTCGCGACCGCTGCGTTCAACGCTTATTATGGCGAGCAGCGCAATCTTGATGATCCGGAGGTGTTGATCGCCATCGCCAATGAGGTCGGCCTGGATGGTCCGGCTCTGGCAGCACGGACACAGGAGCAGGAGGTCAAGGATCGGCTGCGCGCCAATACCGAAGAAGCAATTGTCCGCGGCGCTTATGGATCGCCCAGCATTTTCGTGCCTTTTGGCGACGGCGAAAGAATGTATTTTGGCAATGACCAGTTGCCGCTTGTTAATTGGGCGATTAAACAGAGTCCAGTTTAGGATCGAATCTTCATTTCCGTTCGTGTCGAGCGCAGTCGAGACACAGCGGGAATATCAAGCTTCCCGACTTCGCTCGCCGCGAACCGGGAAGAGCAAAGGATGAAAAATGTCAGAACGCGTCACCATTACCGTCAAGGATCATATCGCCGATGTCCGCTTCAACCGGCCGGACAAGATGAACGCGCTTGATGGCGAACAGATTGATGCGATTGTGGCAGCGGGCGAAAAACTGGCGGCGATGGAGGGCATTAGAGCCATCGTCCTGTCGGGTGAAGGCAAGGCCTTTTGCGCTGGTCTCGACATGGGCAGCTTTGCCGCATCTGCCGCTGCCGCGTCGGAAGCCAGCAAGGATGGCGACAAGTCACCGCTGGCCAGCACGCTGACCGAACGCACCTTTGGCAATGCCAATAAATATCAGCATATCGTGCTGCTCTGGCGGAATTTGAAAGCACCGGTTATCGCAGCGATCCACGGTCCATGCATCGGCGGCGGCCTGCAATTCGCCAGCGCCGCCGACATTCGCGTGGTCGCGCCGGATGCAAAAATGTCGATCATGGAAATGCGCTGGGGCCTGATTCCCGATATGGGCAGCTTCACCACCTGGCGCAGTTTCGTCCGCGATGATATCCTGCGCGAACTGACCTATACCAATCGTATCTTCACCGGCGAGGAAGGCAAGGAACTGGGCTTCGTCACCCATCTGTCGGAAAACCCCCATGCAAAAGCGATGGAAATCGCCCGGGAAATCGCCAGCAAACATCCGCAGGCGGTGCAGATCGCCAAGCAGCTGATCAACAAGCTGCCCGATATGAACGAAGACGAGATTTTGATGATGGAATCGGTCGGGCAGGAAAAGGTCAGCCGCACGCCCAATCAGGTCGAAGCGGTGATGGCCTTCATGCAGAAGCGGACCGCGAATTTTACCGACTGATTAGAGGCTTCTAGATGAAGACCGTTCGTCCTGAGCCTGTCGAAGGACCTTGTCAGAGAAAACCGGCATTTCGACCGGATCAGTGCGAACGGTGAGATGGCCCGGAAGAAGCTAACCGGTGGTCCGCATCTTCTTGAGTTCATCAACCACTTCCTGGCGTAGCGGTTTGCCCTCGCCATCGGTGCGGCAGACGATGACGGAATCGCAGGTCGCCAGGCACTGGCCATTCTGGAACATCGCCTGGGTGATCACATAGCTGGATGTACCGATCCTGCTGACGCCCGAACTGATCTCGACATCGTCGGGATATTGGCCTTCACGGAGATAGTTGATGGTCACCGCCGCGACCATGCTCCGTTCGTTCCTCGGTCGATCAGCCCAGGGCCGCAGCCCGCGGTTCAGGCGAACCCGGGCATTTTCAAACATTGCCGCAAAGGCGACATTGTTAAGGTGCCGGTTGGGATCAATATCCTGAAAGCGGGTCTGGGTGACGACGGATACCGGATAGTTTTTGGCAATCAGCTGCCATGGTTCTGGACGGGCCATCTGCGCTAGCTCATCTTCGCCACAAGGTCTTTTTGCAGCGTCTTGCAGGCATAGATATACATGCCGCCGGCGACAAAGAAGATGCTGATGATATACAGCATCGACCAGCGCAGGCCTTCCGCGCTTGCGGTCATGCAGACCCCGGCCTTGGCCGCGCCCAGGGTTGCGATAAGATCCTCTGGCCGGCCTTTGCAGATCTGGCTGGTTAGCTCTGTGGCAAACTGGGAGCCGGCAAGATGGGCGCTCATCAGCATGTCACTGGCAATCCCCATGACGAGCGGGCCGCAGCCATAGCCAATCAGGTTGACGATGAACAGGAAGAGGGCGACGGCGGTTGCCCGTGACTGCGGGCTCGCAACGCCCTGGCAAATTGTATATTGGGCGCCGAGATAGCCGTAATGCAGGGCCGCCGCGAACAGCAGCACGGTCAGGGCGAAAGGCACGCTGTCGGTGGTGAAACCAATCCAGTAGAGCGGTACGCACAGGATCAGCATGACGCCCGGCAGCCAGGCGACTACATTGGGATAGCGACCGCTCATTCTCTCGGTCAGATAACCGGTAAAAAAAGCACCGAAAGAGGCGGCCAGGCCGAGCGGCACGGCAATCTGCAGTGCCACTTCCGAGATCGACATTTCGTGCACGCGCTGAAAAAAGGCGACCTGAAAATTGCTCACGCCATAGCCGACGAAGGCGACCAGAGCAGCCGCGATCATGTTGATCCAGAAACTGCGTTTGGCCGACAATTCCCTCACCGTGTCCCCGATGCCCATTTTTCTGGGTTTGATTGCTGTCGGCGGGTCGGCATAGCCGCGGGGTGGCTCCTCGACGGTGAACAGGAAAATCAGGCCGAACAATACTCCGGGTATGCCCAACGCCAGAAACGCCTCGCGCCAGGAAAATAATTCGGTGATCGGACCGCCAAAGGCATTGGCCAGCACGCCGCCGAGCGTGATGCCCATCGTGTATATGGCTATCGCCCGGGCGCGGCTGCGCGGCGGGAAATAGTCCGAGATGATTGAATTGGCCGCAGGGGTCAGGCCCGCTTCGCCGATGCCGACGCCAATCCGGAATACGAGCAGCGCAATGAAGCTGCCCGCAATTCCGCACAATGCGGTCATGAGCGACCATAATATGACGCTGGCGGCGATGATCTTGACGCGGTTCATGCGCTCGGCAAGCCGGGCAATCGGGATGCCCATGACCGTATACATCAGGGCAAAGCCAAAACCGGACAACAGGCCGAACTGCCAATCCTGCAGCTTGAACTCTTCGATGATGGGTTGAGCGACAACGCCGATCAATATGCGATCGATGAAGTTCAGCGTGTAGAGAAGCATCAACGAAATTATCACATAATTCCGATAGCCACCGGACCGATATGCCAGTCCGGTATTCGTCACGGGCTCTGCCTGGGTTGCACTCATGCTCTCTCCTATTTTTTGAGGTTGATGGCCTGAACCAGGACGCAAGTCCAGCGGACTTTGTAGCAATCCGGCTTGCGAAACGAGACCGTGGCTCGATGGACACAAAAAAGGATTTATTTCACGAAACGGCGGTATTCTGTTACTATTGCGGTTCGTATCAGTCGGTCAAAATAGGACAGTCAGGGGGCAGATATGGAGCATGGAGCGCGATTCCGGCAATTTTTGTCGGCTTTCTGCTGCAAGGCTGCAGCCATATTGCGCCGTTCAACAATTCCGAACATTCGATTCGATGGGCAGCGCCCGATATGACCATGGCTGCGGTGGACAGGCTGAATGACGGTCAGCGCGATTGTCTGCGGCTGGTGCTGGCGCATCTCAATTCCAAGGAAATTGCCCGGGAACTGGGCGTGTCTCCGCACACGGTGGATCAAAGATTGCGCACCGCCATGCGCATTCTGAATGCTCAGTCTCGCTTTGAAGCAGCGCGAACATTTGCCGCGCTTGATCATGAAAACATATATCATCCGTTGATATATCAACGGTCGGCCATTGAGTCAGCCAGCAAAAGCGGGGAACAGGACCCGTCATCCTGGAGAACCGGAAACGAAAAGACCGGCGTAATGGATGATGGTGTGAGTGCGGATAGCGGCGGCGCTATCACGGCTTTGGAGCAATCTGAAATCAGGCGCCGTCCGCTTCCCGTTCCGCGCTATCGTGGCGAGAGAAACAGTCTCGCGACGGTCGAACGGTTGGGATGGATATTGGCCATCGCGATCGGGTCCGCTGTGTCTTTCGGTGTACTGGTCGCGGGCCTGGAAGCGCTGTCCCGGCTCAAAGGATAAGCGTTAGCTTCCGGCCGGCGCATCTGTTTGTGATTATGAGACATGGGTTCAGTGCGGAATATCGAAGTGTGAGAAAGGAATAATGATGCTAAAACAGCGACGCGATGCAGCCGAGAATTTGACGAAAAGACTGGTTGCAGCGGAACAGGCTATCGATGATGCAATATGCAAAATGGCTGATTTGACCGGATATATGCCGATAGCGCGGACGAACGCCAATTTGTCGGCTGTTGTCGGTCAGGAAGCGATCTCCCGGGCGGCGGAAACATTATCTGCCTTGGTCGGGGCCAGGGGATCTCTGGTTGCAACCCACAACCGACTGGCAGAAACGCGCGATCAAATCGGATTGCAGGCCATGGCTTTGGGAAGCACTGACATGAAGCCACCGGAGCTTGCCCGGAAGCAGGATGAAAATATCGTCAATATGGCTGATCATGCTGCCTAGGCAACCGTCGCTTCGGTTGTCCCGGCTGCAGGCGAAATAATGTCAGAGCAAGTCATGACGCTGTGATCTTCGATACGATCTGGGCTTATCTCTAGTATATATTTCTCTTTGCCTGCTGTGGCTATGCCATTGCCCGCGGTACTCGTTCGGAATATTTCGGGGCGGCGATCATGATATTCGGGTCGTTATCTACTCTGGTGGTAGCCCGATCGTTTGGAAGCTCGTGGTCCAGCTTGGAAGTGGGCATATTTGCCATCGACATTGCCGTGCTGTTTGCGTTTATTCATCTAACGCTCAAATCCGATCGCTTCTGGCCGATGTGGGCGACCGCCTTTCAACTGCTTGCGGTAACCATTCATACCGCAATGATGGTGGCGCCGCAGATTACCCCTTGGGCTTTCGGCACTGGAGCGGTGTTCTGGGCTTATCCGATGCTGCTGGCGCTGGCCATCGGATCCTGTGAACATATGCCCTTGGCACCGGGTCGCAAAATCAAATCCGGTTAGCGCCGGCGCGCCGCGAACCACTTACATTGTGGTCATTTTTCAACCTCTTGCAGAAGCCCCGCTTCTGCAAACCCCCGGAGTATGTCCATGGCAGGCGATCAAATTTTGCCGTTTCTCGACTTTCTGCAAAAGGAACTGCTGCTATTCGCCAGCATGGCCTTTCTGATCGGCGCGGTCGACGATCTGCTGTTCGACGGGTTGTGGTTTTTCCACAGTTTGAAACGCAAGCTGTTTGTTTATTCACGCTATAAAAGGGCAACCGTCGAAAGCCTTAGCATTCCGGCATCCGAATGCCGCATGGCGATATTTGTACCCGCCTGGAGAGAGGCGCCAGTGATCGGTGCGATGCTGCGGCGCTGCTTGCAGCAATGGACAGTCGGCAAATATCGCATTTACGTCGGTTGCTATCCCAATGATGCCGAAACCGTCGCTGCTGTGGCGGCAGCATCCACCGGCAGAGCCAGGATTCGGTTGGTCATGTGTCAACGATACGGACCCACTACCAAAGCGGATTGTCTCAATCATCTGTGGGATGCCCTGTGTCGCGACGAAATTGAGGAACAGACCAATTTTGCCGCGATCATATTGCACGATGCAGAGGATATTGTGCATCCCGAGGCTTTGAGGCTTTTCGGCCATCTGATCGGAAAGGCTGCACTGGTGCAACTGCCGGTCATTCCGCGCCGGGCCAAAGGATCGCGCTGGATCGCGGGCCATTATGGCGATGAATTTGCAGAATTGCATGGCAAGCAAATGGTGCTGCGCGAGGCGCTGGGTGCTGCCATACCTTCTGCCGGAGTCGGCTGCGCCTTCGCTCGGGATGCGTTGCAAAAGCTGTCCGTCCAGACCCAGGGCAAGCCGTTTGACGCGAGCAGCATGACCGAAGATTATGAACTGGGACTCCATCTGACCAGTGGCGAGGCTAGCGGCATTTTCGCGCGGTTCCGAGACCGGCACGGACAACTGGTCGCAACCCAGGAATTTTTCCCGGACAAACTGGAAGATGCCATTCGCCAGAAAAGCCGTTGGATGGCAGGCATTTCCTTGTCCGGGTGGGACCGGCTGGGCTGGGAAAATAGCTGGCGGGAGAATTGGATGCGGCTGCGTGATCGCAAGGCCAGTTTTGCCGCCATTGTCCTGGCAATCGCCTATATTGCGATCATTCTGATGGGCATATTGCTGCTCGCCGACTTGATCGGGAGCTACCATCTCCAACCCGTTTCCCAATTTTTGCGAATATTGCTGTTCCTCAATGGCGGGTTCCTGATGTGGCGGCTGTTGATGAAATGCTATTTCGTCTTTGCCCTATACGGGCTGCGCGAAGCATTCTTGTCGATTCCCCGGACGATCGTGGCCAATATGATCAACATCATGGCGGTCTGGCGGGCTCTCAGCCAATATATGGATCAGCTGGCCGGTCAGCCCGCCCGTTGGGAAAAAACCAGCCATTTTTATCCGGACGAAGAGAATATCAAGCAACTCAGGCCGCAATATGCCGTCGGCGACAGAGGCTGACCCCTTGCTCGGGACCACAGCCGGTGCGCCTTTACGGGCAATGGCAAGTCTGGCGGCGATCTGGATATTGGTGCGGGTCATTGTGTCGCATAGCCCCGCAAATATGGCATGGAATCCGGTGGACCCGCTGATCGGCAACACAGCGCGTCATGATGTCAAAACGAAAAGACAAGGGCTGGCCGCGCTGCCCTTTATTATGCCAAAGCAAAGCCGGCACGATGATGCTGCAAAACAGAAATATCTCTCTGTCTATGCGGCGGAGCGCCGCTCCGGCGCTTCACCGATTGCGGAACGGTCCGCCGCAATCCTGCCCGGTCTGTCCCGTCGGCCATGGCAAGACTCCGATGACGTCCGCGGCTTTTTCCTGCAGGCCTCGTTCACTCGATCCGGGGGTGATGCAAGCGAGGGTGTAAGGATGGTCCCGCCTTTCCCAGATCCGCCCGTCATCCACCATAGCAACAGGATGACCGCCTATTTCTGGATTTACGCCCGGCAAGATTCCCGGGCCAAACAAGGGCGGGAGAGACAAGCGGGGCGCTCACCATCCAACGGCCAATATGGCGGCAGCCAGGCCGGCGCAATATTGTCCTATCGCTTGTTGGACAGGCCGGCGCCGGACATATCAGTCTATGGTCGGCTCTCGACAGCACTCTCCCCCTGGAGCCAGCAGGAATTCGCATTGGGCGCCCGCATTCATCCGGTCCGTAATCTGCCCGTCGCATTGCACGCCGAACAACGCTTTGACGCAAGTTCGGGAGGGTTTGCCGGTACCGCTTTTTATGCGACCGGCGGTACCGGGCCAGATCCAATCGTGGAAAAATTTACGCTCGAGACTTATGCGCAGGCGGGCTATGTCCTCGGCCAGAATAAGACCTATTTTTTTGACGGGTCAGCGACCTTGCAGCGCCCGATAGCAGAATTGGGCCCGACAACACTCTCCATCGGCCCGGGAGCCTGGGCTGGCGGTCAACGCCAGATCAGCCGCATGGATGTCGGCCCGCGCGTTGATTTGAGGGTCCCGCTTGGCACGACATCAGCGCGTATCGCCTTGGACTGGCGGCTTCGGATCGCGGGCAATGCCCGGCCCGGAAACGGAGCGGCGATAACCGTTTCGACCGGCTTCTGAGCAGACGCCGTTTTCTGCTTGTTCGGCCAACCTAATGTTTTCTCGCCCTGCAGGCAGCAACGCCCTTTATCCCGCAACAAAAAGGGATTAGTCCGTTTGTAATATGGACATATACTTGCCAATCGCCAATCTCTCGGTCAATGCTTTCGTCATCATCCTGCTCGGCGGACTGGTGGGGATCTTGTCCGGCATGTTCGGCGTCGGTGGCGGTTTTCTGACCACGCCACTGCTGATTTTCTATGGCATACCTCCAACAGTAGCCGCCGCTTCCGCATCCACCCAGGTCACCGGGTCCAGCATTTCCGGCGTCGCCGCCCATATGCGCCGCAAGGGAGTCGATTTCCGGATGGGGGCAATATTGGTGGCCGGCGGTCTGGTCGGAACGATTATTGGAACCGGGCTTTTCCAGATTTTGCAGAGTTGGGGCCAGATTGATACGGTCATCAATGTTCTGTATGTTTTGATGCTGTCCAGCATCGGCGGTCTGATGTTCAAGGAATCCCTGCAGAGCGTCCGGGCGCTGCGTGCCGGCAAGCCGTTGCCGGCGCGGAAAAGACGGCATCATCCGTTGGTCGCCAATCTGCCATTCAGATGGCGCTTCTACCGGTCCGGCCTGTATATTTCACCGATAGCGCCGTTCATACTCGGCTTGCTGACGGGCATATTGACCATGTTGCTGGGCGTCGGTGGCGGCTTCATCATGGTGCCGGCGATGCTCTATCTGCTCGGCATGGGCGCGCAGGTGGTGGTCGGTACCTCACTATTCCAGATATTGTTCGTCACCATTGCGTCAACGATGATGCACAGCATGACCACGCGCGCGGTTGATATCGTTCTGGCCTCGCTGCTGCTGATCGGCAGTGTGACCGGCGCGCAACTGGGCGCAAAATTCGCCCAGCGCATGCGGCCTGAATATCTGCGGCTGGCTCTGGCAACCATGGTGCTGCTGGTTGCGATACGCATGGCATTGGGGTTGGGATTCCAGCCGGACGAAATTTACACGGTGCAGCCCCTGTGAATCGGCCTCACTCCCTTTTCGCTCGTTTGTTTGGGCTTTTCGCCATCGCCATGCTGACCGTGGCCGCGACCCCGGTTCTGGTTCCCGAAGTATCGCAGGATCGCATCAGCATCAGGGGCGATTTCAACGGCGCACAATTGCTGCTTTTTGGAGCCATCACCTATCCACCGGGTACTCGCAACACCGACCAGGCCGATATTGTGGTCGTTCTCAAGGGGCCGGTTAAATCGATTGTCGTGCGCGAGAAACAGCAGATTGCCGGTATCTGGATCAACGCGGCGAGCAGCGAATTTCGTTCGGCCCCCGGCTTTTACGCGGTGGCTTCCTCCAAGCCGATTGATGAGATTGTCGATGGCAAGACGGCAGATATTTACGAATTGGGGCTGCATCATTTGCAGCTTTCTCCGGCCGGTGCGATTGACAGCCGCGAACTGGATCGTTTCGTTGACGGACTGGTGGACCTGAATTCCCGGGGCAATCTGTTCAAGAATCTGCCCAATAGCGTCAAAATCACCAATAGCGTGCTCTATCAGGCGCGGATCAATCTGCCAGCCAGCGTACCGGTGGGTGATTATACAGCAGAAACCTTCCTGATTATTGATGGCCGGGTAAAGGCGGCAGAGGTCAAGGATATCACCATCGAAAAAATCGGGATGGGCCGCTTCATCACCAATCTTTCCCAGAATAACGGCCTTTTATACGGTCTTATCGCCGTGTTCATTTCGGTCTTCCTGGGCTGGTCTGCAGGCTATCTTTTCCGCAAGATGTGACGCTTGCCGGCCGCCGGGCAGCCGGGGTTTTCTTTCTGCAGCGGCAGTAAATCTTCCTTAACCATGATCGACTAATCCGGTTTTTTGACAAGTAAAACAGGAAAAACGGCAATGTCCGACATGGGTTCCCACAATTTCCCCGGCGCAACGCCTCTTCCGGTTTCTGTAAATGAAGGCCGGGGCGATGCAAATCAGGGCGCAGCTTCAATGCGCAGTGAGGGCCATAAAATTGGTGAGGTCATCGAAATCGCCGGATCGAGTTCCAAAGTCGTAATGGACACTGCCATTCTGACCGGATTGCTCAACCATCCCGATACGACCGTCCAGATGGCTGGCCAGGTAGGCAGCCAGGTTAAAATCCGCGTCGGTCAGACCTGGTTGCTGGCCAATATCCGGACACAGAAACTTGATGGGGCTCACGCAGGCTTGGTGGTCGCCGAGATTGATTTTCTTGGTGAGGGCGACGAGGAGCAGCTGACCGGCCAAATTTTCAATTTTCGCCGCGGCGTAACCCGCTATCCGACGCCAGCTTCGGCGGTTTATGCCGTGACGACAGCTGACCTGAAACAGGTCTATGCTTCGGATGGCCGAGCCAATGTCGAAATTGGCACGGTCTATCCGACCAGCGATATCCGCAGCGCTCTTTATGTCGATGCCATGCTCGGCAAGCATTTCGCGCTTTTGGGATCAACCGGTACCGGTAAGTCGACTGCGGCAGCGCTCATCCTCCACAAAATCTGTGATCTCGCCCCCGAAGGCCACATTCTGATGATTGATCCGCATGGTGAATATTCTGCGGCCTTCAAGAATAACGGCAAATTATTCGACGTGAACAATCTTAACCTGCCTTATTGGCTGATGAACTTTCGCGAGCATTGCGAGGTGTTTGTCCAGTCCAAGGGCGATGCCAAGCAGATGGACTGTGATATTCTCGCCAAATGCCTGCTCGCCGCAAAAGCAAAAAACCAGGCCTCCTCGGGCGTTGCAAAACTGACCGTGGATTCACCCGTGCCCTATTTGCTGTCCGATCTGACAACGATCCTGCAAAATGAAATGGGCAAGCTGGACAAGGCGACCAACAGCGCCCCCTATCAGCGCCTGAAAAGCAAGATTGACGAGATCAAGGCCGATCCGCGATACAGTTTCATGTTTTCCGGCATGTTGGTTGGTGACACAATGGCTGCCTTTCTTACCAAGATTTTCAGACTGCCGTCCGAGGGCAGGCCGATTTCGATTATCGATGTTTCGGCGATGCCGTCG
>NZ_JBALTF010000026.1:11819-15411 GCF_036964675.1 Parasphingorhabdus sp. | reverse complement strand
GGCCATCCGATCTGGCCGAAGGCGTGCTGTCGCAATGCGGTACGATCCTGTCGATGCGCCTCAACAATGACCGGGATCAGGCCTTCGTGAAGGCTGCCATGCCGGAAGGCGCCCGCGGCTTTCTCGACTCCATACCTGCCTTGCGCAATCGTGAAGTGATCTGCTGTGGCGAAGGCGTCGCGATTCCGATACGGGTCGCGCTGGACACGCTGGCAGAGGACCTCCGTCCGGCTTCGGAAGATCCGATATTCTCCAGTCTGTGGTGTGAACATGGCGGAGAAGATGAAATAATCCAGCGGGTTATCAAGCGCTGGAGAGCGCAGGGCCGGTAAGGATCGACCGGACCGTTTGTCCATTTTTCTCGGCTGTTGATCGATCGCCGCTATCAAATTACTGACTAACGATTACATCTGTAGTCATGAGGCTGCGCATCGGGCGCGGCAGATTGATATGGAGAATCCGATGGTTGATAATCGCTATTTCCCGTGGATTGCGGGGCTGGGTCTGGTCGCCGCGTCGATAGTGCCTGCAATGGCAAGCCATGCCCGTGATGCGGAGCATGGAGATCATCAGCAATGGAGCGAAACGCTTGCCCGGGATATCAAAACCCAGGTGACGGCTGGCCTGGCTGAAGCTGCGGTCGGTATGGAAAAAGGCGCCGACGACATGTTGCGCGGGGCCGATGAAATGGAGGCCTATGCTGACCGGCTGGAGCGAGACACCGCATTCCGCGAACGCGAGGCTGCGGAGCAAAATGAGCGGAGAGACACCAAAATAACGGCGCAGCAATTGCTGGAAAGCGCCCCGAAAATGCGGCTTGGCGCAGAAAAAATGCGCGAAGGTGCCAAGAAAATGCGTGCCGGCGCGAAAAAAATGCGGCGCGGCGACGCTAGCTGAGCGAGATGCCGTGTCCCCGCGCAGGCGGGGACCCATCTCCTGATTTGCATCTATTGGAAATGGGCTCCTGCTTGTGCAGCAGCGCGATCATCCCAGCCGATCAATAGCCGCCTGCAAGCGTTGGGCCTCGGCTTCCTTGTCGGCCAGATCGGCGCGCGCCTTCTCGACCGCTTCCGGCTTGGCTTTTTCGACGAAATTGGGATTGCCGAGCCGGCCTGCCAAGGATTTGGCCTCTTTCTGTGAAGCCTCCAGCGCCTTGGTTAGGCGCCCTTTTTCTGCCTCGAAATCGACCGCTCCTGCCAGCGGCAGCACATAGGTTGCACCGTCCACGACGATTTGGGCCGTCGCGCCTTCTGGCGCGGCATCAAAGGAGAAGCTTTCCAGCCTGCCAACCCGGTCCAGCGCAGAGCCTTGCCGTTTGATACGCTCCGCCAGAGCATCATCACCATCGCGAACATGGGCTGACATTTTCGTTCCGGGCGGAATGTTCAGTTCGACTTTTGCCGTGCGGGTTGCCGAGATAAGGCGAATGAGCCAGTCGACTTCTGCCTTCGCTTCCTTGTCGATGTCCGCTTTCGGCTCCGGCCATTTGGCAACGATCAGATCATAGCCTCGGTCGCCATCTTCCTGAGCCATCGCATGCCATAATTCTTCGGTGATGAACGGCATGAACGGGTGGAGCATGACGATGATCTGGTCGAGCACCCAGCCGGCGACGATACGGGTTTCATCCGCCGCGCTGGCATCCTCACCCTGCAAAACCGGCTTGATCAGTTCCAGATACCAGTCGCAGAACCGGTCCCAGGTGAAGTGATAGATGGTGTTTGCCGCCGCATCAAAGCGCAGGTCGGTCAGCGCCTTGTCGAGCGCCTGCTGCGTTTCGACAACTTCAGAAATGATCCAGCGGTTGACCGGCAGGACGGCTTGCGGCGCGGCGAGCGTCTGGCTTGCGCCAATGCCGTTCACTTCGCAGAAGCGCGACGCATTCCACAGCTTGGTAGCAAAGTTGCGATAGCCTTCGACGCGCTTGTCATCCATCTTGATGTCGCGGCCCTGGCTTTCCATCGCCGCCATGAAGAAGCGCAGCGCATCGGCACCATATTGGTCAATCAGCCCGAGCGGATCGATGACATTGCCCTTGGACTTGGACATTTTCGACCCATCTTCGGCGCGCACCAACCCGTGCAGATAGAGCCGCTTCCAAGGTACTTCCTTCATGAAGTGGATGCCCTGCATCGCCATCCGGGCATCCCAGAAGAACAGGATATCAAAGCCGGAGATCAGCAGGTCATTCGGGTAATGGCGTTCGAGGTCTTTAGTCTTTTCCGGCCAGCCCAATGTACCAAAGGGCCAGAGCGCGGAGGAGAACCAGGTATCGAGTACGTCGGGATCGCGGGTCAGTGTTACGCCTGCACCAGCTTGCGCCTGCGCTGATGCTTCATCCATGGCCACATAGATTTTGCCATTTTCGTCAAACCACGCCGGAATCCGATGCCCCCACCAAAGTTGCCGCGAGACACACCAGGGCTGGATATTCTCCATCCAGTTGAAATAGGTCTTCTCCCAGCTCTTGGGGACAATCTCGATCGCTCCTGATTTTACCGCCTCTATCGCAGGCTGTGCCAGCGTTTCCGCATCGACATACCATTGATCGGTCAGCCACGGCTCGATCACCACGCCGCCGCGATCACCGAATGGCGTCGCAATCGTGCGCGGTTCCGCATCATGCTCGACTTCTTCGCCGTCTTTGTTTTTCGAAACATGCGGGATCAGATAACCCAGTTCCTTCAACCGCTGCACAACCAGCTCGCGGGCGCCGTTGACGCCATCTTTCCTGAACCGATGCAGCCCGATATATTCTTCCGGCACCAGCCCATCGGCGGTCTGGCAAACATTGGCCTCGCCATCGAGCATGTTGAGCATCTCGCCCGCCGCAAAACCGGCGCGCTTGCCAACTTCGAAATCGTTGAAATCATGGCCGGGGGTAATTTTCACCGCGCCTGAACCCAGCTCGGGATCGGCATGCTCGTCGGCGACAATCTTGAAGCGGCGTCCGGTGATCGGCTGCAAGATTTCCTTGCCGACCACGCTTGTATAACGTTCGTCTTTCGGGTGCACAGCTACGGCCATATCGGCCAGCATCGTTTCCGGCCGGGTTGTCGCGACCTCGATATAGTCACGTCCGTCAGCCAGCGTCACACCATCGGCCAGCGGATATTTAAAATGCCAGAAGCTGCCTTTGGTATCGACCGTCTCGACCTCGAGATCGGAAATCGCGGTTTTCAGCGCCGGGTCCCAGTTGACCAGACGCTTGTCGCGGTAAATCAGCCCGTCGTTATAAAGATCGACAAACACCTTGAGTACGGCTTCGTTCATGCCGTCATCCATGGTGAACCGTTCGTTCGACCAGTCCATCGAACAGCCGAGACGGCGCAGCTGCTGGGTAATCGTGCCGCCGCTTTCCTCTTTCCATTCCCAGACTTTTGCGACAAATTCCTCGCGGGTGAAATCCGTGCGCTTTTGCTGGCGCTCGTTCATCTGCCGCTCGACCACCATCTGGGTGGCGATGCCCGCATGGTCCATGCCGACAACCCAGAGCGCATCCTTGCCCTTCAGCCGTTCGTGGCGGATGATGATATCCTGCAACGTATTGTCCAGCGCATGGCCGATATGCAGCGATCCGGTGACATTGGGC
>NZ_JBALTF010000026.1:0-11720 GCF_036964675.1 Parasphingorhabdus sp. | reverse complement strand
GCGGCACGCGCGGCTCTGGATTGCCGCGTCGCTTCGCTCCTCGCGATGACGGCGGAGAATTAGCTAGGCCAAAATCGCATCAATCTCGGCATTGGCCTTGGCGCGCAGCTGGCGCTTGCACGCCTTGAAACCCGGTTGCGCGTTCATTTCCTGGGCCTTGGCGACAGACTTGTCGATCAGATCATCGGGCATCACCGTGGCTTCGACCATGCCGGCGCCAATCGCCTCATTGGGTTTGAGCAACATGCTGGAAAGCGCAAGCCGCCGCCGCCAGGCTGGTTCCAGCCAATGGTCGAGTATCGCTTGCGGCACCGCCGGGAAGGGCAGGCCGGCCTTGGCTTCGGGCAATCCGATCTTGTAATGGCCGGTTGCGGCATAGATCCAGTCGGCACAGAGCATCATGATCCCGCCCGCGCCAATGGCATTGCCGTTGACTGCGCAGACCAAAGCACAGGGCAGGCGGTGAAGCGCCGCGGCAAAATCATCGATCGCAGCAACCGCTCGCTTCTGGCCCGCCGCATCCAGGGACGCGGCCACTTTCGTATCCATGCCACAGGTAAAATGTTCGCCCGCTCCGGTCAGGACAATGCCGCCTTTGGGCGGATTTTTCGCCAGCAATTGCAGGGCGGCTGCCCCCTCCTCGAGCAAATCGGGATTGAGCGTATTGCGCTCGCCGTTGGTCAGCGTGATGATGATCGTGCCATCGCGATCTTCGGTCGGGAAATAGGTCATATTCTATCCTTTGTGTCACCCCAGCGAAGGCTGGGGCCTAAACCAATGTTGCGCATCCCCAATAGTCTGGATTGGGTATCAGCCTGCGCCGGTGTGACGAGGCCGTGCGCCGCACTTCGGGGCTTTGGCGACTATGGATTGCTCTTCGATACACAAGGCTCCGCATCAAGTGCGGCGCATATAGTACCTAGTTTTCAACGCCCTCCGCCTTTGTCCATTTGCCCATCCAGTCAAACACCGTCCGATACCATTGGACGCTATTCTTGCCCTTGAGCACCCAGTGATTTTCATCCGGGAAGATCAGCAATTTGGACGGAATGTCCATTTCCTGGGCAACGGTGAACGGCATGATGCTCTGGGTGTAAGGAATGCGGAAATCCTTCTCGCCGTGGATGAACAGGGTCGGCGTTTTCCAGTTGGTGATCTTGTTGACCGGATTCCATTTTTCCGGATCGGTCCGCGTCCACCAGGTGCCGCCATGATCCCATTGATCGAACCAGAGTTCTTCGGTGCTGAGCGCCATCGCGCGCAGATCAAACACACCGGCGTGGTTGACCAGACAGTCGAACCGGTCGGGCCAGTTGCCGGCGATCCAGTTCATCATATAGCCGCCATAAGAGCCGCCCAATGCGCAGGACCGCTCGCCATCAATCTGCTTGTCGATCCTGACCGCTGCCGCATAGCCCAGCTTCAGGTCTTCCAGCGGCTTGCCGCCCCAGTCCAGATTGATGCTGTCGGTGAACTTCTGTCCATAACCGGTCGAGCCGTGGAAATCGACGGTGACCACCGCATAGCCCTGCGCTGCCATCACTTTCGGGTTCCAGCGGGTCGACCAGCTATTGCCGAAACTGCCTTGTGGTCCGCCGTGGACCAGAAACGCCATCGGCAGCTTGCCGGTCGCGCCCGCAGGCTTGATGATCTGGCCCCAGACCTGATCGCCGTTGGCACCGGCAAAATCGAAGCGCTGGATATCGACCGTGTCGATTGCGGCCAGTTCGCGGCCATTGATATTGGTCAGCTGCGTGACCGTACCGTCCGCTGCCCGGCGATAGAGATCGGTCGGCAGCTGGATGCTGTTCATCGTGTAGATCAGCGAGCCGTCCTGCAAGGGGATGGTCGTGCCGACATTGCCTTCGCCGGTCAGCCGCGTGACCTTGCCGGTCTCGATATCGACCGCGAAGGCCGGATGATCGAGCACATCCTGCGCGGTCACGATCAGATTTTTATCGTCGGGCGTCCAGGCGATCGAACCGACCGAGCGGTCCCAGTCCTTGGTCAGTGCAAAGGCCTCATCTTCATCGCTGCCTTTTTTGCGCAATTTCACCACCAGCCGGTCGGCTTCATAGCCAGGACGCTCCATCGCTGCCCATGCCAGCCATTCGCCGTCCGACGAAAAAGCAGGGAGTGTGTCGGTCGCCTCATTATTATCCGTATAATTGACGGTTTCCGTACCATCGGCCTTGGCACCATAAATATCGAGATTGGTCGACTTGGGCTCATTGCGATCAGCGATCCGAAGCGCGAAGAAGACGCCTTCTTCACCCGGCACCCAGGTAATTTCCTCGCCACCACCAAAGGGCTTGGAGGGACTGTCGCCGACCAGATCGCCGTCCAGCGCCGCACCGTCGCCGGCGATTTTCCCATCCTTCAGATCAAAGGCAAATATCCGGCTGTAATTGCCCGGTGTTTCCCAGCTCGACCAGTGGCGGATGAACAGTTCATCATATTCGCGACCGGTTCCGGGGCCAAGTTTGGCCCGGTTTCCATCTGTTGCGCAACCGAAAGTCGGGCAGTCTCTGGCAATATCGCCCCACAGCGCGATTTTTTCGCCGGTCGGCGAGAGCTTGAAGCCTGCTACATCGGCTTTCAAATCGCTCGCCTGAACAGGACTTCCAACATCAGTGCCAGCGGCAATATCCGCATGCCAAAGCTGGTCCGAACCGCTAGCGTCGCTGAGATAATAGAGGCTGCCATCTGCTGCAAAGGCCGGGCTATGTTCGCTTTTTCCTGCCTGGTCGACAATGCGCAGGGGAACGGCATCGGCTGTGTTGACGTCCAACAGATAGAGCGCGCTAGACCGATCGTAACTCTCTGGATCGGTTTCGGTGACATCAAAGGCCGCCCATTTCTCGTCCGGAGAAATGGCAACCGACCCCATTCGTTTCAGCGTGGCGAGATCCTCCACCGTCATCGGCTTTGCCGACGCAAGTGTAGGAATTATGGTGCCGGTAACGAGCAGAGCGGCGGTGAATGTTTTGAAAAATTTTGTCATGGACAGGGGTTTAGCACGGCTGTCCGACAAGGCAATTGGGAACCGGTCCGCAGGCTTATTTCTCGTTCAGCCGCTGGATTTCCCGCGCCACCAATTGTTCGACCAGATCCGGCAAATTCGCATCCAGCCATTGCTTGATCATCGGCCGCATCAAGTCGCGGGTCAGGTCTTCCAGTGAAGTGCCGCTGGCAGATAATGTTGTCGGCCGACGCTCCATCGCTTCCTTTTCGACCAGGGCCGAGAGCGACTGGCGCATGCTGTCCAGCTTGTTATCGTCGATCAGCCGTTCTTCCTTGCGCCGGTCTCCAAACACACCCCGAGCAGACGAACCTTGATGTTCCGCCAGTTCGTCGGCCAGTTCGTCGGCCAGTTCGTCGGTCAGTTCGAGTATTTCTTCATTCCGGTCCGCCGGCTTTACATCGGGAACCGCCTGTAGCGCCGGTTTCGGCGTGGTTTTGCGGCGAGTCAGGGGGCGGTCCTCATCGATCGCCTTGTCTTCGGCGATGATGCGTTTGATCGACGAGAGGATTTCCTCCATCGACGATTCCCGGTTTTGTTCAGCCATGTGCGAAACCCCTAAAACTGATACATTTATTGTCGGTCTTGATCGACAGCGCATGCCTTATCGGCGCGACGGTGTCTCCGGCAATGCTTCTATGTCCGCTTTTTGCGCCTCAGTGTCAACGGTCCTGGTCGCCTGTGGTTCCGGATTGCGGTCACTCTGATAGTCATAGAATATATCGTCGACCCGGCCGTAATTGACGTCAGGGTCATAGAGCGGCCCGCCTTCCAGTCCCAGATCGCGCGCTTCCGCGCGGCCCATCGCGGCGAGCAGGGTGAACCCCGCGACATAGCTGTTGCGGCGTGCCGTCACCAACTGCACCTGAGCGTTGAGCAATTCCTGTTCGGCGTTGAGAATGTCCAAAATGGTCCGGTTGCCGACGGAATTTTCGGCGCGCACACCCTCCTGTGAAAGGCTCGAGGCAGCCACGGCCCGCTCTGAAGACTGGATCACCCGTTCCGATGCGCGCCAGATGGAATAAGCCGCACGGGTTTGCGCGATGACATCGCGCTCGACCGCGATCATTTGCTCATAGGCTTGACCGGAGCGCGCCTGTGCCTGCCGAATTTGCGCGGCTGGCCGGCCACCCTGATACAGTGGCATGGTTGCCCGAATGCCGACTTCGGCGGTCGATTGTTCCTGAATGAAGGTCGTGCCCGGAATATTGCCGCCCAGCGTCCCGTGGAAATTCAGATAACGCCCTTGAGCATAAGTAGTAACCCGAGGCTTGTTGCCAGCCCGTGCCGTCTTTATGTCAAATTCGGCGGCGTCGCTGCGCTCCTTGGCGGCAAGCAAGTCCGGATTATAGGTCAGGGCCAGATCAACGGCCTGATCTGGCGTTTCTGGCAGGTTTGGCAAGGGTGGAGGCGGCTCGAGATCGCCGGGCTCGTGGCCGACCAGTGCAATATAATTTTCCTTGCTGCGGATCAGGTTCGCGCGCGCAGTTTCCAGATCGCTCTTGGCAATTTCCAGCCGGGATTCGGATTGGGCGACGTCGGTACGGGTCAGGTCACCGATTTCAAAACGATCGCCGGTCGCGTCGAGATTGACAGAAAGAACGCCGACATTGGCCCGGTTCAGTTTGACGATCGCCGAATCGCGGATGACATCCATATAAGTGGCCACCACATTGCTGAACACGCTCGCTTCGGTGGCACGGAGGTCGAACTGGCCAGCCTCCACTCTGGTGCGAGCGGCACGAATAGCATTTTTGACAGCTCCGCCGGAATAGATCGGAACGTCGATCGAGCCTCCTATCGTCGACTGGCGGAGCGGCGCGGTGAAGCTATTGGCACTGCGCAGGAAATTTTCCTGAAAGCCAAAATCGCTGGTGGCACTCGGGCGGCCATCGGCTTTGGCAATGGCAACGGATTCGTCGGTTGCTCGCTGCGCTGCCCGCGCGCCGGACAGGGTCGGGTTGGTCTGATAGGCGGCATCCAGTGCATCGCGCAGCGTGTCTGCTTGCACCGGTGCCGACAGCAACGCCACGATAGCTGTGCCAAGGAAAAGACGGCGGCTAGTCATTTGATTACTCTCCCGAACGCCTTAAAATTTGAAGCTTTTTGCTTTTTCAAAGCCGGGCAGCGGACAGCCCCCGCCATCGGCAAAATATTGATAGCCGACATGACCGCCGGCGGTGCGGCCCAGGGCAAGGCGGGCCACGCCATCATGCATGACCGCGGCCACAATCGTTCCGTCCGGCGCGAGTTGATCGATCAGGGCCTGCGGAATTTGCTCCACCAGTCCATCGACAACGATAACCGAATAGGGCGCTAGTGGCCCCCAGCCGTCTGCGTGATTGCCGGTTTCGACTGTGACATTGTCAAAATCCGCCAGATTTTTCTCCGCGGTGGCTGCCAGCTTGGCATTTTGTTCGACCGCCATGACCGACCCGGCGAGTTGCGCCAGAACGGTGGCCGTATAGCCAGTGGCCGCGCCGATCAGCAGGACATTGTCGTCCTTCGTCACATGCGCCACATTCAGCAGTCGTCCGGTGGTAAGCGGAGGATTCAGGGCCCGGCCTTCGCCGATTTGCACGCCGCGGTCGGCATAAGCGAAGCTGCGCTGGGCGGCCGGCACAAAATCTTCGCGGGCGATGTGGCTCATCGCCGCGATGACGCGCGGGTCGCTGACCTCGGTTGTGCGCAACTGGCTGACCACCATGGCTTTGCGCATTTGTTTGAAATTTTCTTGGCCCAAGCGTCGATCCTCGCAATATATGTTCTGCGTCCATGCCATTTCTGTATTAGGTATACAATACACTATGGCCGATATTTTGTCGCTTCTAGCCCGCCTTGCGCGTTGCGCCAAGATGGATTCCTGCGAATTTGAGCTGACTGCGTCTTTTGCGCGACAATCCGGCGATTTTGCACAATATCGAGCATGAGTCATGGATGACGCAACTTTGGGTTGACTTTCGTGGCAAAGCGAAGCAATTCGCGCCCTCTCTTCGGCCCGATGGCGGAGTGGTGACGCAGCGGATTGCAAATCCGCGCACCCCGGTTCGATTCCGGGTCGGGCCTCCAGACAGTTTCTCCATCCATCCGCAATAGAATCGACCATGCGCCGCGCGCATCTGGGTCGGTCGCAGCCATTGCATCTGTCCGGCTCCTGCGCATGATCAGCGAAAATTTCACAAGCCATTGATAATAATAAAAATATTCTCGAATCCATCGATATTTGACAGTTATGTTACAGTTTTGTTGCATCAAGTGTCATATAAGTGTAATAATTGGTGCAGGATTAGGAGAAGATGCTATGAAAACCGCTAAAATAATCGGAATCGCAGCCGGAATATTGTTGATGACCACGCCAGCTATCGCACAGGATTCGGGCGAAATTGGCTATGCCAAGGGCTCTCTGGGCTATGATGCCCTGATTGCCGGTGACAATGAGACCGCATTGAAACAGCTGGAGGCAGCGGAAAAGGTCGATGCACAGGATCCCGCACGCTTGATCAATCTTGGCCAGACATATGCTCGACTGGGCCGCACCGGCGACGCCGCCCGCATGTTCATGGCTGCGATGCAAGGCAATCACGATTTTGATCTGCTGCTTGCCAATGGCAAGGTGGTCAATTCCCGGGATGCCGCTGAACTGGCGCTGCGCAACCTCAACAACCAGATTGCAGCCCGCTAATCGAAAGCAGATTCGGAGAGAAATCCTCGTAATCCCTATATAATGTAGAAGGTGGCCGTTTTTTGCGGCCATCTTTTTTTGTCACATCTGCAAATCGGTTTCGCTTGATAGCAAGGCAAAGCTTGCAAATCCGCTAGTCCGGGCGGCGTTGAAAAATATCCGTCACAATTGAGTCTCCGAACCGTCACGCAAACAGCATCGCTGGGTCATCTCCCTTCCCTAGTGCCCTTCCCTGAGGGCGATGGGGGTCGGTTGATTCGAATCCGCATCGTTTGATCCGAACGTATCAAACCAGTTATTTTTGCGGAGACCAATCCCATGTTGAATAAGCAATTCCGATCTGTCCTGTTTGCCGGCGTGGCTGCGCTTGCCGTGACGGCTTGCGGCGCAGATGATGTCGCATCACCAGGCGAAGGCAATCTTGTCATATTGCCGGCTCCGGCACCAGCGCCGGCGCCAGCTCCCGCGCCAACGCCGACACCCACTCCGACAGCCGGTCCCGCAGCAAGCTGCGCCACTGGAACGGCCAATGTCGGTACGATCACGACGGGCAATGGCGAAGAGGTCCGCAACTGCCAGATCTCCGGCATTATCACTGGCAATCTGCTGGTTCCCAAAGCGGCAGGCACGATCTACTCCTTCTCGGGTGAAGTCGACGTAGGGATTGACGGCGGTGCGACCGGCATCGTTACCTTCGAACCCGGCGTGACCGTATTCGGTTCTTCCGGCGGTGACTTCCTCCTGGTCAATCGCGGCTCGCAGATTTTTGCCGAAGGTACGGCAACCGCGCCGATCATCTTCACTTCGCGTCAGAATATCCTCGGCACAACGACTGCCGACAGCATCGGTCAATGGGGCGGCGTGGTCATTCTTGGCCGTGCACCAATCTCCAACTGCGCCACCGGCAGCGTTTCCAACCCGGGCGGCACGCGTACCGATTGTGAAGCGATCATCGAAGGTCCGGCTAACGCAGTCTATGGCGGTACCTTGCCGAACGACTCGTCGGGTCGTCTTTCCTATCTGCAGGTTCGCTATCCCGGCTTTGAAGTTTCCACCGGCAACGAGCTGAATGGCATCAGCCTCGGCGGCGTTGGTCGCGGTACCTTCTTCCAGAATATTCAGGTCCACAACAGCTCCGACGACGCCGTCGAATGGTTCGGCGGTCGGGTCAACGGCAAAAACCTCGCCTTCACCGGCAATGATGATGACTCGGTCGACTCCGATGTCGGTTACAAGGGCTTCAACCAGTTTGTTCTCGCGGTACAGCGGACCAATGGCGGCGACCATAATTGGGAAGCGGACTCCAACGGTGACGAAGATGCGGAACCACGGCAAAATTACGCCATGGGCAACGGCACATTGGTTTCACGTGGCGGCAACACCACGATCCTGATGCGCGGTGGCGGTGACTATGAAATGTACAACAGCGTCATTTCGAGCGCTTCCAATGCCAATAAATGTCTGGATATGGATGGCACGGCCACGGTGCAGGCTGCGAATGCGGCGATCGATGAAAATGGTCCGCCAATATTCCAGTCCGTGTTCATGTCCTGCTCGGGCGGCGCCTTCGTTGACGATGGCAATGTTACCGTCGCAGCGATCATGACCATCTTCAACGCTGGCACCAATGTCACATCGACGGGCACCTCGACGCTCGCTTCGAGCGCCTGGCCAATCGCCTTCATCAACGGTGCGAACGAAAATGGTGTGACGCCGTTCGATGCGGCGACCCGGGCAGCCTCGTTCCAGTTCGGAGACTATGAAGCGGTCAACTATATTGGTGCGGTCAAGGATGCGAATGACACCCGTTTCCAGGGCTGGACCTGCGGTCTCTACGCCAATGATTGTGCCATCGCTCCGACCATTGGTTAATTCTGAAACAAGACATTGGGATGGTGGCCATCGACGGCCGCCATCCCATTTTTACACTATATGAAGGACAATCGGATGACCAAGCGGACAGCGATAATCACCGGCCTGCTACTGAGCTCTGCACTTATTTCCCCTGCTGCATTTGCACAAACCACCCCAGCAGAGGAACCGGCGGCAGAGAATATTCCGTCTGACGACGAGCCTGTCGACGACAACGTCGATGTCTCTGCGCCGGGCAGCGAATTCAGCGGGGAGATCATCGTCAGGGGTAAATATATCCCCAATCCGGTCCGGGCGACTGGCGAAGTGGTGTCGGTTCTCGGCGAAGCGGAAATCGCCCGTACTGCCGATGGCGACATTGCCGGTTCGCTGCAGCGAGTCACCGGCCTGAGCGTCGTTGGCGGCCGGTTTGTTTTTGTCCGCGGCTTGGGCGAACGTTATTCGCTGGCGTTGCTCAATGGCTTGCCCTTGCCTTCGCCGGAACCGCTCCGCCGGGTTGTCCCGCTCGATCTCTTCCCGACCAGCGTCATTGCCTCGACGGTTGTCCAGAAAAGCTATTCGGTCAATTATCCCGGCGAGTTTGGCGGCGGGGTGATCAACCTGACCACCAAATCGACGCCGGACGAACCGTTTCTCAAGATCAATTTTGGCGTCAGCGGCGATAGTGAAACCACCGGCAAGCTTGGCTATACCTATGATGGCTCCGACAGCGATATTATCGGATTCGATTCTGGTGTGCGGGACATTCCCGCCGGACTGGCACAGGCGCTTGCTCAGAATATTCCGATTTCTGTTGGCACGACATTCACCAGCAAGGACTTGCAGGATTTTGCCGCAAGCCTGAACAATGCAGAAACCAATTTGATCCAGCGCAACAGGGACATACCGGCCAATTTTTCGGCAGATATTTCGGCTGGTAAAACCTTCGATGTCGGCGATGCCTATATCGGAGTCGTCGCCACCGCCGGCTTTGACAATAGCTGGCGGACCCGCGGCGGTGTCCAGCAGACTTCGCAGGGCATTGTAAATATCGATGGTGAGCCGGGTCTGCTTCCCGATCAGGACTTCCGCTTTGTCACCACCGAAAACCGCATTGTCATCAACGGTCTGCTTGGCCTGTCGGCAGAATTTGGCGAGCACAAGATTCGATTCACCAATCTCTATATTCACGACACTTCGAAAGAAGCGTCGATCAAGTCCGGGATCGACTCGATCAACGTCAGTGACGATCAGTTGCTCAATCAGGGCCGGACCAGCTGGTTCGAACGCCAATTGTTTACGACCCAGTTCGTCGGGGAATTCAAGTTCGACGAATTGAGCGTCGATCTTCGCGGCAGCTACGCCAATTCCAAGCGGGATGCTCCCTATGAGCGGACCTATGGCTATGCCTATGACGATATTATTGCTCAGGATTATGTCAACAACCTGACGTCTCCCGGCCAGTCTGCCCGTATCCGGTTCAGCGATCTCAACGACAATGTCTATGGCGCGGGTGCCGATATATCCTATGAAACCGATATTGGCGTGCCGATCATCTTCTCCACCGGTTACAGCTATTACAAGAATGACCGCTTTGCCCAGCGGCGCGATTTCCGGTTCGTCCCGGTCGGGAATATCCCAAATCCGATCGATCAGGAGCGGATAGATTTCCTGCTGTCCGACTATAATGTCTACACCTATGGATTGGAGCTGCGCGAAGTCGCGTCACAGGCGTCGGTTCCGGCCTATTCGGCAAAGCTTGAAGTCAACGCCGGTTATGTTTCGGTTGAAGCCGAGCTTGCCGATGGCCTCCGCGCCAATCTTGGCGTTCGCTATGAAGACGCAAAGCAGTTGGTTACGCCGATCACCCTGATCGGCGGCGCGCCCGGTGTCGGTGCCGGACTGAACAATGACTATTGGCTGCCGGCGGGAACGCTGACCTGGAATTTTGCCGAAGACATGCAATTCCGCCTGGCTGCTTCCAAAACCATTGCTCGGCCGCAGTTTCGTGAATTGGCCCCGCAACAGTTTCTGGATCTGGAATCGGATCGCACCTTTGTCGGCAATCCCTTGCTGACGGACAGTAAATTGTTCAACATTGAAGGCCGTTACGAATATTATATCGGCCGTGGCGAGCGGATCACGCTGGCCGGTTTCTACAAGAAGATCGACAATCCGATCGAAAATGTTGCCTTTGTCCAGGGCGGCGGTACCTTGTTCACCGGTTTTTCCAACGCACCCACCGCGACCCTGTATGGGGCGGAAGTCGAGCTGGTGAAATATCTCCCGCTCTATGATCTCGGCGGCAGTTTCTTTGCCGACAGACGCCTGATGCTGGCGGCCAATTACACCTATACAAAGTCGAAGATCAAGGTGAACGCCGACGACATCTCGATCAACCCGATCACGCTGACACCGGTTGCGTCATCCAATCTGTTTGACGACGGCGACCGGTTGACCGGACAGTCATCCCATGTCGGGAATTTCCAGTTCGGGCTGGAGCGCGAAGATGGTCCCATATCGCAGCAGACCATCCTGCTGACCTATAACAGCCCCCGGGTCACGGCTCGCGGGCCGCAGGGACAGCCCGACCTGATCGAGCGTACCGGCTGGAAACTGGATGTGGTGTTGCGCGAAGAGATGAATATTGCCGGTCAGGATTTCGAGCTGAAATTCGAAGCGAGGAATCTTCTCGGCACCGATTACAGTGAATCCCAGACTCTGGGCAGCACGACCATCCTCAACAATGCCTATGCGATCGGCACGCGCTTTTCGATGAGCATCGGACTGAATTTCTAGAACGGAATCTGTAATCTATCTGTCAAATAGGAGTCGTCGCAGCGTCACACTAATTTCCTATCCCATATACGGATAGCAGCGGAAGGGTATTGTGATGCGCGGCGGATTTTCAGGGGCTTCTGCCCGATCTCGCCCAACCCCAAGCAAGCAACGGGTTGGCGTGAGCCAGAGCATGTTCTGGTGATCGGGGAGAGTTTTTTGGCGGACGATAGTATGTCCGGTGTCCGAGACAATAGCCGTTCGCCGTCGCCTCTGCTCGACCTCCCCTACGGCTATGCTCGCGATCAGGGCGTATTGATCTGTTCGATGGATGGCGACCGTGCCGCAATCGCGATGCGCGCGGGTTCCGACCCCTCGGCCCTGCTC
>NZ_JBALTF010000025.1:26620-33313 GCF_036964675.1 Parasphingorhabdus sp. | reverse complement strand
CGCCGGACCGTCAACCAGCTCCACATCAAAGGGCAGCGCCAGATAACGGCGCACCTCGAGCAGGGCCGAGGGGTCGGAATCCGCGCGCATCGCCAGCGACAGTCGCTCGCCGTTGCGGTCCTGCACAATCAATCCATGATCGCGGGAATAAGCATATGGCAGGTCCTTGACCGCCGCTGACATGACGGTGCCGTTACTCGCTTCGGAGACATTTGCTTCTGTTCCCCGAGCAATCTCCATCATGGCTTCCCGCTGGTCTCGCTCGCCGGCAGGGGAGCCCGCTCGATCATGCCGCTGTCCCTGACCGCAGGCATATCACCCGGGGCATAGATGATCTGGTCATCCGGACGCGCCTCGACCGATGGCGGCACGGTCCCGAGATAGTCGCGCACCAATGCATCGAGCGACGGTTCCTGATCCGGATTGCGGGCAAGCTGACGGTCGCGAATATAGTCGTAGCGCGCGCTCGAGAAGCGCCGTGCGTCATTGGGATCTTTCAGGATCGTCGGACGGATGAACACCATCAAATTGGTTTTGACCCGCGACTTGCCGCGCGATTTGAACAATTCTCCGAGGAGCGGGATATCGCCCAGAAACGGTACTTTCTGGATCGTGCGCCGTTCATTGTCATCGAGCAGGCCGCCCAGCGCAATAATCTCGCCATCACCGACGGTGACGGTGGTGTTGATCTCGCGCTTGTTGATGATCAGCTCGCTAAAGTCACTCGACACCGGTCCGGCAATCGAACTGACCTGCTGGCGCAATTCCATCCGCACTTCATTGCCGGCATTGATTTGCGGCGTCACTTCCAGCTCGATCCCGACATTCTGCCGCTGGATCGTGCGGAACGCATTGTCGAAATTGCTCGACAGGGCCTCGCCGGTCGACACCGGGATTTCCTGACCGAATAATATGCTGCCCTTGAGATTGTTGTTCACCGTCAGCGAAGGCGTCGACAGCACATTGCTGTTGCTGTCCGACTGCACGGCATTGATGATCGCACCGAGCACAGCGCTGCCCCCCAGGCTGGTTGCAAAACCGCCAAAACCACCGCGCGCGCCAAGCACCGCATCCGCCGCATTCTGCCGCAGCGCATCGCCAACCGAACTATTGGTGGTGGTCGTGGTCGCGGTCGTCGTCGTCGTCGTGGTCGACGTATCAAACTGATCGGCCAGCAACCCGCCTGCAACATCGACGATATTGGGAGAGGCGTTCGAGAAATTGGTCACCGCAAAGGGTACGTCTTTCCCGCCGACCAGCCATTGCACGCCCAGTTCTCGGGCCAGGGTTTCGGAAATTTCGACGATGATCGCTTCAACAACCACCTGTTCCTGACGCGTGTCGAGCTGGCGGATCAGTTCGCCGATCATCCGCTGGACATCGGGATTGGCGGCAACAATGATCGCATTGGTCCCTTCCAGACGGGTCACAATGGCCGGGCCGCGGCTGGCGATACCATTGCCACTGCTGATACTCGCAACGGGAGCGGCTGCGCCTTCACCGGTTGCACCGGGCACAACCGTCGCCGAACCACCGCTCGTACCCTGGCTTCCCAGCAAATTTTCGATCACCGGCAAGAGATGCTCGGCATTGGCATAGTCCAGCCGGTGCACCCGTATCTCGGTTCCCGATTCCGCGCCCTTGTCGAGCTCCCGCGCCATTTGCGCAAAGCGCGAAACCGCGCCGGGATCGCCGCGCAGGGCGATGCTGTTGCTGCTGTCGATCGGCACCACGGTCACCGGCGAACGCAATCCTTCGCCGCCGCCTTGCGCGGCCAGTGCCTGCAGCGAGGTAGCGATTTCGCGGGCACCGGCATTTTTCAGCGTGATGATGGTGCTGGCGGCGCTGTCGCGATCTATTTCTCCCACCAGGCGTCTGATCCGGCGGATATTGTCGGCATAGTCAACGATCACCAGGCTGTTGGCGTTGCGGTTCGAGGTGATCGAGCCCTGTTTGCTGACCAAAGGACGCAGGGTTTCCAGCGCTTCGGTCGCGACAATCGATTTGAGCCGCACCACTTCGGTGACCAGCTGGTTGCCCTCGGCGCCGCGCGAACCGATCCGGGTGGGCTGCGAAGCCGCGCCATCGGCGGGCTGGATGCGATAGGCCCCACCCGTTGTCGGAATAGCGACCAGATTATTGGCGCGCAGGGTCGACAGGAATATCTCGAAATATTCCGAACGGCTGAGCGGACGGTCGGTGACCACCGAAACCTTGCCCTGTACCCGGCTGTCGAGAATGAAGGTCCGGCCGGTCACCTTTGCCGCGTCCTGAACAAAGGCGCGGATGTCGGCATCGCGGACATTGAGCGTGTGCTGGGCAGAAGCCGGCGCGCCCCACAGACCCATGGAAAGAGCAAGCACGGCGATGATCCGGGCGAATAGACTAGACATTATTGGGCTCCCAGATTGACAGCGATCGGAACCGTATCGGCTCCGCGCTCAACTTCGACGGACAGGCGTGCGCCTGGCCGGATTTGGCTTTTCAGCGTTTCGATATCGCTCGTCGAACCAACCGGATTGCCGTTGATTGATACGATGATATCGCCATTGCGGAAACCCGCGCTCTTGAACAGGCCGCCATCTCCCAAAGGAGATATGACAATGCCGGTGACCCGACCCTGATCGCTGCGCGGTGCCAGCGATGCGATGCCGGCTATTTCATTGCCGCCCGAGGTCATGGCAGCAGGTGCCTCGGGGTCTTCCGTGCCGACGGTTTGCGCGGGGATCGACTGGTCAAGATAGAGGCTCTCGAGCACGCCGCCCCGATTGATGATCACATGATCAAATTCCACACCGTTCAGCGTGACGCCGGACATGATCTCTTCGCCGACGACATAATTTTCCTGCACGCCATCCGGACCGGACAGGATCGCCGACCCCAGTCCAGACGCCTCGTTCATGCGGATCCCGAAAAGCGTGAGTTGCAGCGATGTCACGACATTGGCGCTCTGCGCCGCACCGCTGCGGAAAAAGGGGTCGAAGCTGCTGAACAGGGTCAGGCGCGATTGCGGTGACAATATCTGGACATCATCGGCGCGATAATCGCCGACCGGGCCCAGCGGGGTCAGGACGAGCCAGATCAGCCTTATCGCCTGAACCAGCAACAAGACGGCCAATATAAGAAGAAGAACAGGGTAAAGGCCCTGCTGGTTATACCAGCGGGTCATGACGCCAAATCTGTCCGTAAAGCTATTTCCCACGAATCCCCGCAACCTTGCAATCCCGTCGCGCTATAGCGATTTCACGTCCTTTCGACGACTCATTGATGACGAATATATTACAGGTTTATTCTATTTCGCCAAAGTCGTCAGGGCAATTGCATGTTCAACAATGCACCCAGATCATCGAGCGCTTGCTGCTCCGTGGACACCTTGATCGCCGCCATGCCAAGGGCAGCCGCCGGTTTGCAGTTGATCCCGAGATCATCGAGATAGATACATTGCGCCGGTTCGACATCCAGCGCTTGGCACATCATCTGGTAGATTCGTGGATCGGGCTTGCGGACACCCGCCTTGCTGCTTTCGATAATATGATCGAAACGCTGCATGACAGCTTTCACCGCCGCCGCCTTTTCATCATCCATCGCCATGCCTGCACCTTTGCCGGCCGGGACATTATTGGTGATGCACGATATCCTGATACCCTCGACCTTCAGCCGATCCAGCGTCTCCACCATCCTCGGACGCACGTCACCGGCCAGCCGCGCCAGCACATCGGCGCCGCGCAGCTCGATACCGATGGCGCGCGCTTCCGTCGCAAAGGCTTCGTCAAAACCGGCGCTATCCAGTTCCGCCCGTTCAAACCTGGCCCATGCATTATCATCGGGATTGGCGCTGTTGATCCGTCGGACACTGTCCTTCGGCACACCCTGCTCTGCCTCCAGTCGGTTGAACGCTTCAAAAGGCGAGGATGTGATCACACCGCCAAAGTCGAAAATTACCGTCTTGTAGGTCATGCAACAGTTGCTCCAAAAATCGATCCAATAGCGGCAGTCGCAGCCATCGCTGCGGCGCCCCAGAAAGTCACGCGAACAACCGGCCGCAAGATCGGTGCGCCGCCCAATATCGCCCCGGCCGCCCCCAGCGATGCCAGCAACAACAGCGCCGCCCCGGACACAATCCAGATCAGCATCTCACCCTTCAGCAGCGCCGCAAGGATCACCGGCAACACAGCGCCGGCGGCAAAAGCGAGCGCAGACGCCGCAGCAGCCTGCAACGGCTTGGCAGAAAAATGCGTGGTCAAGCCGAGCTCGTCGCGCAAATGGGTGCCGAGCGCGTCATGCGCCGTCATCTGGTCGGCGACCCGTTCTGCGAGATCGGCGGTCAGTCCCCGGTTCTTGTAAATCGATATCAGCTCCAGCCGCTCCGCCTTGGGCTGATGCTCAAGCTCCCAGGCCTCCTTTACCCGTTCCGCCTTTTCGCTATCGGCCTGGGAACTGACCGAAACATATTCGCCCGCCGCCATCGACATCGATCCGGCCACCAGGCCAGCGAAAGCGGTGAGCAATATCGTTTCCTGCGATGTCGCAGCAGCGGCCACCCCGACGACCAGACTGGCGGTCGAGACAATCCCGTCATTGGCTCCCAATACGGCAGCGCGCAGCCAGCCGACCCGTTCAAGCAGGTGTGATTCATTATGTACTCTTGACAAGGGATGTTCCTATTTGTTGAGATATTCCAGTTTCAATCCCGGCCGTTTCCAGCGGGTTTTGACCAATTTTCCGGTTGCAGAAAGACAGATCCAGGCATCCATCATATCGTCCCCGCCAAAGCAGATATTGGTGGTGAATATATCCGGCGTGGCGACAAATTCGACCAGCTCGCCCTCGGGAGAGATCACGCTGATCCCGCTTTCGCCGATGGTCGCGACGCAGATATTGCCGCATTCCTCCATCGCCAGACTGTCGAAAAATTTATAGCCGGAGGGCCGGTAGAGCGGGATGCCCGGGCCACCGGGGCCGGCATCGGGCGCAACCTTGCCGGGAGCGGTGATGTTGAATTTCATCAACCGGCAGGTGAAGGTTTCGGCGGCGTAAAGCGTGTTGCCGTCCGGAGAAATGCCAATGCCATTGGGATTGTTCGAAGGAAAAACCACTTCTTCCAGATGACTGCCATCGGCCTTGGCATAGAAAATCCCGACAATGTCATGACAGCGCTTTGCATAATCGGTCTTGCCATGGTCGGTGAACCAGAAGCCGCCATGGGCATCGAACTGGATGTCATTGGGGCCGCGCAAGATGCAGCCGAAGTCGCCGTCATTGTAGAGCGTCTCGACTTCGCCGGTCTCGGGATCAACCCGCTGGATGCTGCCACCGACATAATCCTTGGCAATGCCGGCCGGGGTCAGAAAACCATTTTCCTCATGATATTCAAAGCCGCCATTGTTGCAGACATAGATTTTGCCATCCGGTCCCATCGCCGCGCCATTCGGACCGCCGCCGGTTTTCGCGACCAGCTGCTTGGTGCCATCGGGCAGGACCCGGGTCAGCTGCTGCGCCTCGATTTCGACCAATATGACGCTGCCGTCGGGCATCGCAATCGGTCCTTCGGGGAACCGCAGGCCTTCGGTGACTATTTCCATGATCATCTCCTCTCAAAAACTGTCTCAGTCATTGCGGGAATCCGGCGACAAGTCTAGTGCTATGAGAGAAGGTTACAGGAGCAACCATGTCCAACACATATCCCCTAAAATTGCAATTCCACATTGATGGTGAATGGATTGATGGCGAGGATCGCGCCGTGCATCAGGTCGTCAATCCGGCCACCGGACAGGTAATTTCTGATCTGCCCAAGGCAACCACGGCCGATCTCGACCGCGCGCTCGATGCAGCGAATCGCGCTTTCCCGATCTGGCGCGACACGCCAGTGGCCGATCGCGCCGCAATTTTGCACAAGGCCGCCGACCTGATGCGCGAGCGGGCACCGGAAATCGGCCGCCTGATGACCCACGAGCAGGGCAAGCCGCTGGCCCAGGCGATTGGCGAGGTCACCGCATCTGCCAGCCATTTCGATATCATGGCCGAAGAAGCCAAGCGTTGCTATGGCCGCGTGCTGGTGCGTCCCGCCGGCCAGAATAGTTTCGTCAAATATCAGCCGGTCGGCCCGGTGGCGGCTTTCAGTCCGTGGAATTTCCCGGTCTTCACCCCGGTGCGCAAGCTGGCCCCGGCGATTGCCGCTGGCTGTTCGATCATCCTCAAGCCAGCCGAGGAAACCCCGGCCAGCCCGATCGAGATGATCCGCTGTCTGCTCGATGCCGGCCTGCCCGCCGGCGTCGCCCAGGTCGTCTTTGGTGATCCGGCGGAAGTCTCCAGCCATCTCATTGCCTCGCCGGTGATCCGCAAGATCAGCTTCACCGGATCGGTGCCGGTCGGCAAGCATCTGATGAAACTGGCCGCCGAAGGGATGAAACGCACCACCATGGAATTGGGCGGTCATGCGCCGGTGCTGGTGTTTGATGATTGCGATCTGGAAAAGACTCTCGATCTGGTGGTCACTGGCAAGTTCCGCAACGCCGGTCAGGTCTGCGTCTCGCCGACTCGCTTCTATGTCCAGTCGGGCATTTATGACCGTTTCGAAAAAGCCTTCACCGAACGGGCACAAAAGATCAGCGTCGGCGACGGCTTCGACTCGGTCGACATGGGCCCACTCGCCAATCCCCGCCGGCCAAGCGCGATGGGCGCGATGATCGAGGA
>NZ_JBALTF010000025.1:0-26521 GCF_036964675.1 Parasphingorhabdus sp. | reverse complement strand
GTCTGCACACCGCCAATATGGTCGGTGACAAGATCGAGGCCGGGATGGTGGCAATCAACAATCTGACCGTCAGCCCCGGCGACGCCCCCTTCGGCGGGGTCAAGGAAAGCGGCCACGGATCGGAAGACGGACCGGACGGGCTGAAAGCCTATATGGTCACCAAGGCGATCCATCAGGCTTGAACAATATAATCTATTCACTTCCGCGCATGCGGAACATGTATTTTCATTTTGTCACGCGAAGCCGCGAAGGCGCAAAGAGGTTGGGACAAGACGAAAATTCTTCGTGTCTTCGTGTCTTCGCGGCTTCGCGTGATAACTATGCGTTGATGTTTGAAGGATGAGGGATATTCCCGCTTTCGCGGGGAGATTGAGGGAATATTGATATGAAAAAACGCACCGGGGCACAAATTCTCGTCGATCAACTGGTGATCCAGGGCACCGACCGCATCTTCACCGTCCCCGGCGAGAGCTTCCTCTCCGTCCTTGACGCGCTGCACGATTGCGGCACGATCCAGACCGTCTCCACCCGTCAGGATGGCAGCGCCGCCTTCATGGCCGAGGCCGACGGCAAGATGACCGGCGCGCCCGGCATCGCCTTTGTCACCCGCGGCCCCGGCGCGACCAATGCCAGTATCGGCGTCCATACCGCGATGCAGGACAGCACCCCGATGATCCTGTTTATCGGCGATGTTTCGCGCGATGACCGTGACCGAGAAGGCTTTCAGGAAGTCGATTTCACCGCCATGTTCACGCCGCTGGCCAAATGGGCGGCAAGAATCGACAATGCCGCGCGCATTCCGGAATATATTGCCCGCGCCTTTGATACCGCCAGTTCCGGCCGCCCCGGCCCGGTGGTGCTCGCCCTGCCCGAGGACATGCTGCGCGACGAGGTCGAGGCGCTCGACCGGCCCAAGGTCATCGCCCCGGCCCAGCCGCTTTGCCCCGACGCGATGACCACGCTGACCGACATGCTGCGCGATGCAACCGACCCGATCGCGATCATCGGCGGCGCCGGCTGGAGCGACAAGGCCAAACATTATTTCGCCCAATATGCCGAGCGCATCGGGCTTCCCGTGGCGGTGGCGTTCCGGAGGCAGGATAATTTCCCCAATGAAAGCCCGGTCTATGCCGGCAATCTCGGCTATGGCCCCAATCCAAAACTGACCCAGCGGATCAGGGATGCCGATCTGATACTCGCCGTCGGCGCACGGCTCGGCGAGGCGACCACCGATGGCTATACATTGATCACACCCGACCATCCCGGCCAGATCCTGGTCCATGTCCATCCCGATCCCGACGAACTCAACCATGTCTATCGCATCGATCTGCCGATCTGCGCCGAGATGGACGAATTTGCCGAACAGGCGGCTTTGTGGGACGATGATCTCCTCACCTTTGACGCGGGCAAGGCAGCGCATGACGATTATCTCGCATGGTCCACCCCGCAACCGACGGCAGCCAAACTCGACCTCGGCCTATGCGTCGCGGCGATGCAGCAACAGCTCCCAGCCGATACGATCATCTGCAACGGCGCCGGCAATTTTTCCGGCTGGTGGCACCGCTACTGGACATATGGCGCCTTCCCGAGCCAGCTCGCCCCGACGTCGGGTGCGATGGGCTATGGCGTCCCGGCATCGGTCGCTGCCGCCCTGCGCTTCCCCGACCGCGTCTCGGTGGTGATCGCGGGTGACGGCGATTTCATGATGAACGGCCAGGAACTCGCCACCGCGATCCAATATGACGCGAACTTGCTGGTGCTGGTGATCGACAATGGCAGCTTCGGCACCATCCGCCTGCACCAGGAACGCGAATATCCGGCGCGCCTGTCGGCGACGTCGCTAAAGAACCCCGACTTCGCGGCACTGGCAAAGGCTTATGGCGGATGGAGCGCGACGGTGGAAAGCACCGAAGAATTTGCGCCCGCTCTGGTAGAAGCGATAAAGCAGCAGGGATTGCGCCTGTTGCACCTGAAAACCGATGTCGAGTTTTTGACGGCGGCAGGGGCGACGGTGAGCAAGCTGAGGGATATGGCAAACTGATCTGACCGGGAGGAAATCAAATATGCTGCAAAAAATGGGCCGCTATTTGGGCATATTTGCGATGTTGATCATCGCCATTTTGGTTGTGGCCTGGGCGACTTCTCCCGACCCCAAGCTAAACCCGGCGAGTTTTGAAGCCGAGCCGCTGACGGCAGCTATCGCGCCGCTCGATGAGGCCATTACGCTGGCACAATATAAAGGCTCGAATGGCGAAACGATCACCCTGCAGGTGCTAGGATTTGCTGGCGAGACGGTCACCGGTGTTGACCTGGCGGAATTAGGCGCAAAACAAAGCGACGATCCTTTTGCCACCTTGGCTTCTGCCAATTCTGCGCCAATCACCGCAGCGACCATCAGCAACTATCCCACCATCGACATCGCCATTACCGATCTACTCTCCTCTGGCACCAATGGCGCACAGCATATCGGCACCGGGACCAATTTCCCGGAACATGCCGCAGAATCAAACAGCCAGTCGGTCTTCCAGTTTCCCAAATTTGGTCCCGCGACACCCGCTCGCACCCGAGTGCAGGCCAAAGCGGGTATCTTGCTCGATTATGAAGTCGAAACGTGCATGCGCTTCGACCGGGACATCGCCTCGCCCGCCGATTTCGATGCAGCGGTGAAGGGGCTGTTCCTGTGCGGCGATTTCACCAACCGCAATGCGCTGGTCAACCTTGCCGACCCGGACAATCTCGATTCAGGCTATGGCTTCAGCGATGCGAAAAGTGGCCCGGACTCCTTTCCAACCGGACCATTTCTGGTCATCCCGAAAGACTGGTCCGCGTTTACCAAAAAGCTCAGAATGACCACCAGTGTCAACGGCCAGCCCCGTCAGGATGCTCGGGGCCAAGAAATGACGCTGGATTTCAGGCAGCTGACCGAAAAAGCCCTCGGTGATATGTCACGACCAAGATTTCTCAATCAGGACGCGTTTTATCTGCTGGCAAAGGACAAGCGGATCAGCACCAGCAGCACATTGATGTCGGGCACGTCCGAAGGCGTGATTTTCACGCCGCCGACGCGGGGCGATATCATTGAAGCCATGCTGCATTATGTCAGCTTGGGCGGTCCCTTCTCGGATACGGATTTCTTGGATACCGTCCGGAAAACATTTATCGAGAACGAAGTCGATTCCGGGCATTTCCTGCAACCCGGCGACAATGTCCGCCATGGTTCCAACTTCTTGGGCGACATTGAGGTTAAGGTCGTCGCACCATAGAGCTAGCCCCCACCCATCGCCAAAATCGCATCCCACTCGCTCTCAGTAACCGGCGCCACCGACAGCCGCGACTGCCTGATAATCGCCAGATTCTCAAGCTCCGGATTCTGCTTCATCGCCTTCAGCGGCACCGGCTTGGCCAGTTTCCGCACCGGCTTGACCTTGACCACGACCCAGCGCTCCGGGTCGGTGCTGACATCAGGACTATGTTCTTCGCTCACTTGCATGATGCCAACCACATCCAGCCCCTGACACGAATGATAGAAAAACACCTGATCGCCCTTTTTCATCGCTTTCATATTGTTCGACGCCTGGGCATTTTTGACCCCGTCCCAGGTACCTTCACCCTCGGTGACCAGATCATCCCAGCCATAACTGTCAGGCTCCGATTTCATCAACCAATATTGCGGCATTTCGAACTCCTGCTTCTTTCACTAGGTCCGTTTCTAACCGTTAGTGGCCTTATCTTATATTCAGCATCCCATGCTGAATAGCAATTGCGCCTTGTCGAACCACGCTTATTGTCTGGAAGCGCCCTTCGACAGGCTCAGGGCTAACGGTACAACTCTCTCGCAATGAGAGATTGGTGCCCACTTCGCCCAAACAAAAAAGGCCCCGCAATCATGCGAGGCCCTTTTTTATCGGTCAATAGCCGCGCCTATTTCGGCATCAGCAGATTGTCGACGATGTGCATCGTGCCGTTGCTCGACGTTACATCCGCTTTGGTCACATGCGCCTTGTTGCCGGCACCATCTTCGAGAGTGATCATATCGCCGTCCATCGTCGCTTTGATCTTGCCACCGCCGACGGTGGTGATGGTTGCACTGCCGCCGCCATCGCTGATCGCCTTGGCAATATCCGCAGAGGTCATGCTGCCTTGGACCAGACCGAATTCCGCGATGCTGGCCAGCTCTTCCTTATTGTCAGCGGACAGCAGCTCGCTCAGCCGCTGCGCATCCATTTTGTTGAACGCTTCATTGGTCGCGACAAATGCGGTGTAGGGACCATTGTCCTGCATCTCGATGCCGACGCCGGACAGGCCAACCAATATGCTCGCGGTGCTGAGATCGGGATCGTCCTGCAAAACGGCGATCATATTGGTCGGCTGGGTTTCATCGGCGATACGCGCGTCGAGGATTGCCTGTTCCTCTTTGCTCAGTTCCGACGAGCAAGCCGATACCATCGTCAACGCTAGTGATGCCATTATAATTTTGGGGGATTTAAGCATGAATTTCCTTTCCTGTGATCAATCCGTTCGCCGCACCTTGCGGTCAAACGCTGATGAAATTCGTAGGCGCCGGTTACTCCGACCTGCCGGAGAAAGAAACCCACAATAATCCACGCAAAAAAAGGGCTTCGCCGGTTGGCGAAGCCCTTTCCAATCCATCCTAGTTCAGGGGGATGAAAACTATCCGGGCATTACAACCGTGTCGATCGCATGGATGACGCCGTTGGATGCTTCGACATCGGTCAATATGACGGTGGACTTGCCGCCAGCCGCATCTTCAAGAATGACGGAATCGCCATCCAGAGTGGCTTTCAGCATTCCGCCCTGCACGGTGGTCAGGGTCGCGGTGCCGCCGCCATCGGTGATCGCCTTGACGACATCTGCCGCTGTCAGTTTACCGGCAACCACATGATAGGTCAGCAATGCGGTCAGGTCGGCTTTCTTGGCTGGTGTCAGCAACGCAGTCAACGTGGCCGGGTCAACCTTGGCAAAGGCCTCGTTGGTTGGTGCAAAAACGGTAAATGGCCCGTCGCCACTCAGCGTCGCGCCAAGATCAGCAGCGGTCACTGCCGCTACCAATGTCGAGAAATCTGCATTGCCGACGGCAACATCGACAATCGTGCCGGGTTCAGCAGTCGCGGCGGAATCCATCATCGCATCGGTAGAGCCTTCGTCAACAGCGGCCTGGGGGGCCTCGGTCGAGCAAGCCGCAAGAGCGACGACAGCGGTGGTGGTTAGTATCATTTTGGGGGAAATACGCATGATATGCCTTTCAAAATTGCAAATATATCCTTCCGGCTGCAATAGCGGCCGGTCCTTGGATATCTAACAGATGGGTTATCTCAGGACGGGTTCACACCTGTCCTTTCGGGCGTATCGGCGATTCAGTCCTTGCCGAGATGGACAAAGTCCCGATCGAAGCCCTTCAGATTGGCACCGCCATCGACATAGATGATCTGCCCGGTGACAGCTTCGGCGCGAGCGAGATAGACTATGGCATCGGCGATATCATTCGGCTTGGGAAGCCGGTCGAGCGGCATCATCGCGGTGATATTGGCCAGCTGATCGTCGCCATATTCCCCTGCCGTCAGGGTCAGGCCCGGGGCCACGCCATTGACTCGCAGCTTGTCAGCACAGGCCACCGCCAGCGACCGCACCGAACCCGCAAGCGCCTGTTTGGAGAGCGTATAGCTCAGCTGGTCGCGATTGGGATTGCGGATCCGCTGGTCCAATATATGGATTACACAGGCGCGCTCGCTGCCAGTTGGCCGGCGATGATGGAGCGCGGTAGTCAGCATGACCGGAACCAGGCTGTTGACCAGAAAATGCTTTTGCAGATCTTTTTCATCGATCGAGTCGGCATTATCCTGTCCGAAAATCGAAGCGCAGTTGACGATCAGGTCGGGAATTCGGCCAAAATGGCCGACTACTTGATCAAGCAGTCTTTCCGCTGCCCCGTCGACGGTAAAATCCTGCTGAAATCCGGACCAGTCGCAGCCCGTTTCCGTTAGTTTCTCGGCTAGCCGATCCTCGGGAATGGCATCTGTATTGCCGTGCAGCGCCAGCGCATAGCCGGCATCGGCCAGGCGAGCGGCGATCACCGCACCAACCCGCTTCACGCCGCCGGTGACGAGCGCGAGCGGCGCTGTCATCGTCTGCTCCGGCTGAGCGTGATGCCGATCTGCTCCCCTTTTTCGGAGATCAGCAATTTGACGATTTTTACGGTGACCCGCAGCACGTTCTTGTCCTGCAGAAACAGCGTTTCGATAATATGATCCGCGACCGCCTCGATCAGCTTGAAATGCACGCCTTCCGGCAAAGCCGTGGTCGCAGCATGTTTCAGGTCCATGTAATTTTTGGAATGATCGAGCGGCGTGTCCGCTTCGTAACGTTCCTGGACCTTCATCTCCGCCGCGATCGAGATGCGCAAAGGCTGCGGCAAATGGGTTTCTTCGGAATAGATCCCGGTGAGCACGTCAACATCGAGATCGTCGACTTCCAAAAGCAATGTGTCTGTCATAGATGTTCTCTGATCATGTTCGGGGCAAATGGCAAGTCAGGCGGACCAGCGGGCGAAAATCGCCGTCGGCAACAGCAATCCCCGCGCCTCTTCGCGAACCGCCAGTTCACCGACTTCGATTGTACCGCCCAGATGGGCCAGTTTCTCGTTGAGCAGTGAACCCAGCGCCAGCGCCGACATGCGCACGGCATAGACGGTGAGGAACAGGCAGCGGCTGTCGGCATCGAGCAATTGTCCACAATTTTCGACCAGCCCGGCCAGATGTTCTTCCAGCCGCCAGATTTCACCATCCGGCCCGCGGCCATATTTGGGCGGATCCATCAGGATCGCATCATAGCGCCGTTCGCGCCTGACTTCCCGGGCGGCAAATTTGGCAGCATCGTCGATAATCCAGCGAATCGGGCGATCGGTCATGCCCGACAGAGCGGCATTGTCGCGCGCTGCGGTCACCGATTTTTTCGACGCGTCGACATGCACGAGATTGGCCCCCGCTGCCGAAAGCGCCAATGTTCCGACGCCGGTATAGCCGAACAGATTCATCATCTGCGGCGATTCTAAATCCTGAAGATTGCTGCGGAACCAGCGCCAGACCGGGTCCATGTCGGGGAAATAGGCCAGATGGCGAAACGGCGTACATTGCGCGGTAAAGCTGACCTCTTCCCAGCGCATCTGCCATCCCTCTTCCGGGACATTGTCATGGAGATGCCAGCGTCCGCCGCCATCCTCGTCAGACGCGGGAATAAATTCGCCGTCGGCCTGCCAGTCATCGCTGGCCGGGGCCCACATCGCCTGTGGCTCGGGGCGGATGAAATGATATTTTCCATATCGCTCCAGCTTCCGGCCATGGCCGGAATCGACCAGCGCATAGTCGCTGCGCGGGTCGCTGATCATCAATATCGGAGCCGGCAGGGTTTCAGCCATCGGACGGCGTGGCGTTGGACATGACAAATTCTTTTACCGCGTCATAGGTGCCGGGGAGCCTGGTATATTTTTCTTCCCGGTCAAACAGATCGCCGACCCGGCGCGGCAAGGCCGGACGGATGCCCGTTGCCCGTTCGACCGCGTCGGGGAATTTTGCCGGATGAGCGGTTGCCAGCGTCACCACCGGCACCGCCGGATCGAGATCGGCATGTTGCGCCGCCGCCAGACCGATCGCGCTATGCGGATCGATCACATGGCCGGCCCTGTCCTGCGCCCAGCGCATCGCCAGCGCCATATCATCCGGATCGACCCGGTAGCTGGTGAACATACCCGCCGCCGTTTCCCGCATGCCGGGCTCCAGCTGCATATTGTGATTCTGTTCAAAGGCAGCCATCCGGGCAGCGGTTTTGACGCCGTCACGACCTTCCAGATCAAAGAGCAGGCGCTCAAAATTGCTGCTGATTTGAATATCCATCGAAGGCGCGGCCGTGGGGGTCACGGTGCCGGTTGAATAGTCGCCGGCGCTCAGCGCCCGGTGCAGGATGTCGTTGACATTGGTCGCCACGATCAGCCGCTCGATCGGCAGCCCCATGCGCGCGGCGACATAACCGGCAAAGACATCGCCGAAATTGCCGGTCGGCACGGAAAAGGCGACCTTGCGATGCGGTGCACCCAATTGGCTGGCGGCGTAAAAATAATAGACGACCTGCGCCATCAGCCGCGCCCAGTTGATCGAGTTGACCGCCGAGATCGAGAAGCGATTGGTCACTTCCTGATCGGCAAACATCCGCTTCACCATCGCCTGAGCATCATCAAAACTGCCGTCGATCGCGATATTGTAGATATTGGGCGCGCGGACCGTGGTCATCTGCCGCCGCTGGACATCGGAGATCCGGCCATCGGGGTGGAGCATGAAGACATCGACCTTGTCCCGCCCCGCCAGCGCGTCAATCGCAGCCGAGCCGGTGTCGCCGGAAGTCGCGCCGACCACCGTCAGATGCTTGTCCTGCCGGGCCAGAAATTTCTCGAACAGCAAGCCAAGCAGTTGCAGGGCCACGTCCTTGAACGCCAGCGTTGGTCCGTGGAACAGTTCGAGCAGCCATTGCCGCCCGTCAAGCTGGACCAGCGGCGTCACCGCAGCATGGGAGAATCGGCCATAAGCCTGCTGGCAAAGATCGCGCAGTTCCGCTTCATCGAGCGCATCGCCGACAAATGGCAGCATCACCCGGACGGCAATCTCGACATAGGAGAGACCGGCCATGGCGGCGATCTCGTCATGACTGAAAGACGGCCAGGATTCGGGCACATAAAGGCCACCATCGCCAGCCAGTCCAGCCAGGGTTACTTGTTCGAAATTCAATGCGGGCGCAGCGCCTCTGGTCGAGATATAGTCCATGATGGCGAGCGGGTTAGGACAAGTTGCCGGATTGGGCAACGCCCTTGTTGCGACCCCGCAGCGCGATCAGAAAAATCACCAGCGCAATGCCGGCAAAGAGAAACCACTGGATCGCATAGGACAGATGGTTGTTCGGTACATCTTCCAGCGCCGGCGGCTGGCTTTTCTCCAGTCCGGCGACCGGTTCGCTGGCGACCAGACGAATGATATATTGGCTGTCGGGCGCAATGATGCCACCGACAATCCCGCCGTCCCATTGCGGATCATCCGGTCGCTCCGACCAGCCAGCGACGACTTGAGCGCCCGGGCCTTCGGCGCCGGTGGTGCGGCACTGGGCGATATGGGCCCAGCCCGCCTGCCCGCTGGCACTGCGCCCGCTGGTCGAACGCCAGCCGATAACGGCAAGGCAATTGACCGTTGATTTGCGGAAATAGGGCGCATCATCCGCACTCGGCACAGCGGGATAGGCAATGGCAGGCATATCCGAAGCTGCGGCATAGGTCGCCAGCAGCCCGTTCTTCCACTCGGCCCGCTGCAACTGCCATATGCCCAGACCGGCCATGGTTGCCACTGCGGCCAATACGAGGATGGTGACGAATATCGGCAGCCGCTTGATCATGGAGCGTCGCTGCCGTCGATACTGCCTTCGCGGGCCTGGTTGCGATGCTCCAGGATCAGCAATATCCCCTTGGTCACTCTCAGCGACCCGACAACCGCGGCAACGGTCAGCGGCACCCAGAGCATGATATGCACCCATAGCGGTGGATGGAAATTGGCCTCGACCGCGAGGGCCAGACCCAGGATTATGGCGCCAATGATCATTGTCAGAAAGGCAGCCGGACCGTCGCCGACATTATAGCGACTAAAGTCGAGGCCGCAGGCGCGGCATGTGCCCGAGAATTTTATCAGATTGGCAAAGAGCGTCTTTTGTCCGCAATGCGGGCAAAGACCAAAAAGGGCAGCAGGAAGAACATCCGGCTGCCCTTTTATATTTTTGGTTTCGGTCAACGCAATGGCCTAGTGGACCGGCGCGCCCCAGCCGCCCCAGACATAGACGACGATGAACAGGAACAACCAGACGACATCGACAAAATGCCAATACCAGGCTGCTGCTTCAAAGCCGAAATGCTGTTTCGGCGTGAAGTGCCCCTTATAGGCCCGCGCCAGACAGACGATCAGGAAGATCGTGCCGACCAGAACGTGGAAGCCGTGGAAGCCGGTCGCCATGTAGAAGGCTGCGCTATAGTTGATGCCCGCAAACGGGAATGGCGCGATGCTATATTCATAGGCCTGAATGGACGTGAACAATGCGCCCAATATGATCGTCAGCCAAAGGCCGGTAATCATGCTTTTCCGGTCACCATGGATCAGCGAATGGTGCGCCCAGGTAACCGTTGTGCCGGAGCACAGCAGGATCATCGTATTGAGCAAAGGCAGTTCAAAGGCGTTGAGCACCTGAATGCCCTTGGGCGGCCATTGCAACAGCGCCGCAGCACCGTCCTGGCCGATATAATTGGTGGTAATGCCATCAATCAATTCAATCGGCTGGGGGAACAGGGAATAATCAAACCAGGCCCAGAACCAGCCGACGAAGAACATGACTTCCGAAGCGATGAACAGGATCATGCCGTAGCGCAGATGAAGCTGCACGACCGGTGTATGGTCACCAGCATGGGCTTCCTTGATCACATTGGACCACCACGCAAAAAATGTCAGGGCGACAGCCGAAGTACCAATGGCAAAAAGCAACGGGCCGAACGAATAGATATCGCTATGCATCCAGCGGATACCGCCAATTGCCATGACAAAGGCAGAAAACGAACCGATCAGCGGCCAGATGTCTGGCGGTAGAATGTGATAATCATGATTTTTGGCACCGGCCATATTATTTCCCTAACCTTAGTCTCAAATTTCTCTTAGCTATCGCCTGCACCGGCGTCTAGCGCTTGCTGATCGAGCGAACGATAAAAAGTATAGCTAAGCGTAATTTCCTTGATATCTTTTGTTTCCGGATCATCCATGATCGCCGGATCAACATAATAAAGCACCGGCATCCGCACCGTCTGGCCCGGTTTCAGCACTTGTTCGCTAAAGCAGAAACATTGTATCTTGTTGAAATATTGTCCGGCCAGCAGCGGCGTCACATTGAATGTGGCGGTACCGACAACCGGCTGGTCTGAATTGTTGGTCGCAATAAAAATCGCCATGTCACGGGCACCGACGGTGACATGGTCAACCGCATGCTCTGGCTTGAAGGACCAGGGGAGCGCAGAATTGACGTTGGAATCGAAACGAATCGACATCACCTGACTGGTAGCATTAACCGTTGCCGCCTGGGCTTCGCCGACCCGCTGTGTCGTTCCGCCATAGCCGGTCACGCGGCAGAAAACATCGTATAATGGCACGGCAGCAAAGCCCAGTGCGAGCATGCCAAGCCCCATGAACGCCGCCATCATGCCGCTGCGCCGGTTCTTGCCGGAAAGAGCAGTTTCGGGGGTCGTCATCAGGAACCGGCCCCGATTTTGACGATGGTGATCAGGTAAAAAAGCACGACCATGAAGATCAGCAGGCCGGCCATGATCACCGCCCGATGCTTTTGCCGGGCCTGAAAGACTTTCTGCTCTTCGGGGGTCATTGCAATTCTCTCTTTGTCAATTTCGCTCATGCCAATATCAACCGGTCAGCAACGACCGCTGCGAAGAGCGCAAACAGGTAGAAGATCGAAAATTTGAACAGCCGCTTTTCTGCCGCCATATCCCCGGGTTCGGTGGTTTTGCTCCGGGCAACCTGCCAGGAAAGCGCACAGAATATCACGCTCAGCAATATCGCGGCACCGCCATAGACAGAGCCGGCCAGGCCGAGAACGAAAGGCAGGATCGCAACGGCCGCAAGCACCAGGCTGTAACCGAATATCTGATAACGGGTCGACTGGCGACCGGCGACCACCGGCATCATCGGCACGCCGGCTTTGGAATAGTCACTGTTCACGAACAGGGCGAGCGCCCAGAAGTGCGGCGGCGTCCAGAAGAAGATGATCGCAAAGAGCAGGATTGGCATCAGCGTGACATCGCCGGTCACCGCAGCCCAACCGATTGCCGGCGGGAAAGCGCCGGCGGCACCGCCGATCACGATATTCTGCGGCGTGCTGCGCTTCAGCCAGATAGTATAGACCACCGCGTAGAAGAAGATCGAAAAAGCCAGGAATATGGCGCTGAACCAGTTTACCGCAACGCCCATCAGAAGCACCGAGAACACCGACAATCCGATGCCGAAATGCAGCGCGGTTTCCGGGTCCATCCGGCCAGCCGGCAGCGGTCTTGTGCTGGTCCGCTTCATGATCGCGTCGATATCGGCTTCATACCACTGGTTAAGCGCTGCCGAAGCCCCTGCTCCGAGGCTGATCGCGAGGATCGCCGTGAAGCCGATGACGGGATGAATCGATCCGGGTGCCGCCAGCAACCCGCAAAGGGCCGTGAATATGACCAGCGACATCACGCGCGGCTTGGTCAGCGCGAAGAGATCCCTTGCACTGGCCAAGCCCTGTATACTGTGTGACGCGGTGGTCATTTTACTATCCAAATTCCCGACTGGTCCTCAGATCATTTGATCTGGGGAAGGGTTTCGAACTGGTGGAACGGCGGAGGACTGGACAAGGTCCATTCCAGCGTCGTTGCGCCTTCGCCCCAGTAATTGCCTTCAGCCTTGCGGCCTGCCAGCAACGACCAGCCGATGTTGACGAAGAAGATTACCACGCCAACCAGCATCACGGCATAGCCGATCGAGCTGATCTGGTTCCAGTAAGCAAACTGCTCGGGATAGTCGGCATAACGACGTGGCATGCCCTGCTGTCCGAGGAAATGCTGCGGGAAGAACAGGATGTTCACGCCGATGAAGAAGATCCAGAAATGGAGCTGCCCCAGCAGTTCGCTGTACATCCGGCCCGACATTTTCGGGAACCAGTAATAGAAGCCGGCAAAGATCGAGAAGACCGCGCCCAGCGACAGCACATAGTGGAAGTGGGCAACCACATAATAAGTGTCGTGGAGATTGTCGTCGATACCGCCATTGGCCAGCACAACACCGGTCACGCCACCAACGGTGAACATGAAGATGAAGCCAAGCGCCCACACCATCGGTGTCTTGAAGGACAGCGAACCGCCCCACATGGTCGCGATCCACGAGAAGATCTTGATGCCGGTGGGCACCGCGATCACCATGGTGGCTGCGGTGAAGTACATTTTCACGTTAACCGACATGCCGGTGGTGAACATATGGTGCGCCCAGACCACGAAGCCGACGACACCGATGGCAACCATCGCATAGGCCATGCCGAGATAACCAAAGATCGGCTTGCGGCTGAAGGTCGAGATAATATGGCTGATCATGCCGAAACCGGGCAAGATCATGATATAGACCTCTGGGTGACCAAAGAACCAGAACAGATGCTGGTAGAGCACCGGATCACCGCCGCCGGCAGCATCATAGAAAGTCGTGCCGAAATTACGGTCGGTCAATAGCATGGTAATTGCGGCGGCAAGCACCGGAAGCGCCAGCAGCAGCAGGAATGCAGTAACCAGCACCGACCAGACAAACAAAGGCATTTTGTGCAGGGTCATGCCCGGTGCGCGCATGTTGAAGATGGTGGTGATGAAGTTGATTGCGCCGAGAATGGATGAAGCGCCCGCAAGGTGGAGCGAGAGGATCGCCATATCCACCGCCGGACCAACCGATCCGCTGGTAGAGAGCGGCGCATAGACCGTCCAGCCGGTGCCGGCACCGAGGCCGGTTCCGCCGGGAACAAAGGTAGAGCCGAACAGCAGGATGAAGGCAGGAACCAGCAGCCAGAAGCTGACATTGTTCATGCGCGGGAAGGCCATGTCTGGCGCGCCGATCATCAGCGGTACAAACCAGTTACCAAAGCCGCCAATCATTGCCGGCATGACCATGAAGAAAACCATGATCAGGCCGTGCGCCGTAATCAGCACATTCCATAGATGATAGGCCTCGTCCATTGACGCTTCGCCGCCGCCCATCATGCCATTGTGGGCGGTTGCCCACATCTGCAGATATTGAATACCCGGTTCGGCCAGTTCCAGCCGCATAAGGCCAGAAATTGCACCACCGACGACACCCGCGACAATCGCGAAAATCAGATAGAGAGTACCGATATCCTTATGGTTGGTCGACATGAACCAGCGCTGGAAAAATGCTGGCTTGTGATCCGCGTCATGCGCGTGATCATCGATATGGCCATCTGCTGTAATTGTTGTCATTACTCTAACCCTCAGTTCGTCGCAGCGGCTGCATCGGCAGGCGCAACTTCGGTTGTCGTTTCATTGGCCGCAGTGGCGGCGGCTTCGGCAACAGCAGGCTGTGCCGCTTCGCCTTTCACCGTGCCGCCATTGGCCCGAACCCAGTCGTTGAATTTTTCTTGCGAGAGGACTTCAACCGTGATCGGCATGAATCCGTGCCGCGCACCGCAAAGCTCGGAGCACTGACCATAATAGACGCCTTCGCGATCGATCTGCAGGACCTTTTCATTGATCCGTCCGGGCACCGCATCAAGCTTGAACCATGCCGAAGGAATGGCGAAACTGTGAATGACGTCCGCAGCGGTAATCAGCAGCTTGACCGGCTTGCCCACCGGAATGACCATCCGGTTGTCGGCAGCCAGCTGATGCGGCTCGCCGCGCGCAGCCGCGTCTTCAACCGACAGCATGTTGGAAATGATTTCGAAATCGCCGTTATCGGGATAGCTATAGCCCCAATACCACTGATAACCGGTCACTTTCACGGTCAGCGCATCTTCTGGCGCCGGCTCGAACTGCCGGGCAAGCAGGCTGATCGACGGCACGGCGATGACCACAAGGATCAAAACCGGGATAACCGTCCAGATAATTTCGATGAACGTATTGTGAGTCGTTTTCGATGGCTCGGGGTTGGCACCGCGACGAAACCGGAAGACGACCCAGAACAACAGGAACAGAACGAGCAGGCTTACGCCAAACATCATCGGGATCAGGATCGCGCTGTTGATCCAGTGCGCGGTTTCGCCGGTTGGGCTAAACTGCTGCTGAAAATCGATGCCGCCATCGACGGGCATGCCGATGCCCGGCGTGGGTTTCATCGGGGTGTAAAGTGCGGGATCGAGCCCGGACGCCGTGGTTTCTGCCGCTGCCGGAACATCCGCAGCTTCAAGTCCGCCAGTTGCAGCCGGTTCCACAACCGGTGCTGCCGGCAACGCTTCCTGCGCCGACAATGCTGTCGGCGTGAGAATCAGGCCGATGGCCAGAATCCAAGCTTTCAAAAAATGAGTCATATATCGCTCAACCCTATCTTACCCCAAGTTTCGGTAGTTTTCCGGCAATGGCTCAAAAAATGGAATCAGCGAACCCGGCCGGAATTAGTCCGATTGGGGCGGCTTATAGGCATGGTTGTCGCAAGCCTCAAGCTACCGAATGGATATTTTTTCAGTTTTTTGACTTTAATTTTTCTGGCAATGCCGCGGCATTGTGCCCATCTGGACAATATGACAAAAAACAAGCTGGGGTGAAACAGTGACAGAAGAAGAAGTTTTAGCCGAATTCCGTAGCAGCGACGCCTTGCTGGAAGGCCATTTCATCCTGTCGTCGGGACGCCATGGCGCACAATATTTACAGTGCGCGCGATTGCTGATGAACCCGATGCGCGCGGCGCGAATGGCCTCGGCCCTGGCCGACAAAATCCCCCAGAACATCCGCCGTTCGATCGATATCGTCGTCTCGCCGGCGATGGGCGGGGTGATTATCGGTCATGAAATGGGCCGGGCGCTCGGTCTCGACGCGCTGTTCCTCGAACGCCCCGAAGGCACATTCGAACTGCGCCGCGGTTTCCGGCTGGAGCCGGGCCAGAAGGTGTTGATGATGGAAGATGTCGTCACCACCGGCCTGTCGTCGCGCGAAGCCATTCAGGCGATCCGGGACGCGGGCGGCGATGTGATTGCCGCCGGCGCGCTGATCGACCGGTCCAATGGCGCAGCCCAATTTGATATTCCCTTCTTCCCGCTGGTAACGCTGGACGTGCCTTCCTATGCGGCCGATGAGCTGCCCCCCGAACTGGCCGCCATTCCCGCCATCAAGCCCGGCAGTCGCGCCGAATTGCCAGCCGCATGAGCGGCTCGCACCCGCTCAGGCTCGGCGTCAATATCGACCACGTCGCCACCATCCGCAACGCCCGCGGCGGCGATCATCCCGAGCCGGTGCGCGCGGCGCTGGTCGCGGCGGAAGCCGGCGCGGACGGGATTACCGCCCATTTGCGCGAAGACCGGCGTCATATCCGCGATGACGATCTGATCGTGCTGATGGACAGTCTGACCATCCCGCTCAATCTGGAAATGGCGGCGACCGACGAAATGCTGGCGATCGCGCTGCGCCACAGACCGCGCGCCGCCTGCATCGTCCCGGAAAACCGCGCGGAGCGGACCACCGAAGGCGGGCTGGACGCCGCTGGCATGCACGATAAGCTTACCGATTTTATCGGCCAGTTGAACGAAGCCAATATCCGCGTCAGCCTGTTTATCGAACCCGACCCGCGCCAGATCGAGGCCGCCATCCGGCTCGGCGCGCCGGTGGTCGAATTTCACACCGGCCAATATGCCGAAGTCAGCGGCGCCGAGCGCGAAGCCGAACTGCGCCGGATTGCCGACGCGGCGGCACTCGCGGCAAAAAACGGCATCGAACCCCATGCCGGCCACGGCCTGACCTTCGACAATGTCCAGCCAATCGCCGCGATCCCGCAGCTTGTCGAGCTGAACATCGGCCATTTTCTGATCGGCGAGGCGATTTTTGGCGGCCTCGACGGCAGCATCCGCCAGATGCGTGCGTTGATGGATGAAGCACGGTGATCATCGGTCTCGGCTCCGACCTCTGCAATATCGAGCGCATCCAGAATTCGCTCGACCGTTTTGGCGAGCGCTTTGAACTGCGCGTTTTCACCGAGCTGGAGCGCGCCAAGGCCCGCCGCCGTCCTTTCACCATTGCCGGCACCTACGCCAAACGCTTCGCCGCCAAGGAGGCCTATTCCAAAGCGGTCGGCACCGGATTCCGGGCCGGCGTCTTCATGAAGGACATCGGCGTCATCAATGCCAAGAGCGGCGCGCCGACGCTCGCCCTCACTGGCGGCGCAAAAAAACGCCTCGACGCGCTGACACCGGCAGGATATGAGGCATTTGTTCATCTCACACTCACCGACGATCATCCATGGGCACAGGCATTCGTGATCATTGAAGCCCATCCGCTTTAGGAAACGCGCGTTGCATGGACCAGGAAACCAGAGACAAGAATATGGCACTAGAAAATACCGCCGACAGCAAATCCACCGGCAAGCCGGACAAGGAAAAGACCGACTGGCTTGGCGAGATCAAGAGCATCGGTCTGCTGTTGCTGGCGGTGCTCGCCTTCCACAGTCTGGTCGCCAAACCATTCTACATCCCGTCGGTATCGATGATGCCCGGCCTGCTCGTCGGTGACCGGCTGATCGTCAGCAAATATGCCTATGGCTGGTCCTGGGTATCACCGACCTTCCATATCGTGCCGCGCGTCTCGGGCCGCCTGTTCGGAAGCCTGCCGGAGCGCGGCGACGTCGTCATCCTGACGCCCAGAGAGCAGAGCAGCGACTATATCAAGCGGGTGATCGGCCTGCCCGGCGACACGATTGAATTGCGTGGCGGTCAGGTATTTCTCAACGGCGTCGGCGTCAGACAGGACGTGCAGCCCGATCTGCAGGTGCCGATCGACGCCAATTCACCTTGCGGTGTCCATGAATTCCCCGGTGCACGCGGCGTCGATGCAGCCGGAAATCCGGTTTGCAACCTGCCGATCGTGCGCGAAACCCTGCCCAATGGCGTGAGTTACAATATTATCGATCTGGGTCCGCAATATACCGATGACGTCGCGCCAGTCGAAATTCCGCAAGGACAGGTCTATCTGCTCGGTGACAATCGCGATCTCAGCGCCGACAGCCGGGTCGCCAGCCCGCTTGGTCTTGGCGGTCCGATCCCTTGGGAAAATATCGGCGGGCGTGCCGAATTCATCACCTTCTCGCTGGATGGCACGACGACGCTCAATCCATTGAGCTGGTGGGGCGCCTTCCGCAGCGGACGGGCCGGCACCAGCCTGCGCCCCGACAAGGCGGCGGTAACCACCACCCAATAAACGCCCAATAAGTGGAAGCCTAGAGCCGCAGCCCTGCGGTTTCGTCCAGCCCGGCCATGATATTGAGATTCTGCACGGCTGCGCCCGATGCACCCTTGCCGAGATTGTCGAGCCGCGCGATCAGCCGGGCATGATAGCCTCCAACATTGCCGCAGACAAACAGCTCGAGCCGATCGGTCGGCGCATCATGCTCGCTGATCAACAGCTCCGGCAGGGCGCTTCCGTCCAGAACCGAAATGATCTTCGAATCGGCATAAAAAGCGCTCAGCTCCTGCAATAATTCTTCCGTCCGCACCGATCCCATCGCACCGAGATGCAGCGGCACCTCGACCAGCATCCCGCGAAAGGCACGGATAACCGACGGCGCGAAAATCACATCATGGGCCAGGCCGGCATGGACCTTCATTTCCGGCATATGCTTGTGGTCCAGATTCAGGCCATAGCTGCGAAAACCGATATCGGGTTCTGCGGCAAAGCGCTCGATCAGGGCCTTGCCGCCGCCCGAATAGCCGGACACCGCGTTCATCACATAGGGCCAGTCTGCCGGCAGCAGTCCGCTGGCGATCAGCGGCGCAATCAGCGCCAGAAAGCCGGTCGGATAGCATCCGGGATTGGAAACATAGCGCGCATTGGCGATTGCATCGCGCTGGCCCTCGCGAAATTCGGCAAAGCCATAAGCCCAGCCATCAGCCGTACGGTACGCGGTCGAGGCGTCGATGATCCGCGTGCGATCATTGTCGACCAGCGCTACCGCTTCGCGCGCCGCATCATCGGGCAGACACAATATGACAAAATCGCTGTCGTTGATCGCTTCGCGCCGCGCCGCCAGATCCTTGCGCTGCGCGTCGGGCAGCGCCACCATGGTGAACTCGCTCCGGCCGGAAAGCCGTTCGGCGATTTCCAGCCCGGTCGTGCCCACCGCCCCATCGATGAAAATAGTCTGCGTCATGGGAGCCTCAGGACAACCGTTTGCGCGCCAGTACTGGCTTGTCTGATATTTTGGCAAAGCGGGCGACCGTGTCCGCCAGCGGTTCGATCACCACCTGCATCGCGTGTGCCGTGGCGTGAATGATCCGGTCCTTGTCGACCATCAGGCCAACATGGTTCGGGAAGAACACCAGATCGCCGCGCCGCAGCTCCTCGTCTTCGGCAATATCTTCACCCAGTGCCGCCAGCTGCTGATCGCTGTCGCGCGGCGCCGTTATGCCGGTCAGCATCAAGATCATCTGGATCAGACCCGAACAGTCCAGACCATCGCCGCTGCGGCCACCCCAGAGATAGGGCGCACCGATCAGCTGTTCGGCCAGCGCCGCGGTACCGTTGCTACCGTCAAACACGACCTTGGTGCCAATCGGCTGGACGTGGCGGACGTGGACATAGCCCTTGCCGCTTTTCAGATAATTGCCGCATTCACTGGGTTCGCCGCAGGCAATCCGCGCGCCCATTGGCAGGCGCTTCATCACGCCGGACTTGAAATCCGGTTCGATGAAGATCAGCGCCGCGCGGGCAAAGATCAAATGGGTCGGCTCCGGGGTCTTTTTCTCATGTTGCAGCGCGTGAACCGGGACATAGCCGACATAGCCGTCATTGCCGCAATAGCCCCAGGCCCAGTCACCGGCGATATCCAGCACGTGGAAATCCTCGCCGTGCAGCAATTCGGAAATCGCTTCATGATCCTTGCCAGGCTGCTTGCGGACCATCGCCTTCGGCGCGGAGCAGCGCATCGGCATGGCCGCGGCATAATGCGGCGCGAACAATTTGCCGGCCAGCGCAATATCCGCCAGGTCGCCACGATGCGCGGTGATCCGGGGATCAAAATCCTCTTCCGGACCGTTCAGCACGAATTTCGCGTGCGCGCCTGTATCTGCAGTTTCCATGTCCATGCGTAACGAAATCCCAATAGCGATAAAAAATGTCCGTGACTCTGCGGCTGATGCGCCATGATACAAAGCGATGACAATCGACCGCTCTTACCCGACCTGGGGGCGGTTAATCAAGCGGTGTCGCTATTGCCCGGTGTCTCGGGCTGCATTGGCGATGTCGGGTGGCTAGCGGAATGGCGGGTTTCGAGCCGAACTTGAGCAAAGCGGCGCTTGGGGCATAGCAATGGACGGCATGGGCGAAAGGCGGATTGGGGCAGCGGAATTCTCAGTCGCGGCTGGACAAATTGCCTGCCTCCCCAAGCCATAGCGCCTCTATAGAGCAGCTCAGGTCAGGACATCCTGAGCGGTCCGGCTTGGCCCGCCTGGCTGGGCCCGTCTCGCTTTGGCCAAATAGCCCAGTGGTGGCCGGCTTATGATATTCGGAAAAGGCTGGTAAATATGCCGTCGGTCTTCTCGATCATGTCAGAGAGATGGATCAATACCGGTTTCTCATATGGTCTCTTCTCTGTCTCGATTTCTGTCTTTGGCTGTTCTTGTTCATTCATCTCGTGCCCCCTTTTTGGGATGTCCCCAGCCGTTGTTTGCTTATCTTGCCTTGCTTGATGCGTGTGAGAACTGTTTCAACGATTAAGATTCTGAAATTAAATGTCAATTTTTATCGGAAAAGGGAGCGGGCATGGAGACTGCAAAATGGCCTTCGATCATTCGCAATCAGCCGACGAACGAACGCCTATGAGGCGCCAGGCGCCCGCCGGCTTTTTGCCACCGCTTTGCCGGCGGAGACCGACTCTCGTTACCCTAAATTCATACCAACCCGCTTTCCGCCGTTGTCATTCTGCTAACTCATCACTATTTTCGGCAAAGAGGAGTTGAGTCATGGGTTCTTTTTCTGCCGCACATTGGTTGGTCGTATTGATCGTGGTTTTCATTCTTTTTGGAAAAAACCGGCTTTCGGAGACCATGGCTGATTTTGGCAAGGGCATCCGCAGCTTCCGTGAGGGGCTGACAGCGGATGATGTTCAGCCGGAACAGGCATCAATCGATCCATTGCCAATCGCCCCCCTGCCAATCGAGCAATTGCCAATTGAAACGCGATCACCGGAAGAGAAAACTTGATTGCGATTCAGCAACCACCGGGTCGCTAGGCGCCCGTCGGCTTTTGCCGCCGCTTTGCTGGCCGAGGCTGACTCTCGCTAGCCGAAATTCAAACCAGCATTCCAGCCGCTATTGGCTACTGCCCGTATCGACCCTGCAAATAGCGCCAGCTCGCCCGCAGGCCCAGCGCTTCGCCGCCGATCGGGCGGCCCGGCTTGGCGACGGGTCGCCAGGCAAATGTATCAAAATGCGCCCAGGGCACCGTTTCCGGGGCAAATTGCTTCAGGAACAGCGCCGCAGTGATGCAGCCGGCAAAACCACCCGACGCGCTGTTCACGCAATCGGCGATCGTGCTGCTCAGCATCGCATCATAGCCAGACCATAGAGGCATTTGCCAAAGCGGATCGCTTTCATCCGCGCCAGCCTGCAGCAGTCCGTCCGCCATCACCTTGTCATCGCAGAACATCGCCGGCAGGTCGGGACCCAGGGCAACCCGCGCAGCTCCGGTCAGCGTCGCAAAATCCAGGATCAGTTCCGGCTCTGCCTCACCGGCCAGCGTCAGGGCATCGCCCAATACCAGCCGCCCTTCGGCATCGGTATTGGTAATCTCGACGGTCAGCCCCTTGCGGCTGTTCAATATGTCGCCGGGACGCAGGGCGTTGCCATCTATGGAATTTTCGACCGCCGGTATCAGCAGGTGCAGACGCACCGGCAGCTTGGCCTCCATCACCATGCGGGCGAGGGCAATGGCATGGGCAGCGCCGCCCATATCCTTCTTCATCAACATCATGCCGGCGGGAGATTTCATCGACAGGCCGCCGGTGTCAAAGCTCACCCCTTTGCCGACAATCGCGATTTTCGGATGATCAGCCTTGCCCCATTTCAGTTCGATCAGGCGCGGTGCATGGGCGCGCATTGCCGCCTTGCCGACGCCGTGAATCATCGGGAAATGCTCTTCCAGCGTGTCGCCGCGCGTCACTTTCAATTCTGCGCCATGCTTCTCGGACAATTTGTCGACAATATCTTCGATCTTGTCCGGTCCCATATCCGCAGCCGGGGTGTTGACCATATCCCGGACCATCGCCGTGGCTTCGGCCTGACGCACGGCTTCGTCGCGCTGTGCGATGGCATCCTTGACCAGCAGCACGCTCGGTCCCTGCCGGTCGGGCAGCGCCTTGTAGCGGTCAAATTCATGTTGCGAGATCAGCCAGCCGAACAATGTACCCTTGGCGCTGGTTTCGTGCAGGCGATATTTGCCCTCCGGCAAGCTGCTGCCAAGCTTGGCCAGCGACCAGGAATCGAGCTTTTCATGATCCGCCACACCGGCGACAACCGAAAAGTCGCTCGCAACCGATTTGTCATCACCCTTGCTGCCAACCCGCGGCAGCAGCAGATAGGTGTCGGCTTTGCCGGCAAATTGATAGGCCGCGACCAGCGCCCGGATGCTATCCGGTTGCCCTTTCAGCCAGTCTTCGAAATTGCCCGCATCCAGCAGCTGGATGGAGCGTGCGGTCTGGCCGGTATCAGCCTCGATCAATGCCTTAAAATCAGTCATTGGATCGCTATAGCTACAGATGATGCCGAGCGCGAGAGTCTATTCGGCAGCGATCGCTTCCGCGTCGGCCTGCTGATCCGCAAGATTGATGATCGCCGCGCCGGGCCTGGAAAAGACGATCACGCCATCGTCCACCGCCTTGTGCCGCAGGTTGATGATGTCCTTCGGGAAATTCTGGTTGAGCCGCCATGGTTTGCGGTCGCCCTGTTTCGGCAGGTCCTTGATCGCCCGCTGGACATAGCCGGAACTGAAATCGAGCATCGGCTCGGTTCCCATCGTCTCGCCGACCGGCAGAGTCGGAGTCGCGATCGGCGTGCCATTCTTGTCCATATAGTTGATCAGGCGGCAGACATATTCGCTGGTCAGATCGGCTTTCAGCGTCCAGCTGGCATTGGTATAGCCCATGGTCATCCCGAAATTGGGGATGCCGGAGAACATCACGCCCTTATAGTTGATTTTTTCGCCGAAATTGACCGGCTGGCCGTCGACCGAAATTTTCGCATTACCACCGGTGAGCATTTTCAGGCCGGTGGCGGTGACGATGATATCGGCCTCCAGCAGCTTGCCGGACTTCAGCTTGATGCCGTCTTTGGTGAATGTTTCGACATGATCGGTGACGATCGACGCCTTGCCCGATTTGATCGAATCAAACAGATCGCTGTCGGGAACCAGACATAGCCGCTGATCCCACGGATTATAGCTGGGCGTATAATCGGCCATGTCGACCTCTGGCCCCATTTCCTCGCGGACCATTTCGAGCAGACGGCCCTTGAATGCCGCTGGCTTCTTGCGCGCCACATTGAACATGAACAGGCCCATCAGCACATTCTTCCAGCGAGTCAGAAAATAGGCCGCCTTGGACGGCAATATCTTGCGCAGCCGCAAGGCCCATTTGTCCTCGCCCGGCCGCGATACGATATAGGTTGGCGAACGCTGCAACATCGTCACATGCGCCGCCGTATCCGCCATTGACGGGACCAGGGTCACCGCAGTCGCGCCGCTGCCGATCACCACCACCTTCTTGCCGGCATAGTCGAGATCTTCGGGCCAGAATTGCGGATGAACAATCGGTCCGGCGAAGTCTGCCTTGCCCGGGAAGTCCGGATCATGGCCTTCGTCATAGCTGTAATAGCCCGAACACATATGGAGGAAATTGCACTTCACGGTGCTGATCGAACCATCGCCATGCTGCAGGCTGACCGTCCACAGGGCCTCTTCGCTCGACCAGTTGGCATCGACCACCTTGTGGTTGAACAGGATCTTGTCCTGCAGGTCATATTCGTCGACGGTTTCGTTGAGATAATTCAGGATCGACGGTGCGTCGGCAATCGCCCGGCGCGCGGTCCAGGGTTTGAAATTATAGCCCAATGTATACATGTCGCTGTCCGAGCGGATGCCGGGATATTTGAACAGGTCCCAGGTGCCGCCGAGTCGCTCTCGACCCTCGACAATGGCAAAGCTTTTGCCCGGGCATCTTTTGGTCAGGTGAACCGCCGCGCCAATACCGGACAGGCCGGCGCCGACAATCAATATGTCAAGAATCTGATTTTTCATCCCACCTTCTTACTGACATGATTGTCAGTTGGCAAGTGAGAGCTTTTGCCAGGGTCAGGCCCCCAATCTATTCGCTGATCAGGGTCAGGCTGCGGAACAGGGTCTGATCGAGCGTTTCATCAAAACGGCAGCCGATATGGCCATCCTTGCACCAGATCGCGGTTGCCGTGATCGGGCTGCTGCCTTCGAAACGGAGCCATATCCGGCTGCCCTCGGTGATCATGCTGTCGCTCGCAACCCGGCAACCATAGATCGAAACATCGATCAGTTCGCCGACTTTGGCGGTTTCGCCATGCTGCCGGATCGCGGTACGCTGGATATGCACCGGATGGCGATAGGCCTGACGCTGTTCGATCAGCGCCGGTTTCACCGAACGAAATTGCGAATTCATATAGCTCATCAATTGCCCCTTGCCGGAGAGACTAGGGAATTCTGCTCAACAAAAGGTTAAGCAAATGGCAGCATTGTCGGCGACCGGCAATGGATCAGCCGGATCACTCCGCGGCTTCGAGTTCCTGCTTGCCAGCCTGCTGCTGCGAATTGGGGCCGTAAAACTGGATCACCCCGTCATCGACCGGATCGTTGAGCAGGATATTCTTGTCGTACAGATAATCCTGGTTGAGCTTCCACGGCATGGCTTTGCTGTTGCGCGGCAATTCGCTCAGCGACCGCCGGAGATAGCCGGACGAGAAATCAAACAATTCCTCCTGCTCCAGTTCCTTGTTCAGCACCGGATTGGCGATTCGCGTCGATGTCGCGTCCATATGGTTCAGGATCCGGCAGACATATTCCGACACGATATCCGCCTTCAGCGTCCATGACGCATTGAGATAGCCGAACACGATCGCCAGATTGGGAATGTCGGAGAACATGCAGCCCTTGTAATAATAATGGTCGGGCCAGACGACCGGCTTGCCGTCGACTGCAAAGGCGACCTTGCCGGCCACCGCCAGCTTCAGCCCGGTCGCGGTGACAATCACATCGGCATCAATCGTCTCGCCGGATTTCAGCTTGATGCCACCCTCGGTCACCGTGTCGATATGGCCGGTTTTCAGATCGGCCCTGCCCGCGGCAATCGCCTTGAACATGTCGCCGTCCGGCACCAGGCACAGGCGCTGCTCCCACGGACCGTAAGGCGGCGTGTAATCTTCCTTCACATATTTGTCGCCCAGCTCCTGCTTCATCGGCTTTTCAAGCTTGTCGATCACCTTCTGCGGATTGTCGCGCGCGGTGCGGAAGGTCAGGTCCTGCATCTTCACATTCTTCCAGCGGGTGATCTTGTACGCCCATTTTTCCGGCAGGATCTTGCGCAGGATGTTGGCGATCCGGTCTTTCGACGGCGCCGACGCATACCAGGTCGGGGTGCGCTGCAACATCGTCACATGGCTGGCTTTTTCCGCCAGCACCGGCACGATCGTCACCGCGGTCGCGCCGCTGCCGATGATCACCACCTTCTTGCCCGCATAATCGAAATCCTTGGGCCAGAATTGCGGGTGGACGACCTCGCCCTTGAAACTGGACAGCCCCTCGATCTGCGCGTCATAGGGATTGTCATAATCATAATAGCCAGCGCCCATATAGACGAAATTGGCGTGCATCGTGACTTGCGACCCATCGGACTTCTCCGCCGTCACCGTCCAGCGCGCCTCCTCGCTCGACCAGCTGGCGGTCAGCACCTTGTGGCCGAAATGGATATGTTTTTCCAGATCATGCTTGGTCTTGATCCGGTGGAGATAGTTCATGATCGAGGGACCGTCGGCAATCGCCTTCTGCTCGGTCCACGGTTCGAAACTGAAGCCCAGAGTGTGCATGTCGCTGTCGCTGCGGATGCCGGGATATTGAAACAGGTTCCAGGTCCCGCCAATCTCGTCGCGGCGCTCGATAATGGCAAAGCTCTTGCCCGGACATTTGTCGCGCAAATGCACCGCCATGCCAATGCCGGAAATCCCGGCGCCGACGATCAATACGTCGACGGATTCGATTGCTGCACTGCTCTTTTCCATGATCTTGGTCGCCATGCCGTCTCTCCCAGTTTTTGCAATCTTATGCCATTGCTCGCGACAGGTTGCAATTAGAGATTTAATTGACCGGTTAAGAGGCCCCTTCAGAACGTGGAATCTGGCTCGGTCGCTGCGCTTGCAGACCCCCCGTGAAGATAGCAGAGGCGCAGTTCCGATCGCGATATTCGAAAAATCTGCCGTTTTGCAGTCGACAAATTGTTGCTCAACCGATCTTGCGGTTGGCGTAATCGGCTTCGGTCTTTGGTTCTAAAATATGATCCAGGCCGACAATTTTTGAGCGGGACTTCAACACCCGCCCGGCAATTTCGCTCGCCGGCATCGCCTTGCTGAACAAATGCCCCTGGACCTGCTTGCAGCCTGCCCGCTTGACCTCCGCCAACTGGTCCTTGCATTC
>NZ_JBALTF010000024.1:30874-33668 GCF_036964675.1 Parasphingorhabdus sp. | reverse complement strand
CTTGGCAAGTCGTTTGCGTCTGGAATCCAACCTTTCCCGCATACGGATTCCATTGCACGCTCGACAAGCTCGTGATAGGCGCGCGCAACATCTGGGTTGACTGGTCAGGGGCTTGAAACAGGAGCCCGGGCACCACACATAAAAATTTGCAATTATCGGGACGATTTCATGACAACAATATCCATATTATCTGCAGCAGCTGACGCCGGCGGCGCCGGAAGCTTTCTAATTTCGGTCATGCCGCTGGTGCTTATCTTCGCGGTTTTCTATTTCCTGCTCATCCGGCCCCAGCAAAAGAAGATGAAAGAACATCAGGCAAAGGTTGGTTCGGTCAAGAAGAATGACGAGGTCGTGACCGGCGGCGGACTGGTTGGCAAGGCGGTCAAGGTCGACGATGAATATGTCGAAGTCGAAATCGCCAGCGGCGTCCGCGTCAAAGCGGTCAAGGCGACACTGACCGATGTCATGCCACGCGGCGGTGCCAAACCTGCGAACGACTGAACGCGGTGATATAGAAAGTTAGTTTCGATGCTCGATTTCCCGCGCTGGAAAGTCATTTCCATTTCTCTGCTGCTGGCCTTTGGCGTGCTGATGGCCATTCCCAGCCTGATCGGCGAGAGTGGTCAAAAATATTGGCCGAGCTTTTTGCCAAATGAAACCATCAATCTGGGGCTCGATCTTCAGGGTGGCAGCCATATCTTGCTGGAAGCAGATCCAGCCGATGTCGCGACCGCCCGGCTCCTGACGATGGAAGAATCGGTGCGTGCGGAAATGCGCCGCGCCACTCCGCGCATCGGCATTGGCGATATTTCCCGTCGCAACGGGGTGTTGAGCTTCATGGTCCGCGACAGCACCCAAGTCGATGCCGCGCGCGATGCGATCGTCCCGCTTACCTCAGGTGCCGGACTGACCGGTCAGCGCGACTGGGATATTGAAGTGCGCGATGATACGCGCTTTGTTTTGACTCCGACCGCAGCGGGTCTGGAAAATGCCGTCGAAAAGGCGATGGAAACGGCAACCGACGTTATCCGCCGCCGTATCGATGAAATGGGCACCCGCGAGCCGACCATCCTGCGGCAAGGTGACAATCGAATTGTGGTGCAGGTCCCGGGGCTGGATGATCCGGAAGCGCTCAAGGCTTTGCTCGGACAGACCGCTAAGCTGGAATTCAAGCTGGTCGACTTTTCTGCCGATCCCAATGCAGTGGCCGCAGGCCGGGCGCCAGTGGGCAGCCAGATTTTTCCTTATCCCGACAATCCGGCCGGAGTTCCGAATATTGCGGTCAAGCGCTTGGGCGGAATCAGCGGCGACAAGCTGACCGATGCCGGGCAGGGCTTTGACCAGCAAACCAACGCGGCGGTGGTCAATATCACCTTCGATAGCGAGGGCGGTTCAAAATTTGCCCGCCTGACCCAGAATAATGTCGGCAAGCCCTTTGCGATCATTCTCGATGGCCAGGTGCTTTCCGCGCCCAATATCAATGAACCGATCCTCGGTGGTTCGGCTCAGATTTCCGGCAATTTCACGGTTGAAAGCGCGAATCAGCTGGCGATCGCCTTGCGATCCGGTGCGTTGCCGGTGGAACTGAAGATCGTCGAGGAGCGCACCGTCGGTCCTGATCTTGGCAAGGATTCGATCGACAAGGGCATGATTGCTGCTGTCATCGCTACCATTGCCGTGCTGACCTTCATGGTCGTCACCTATGGCCGATTTGGCATGTATGCCAATATCGCGCTGGCGCTGAACCTGTTCATCATTGTCGGGGTCATGGCTATGTTTAACGCCACGCTGACGCTGCCGGGTATTGCCGGATTTGTGCTCACTGTCGGGGCCGCGGTCGATGCCAATGTGCTGATCAACGAGCGAATACGCGAAGAGCGCAGGCGAGGGCGAAGAGTGATTCAGGCGATTGAAGTTGGCTACAAGGAAGCATCACGAGCGATCATGGATGCCAATGTCACCAATATCATTGCCGGCGTATTGCTGTTCATGTTCGGTTCCGGACCGGTCAAGGGATTTGCGGTCGTTCTGATGATCGGTATCGCTTCATCCGTATTTACCGCCGTGGTCGTAACCCGGATGTTTGTGGCGCTCTGGGTCAGACGCGCCCGTCCGCAGGAGTTGGTTATATGAGATTGCTCAAACTTGTTCCGGACGATACCAATATCGGCTTCCTGAAATGGCGCAATATCGCCATGGCTTTCAGCATCTTGACGATCATCGCCTCGCTCGGGCTGGTGGCGTCCAAGGGTTTGAATTTCGGCGTTGATTTTATCGGCGGCCAGATGATTCAGGCGACTTTTACCGAGACCGAAACAGCACCAATTTCCGAGCTGCGCGACAGTATTGGCGGGCTCGGCTATGGCGATGCAACGATTCAGCGATTTGGTGACGCCAACGAAGTGTCAATCCGGATGCGGCTGCCGGTCGAAGCGGAATCGCGCCCGGAAGCAGCCAATGAAATGACCGAAAAGATCGTCTCGACGATCAATGCCGATTATCCCGATGTCCGTATCGATGGCGTGGAGTCGGTTTCCGGCAAGGTATCGTCGGAGCTATTTGAAACCGGCGCTTACTCGCTGCTATTCGCGATGATCGCGATTTCCATCTACATCTGGATTCGCTTCGAATGGCAGTTCGGTGTTGGTGCCCTGTTCGCGCTGGTCCATGATGTCGCGCTGACCTTCGGACTGTTTGCGCTGACCCAGATGGAATTCAACCTCAATATCGTCGCGGCGCTGCTGACGATCATCGGCTATTCTCTCAACGATACGATTGTCGTGTTCGACCGGAT
>NZ_JBALTF010000024.1:0-30776 GCF_036964675.1 Parasphingorhabdus sp. | reverse complement strand
TCAACCTCAATATCGTCGCGGCGCTGCTGACGATCATCGGCTATTCTCTCAACGATACGATTGTCGTGTTCGACCGGATTCGCGAAAATCTGAAGAAATATCGCAAGATGGACATCATTGCCTTGCTCGACCTGTCGGTCAACGAGACCCTGGCGCGGACGGTGATGACCAGCTTGACCATGCTGATCGCGCTCGGCGCATTGATCTTGTGGGGACCGGATGTGATTTTCGGTTTCTCCGTGGCGATGTTCTTCGGCGTGTTTGTCGGTACCTACAGCTCGGTCTACATGGCTGCTCCGATCCTGATCTGGCTCAAGGTTGGCCCGGACACATTTGTGCCGGCAGAGTCAGACAACGACAAGGCGGAGAAGCTGGGCGGACCGGAACAGATTGGCTGAATCTTGGTAGAGCTTCGCAAGGATGTCGAGTTCACGGGGCCAGTAATCACTGGGTTCACGCCGACGGGCTACAAGATTGGTGAACAGCGGTACGAGCAAGGACTGCTGATTTCGCCCGAACAGGCTGTCGGCTGGACTGGCTCGGGTCTCGACCAGCTGAATCTCGCCGAGATATTGTCCAGCCTGAACCTGTCTCCCAAACCGGAATTTCTCCTGCTTGGCAGCGGTCCGTCGATGTTGCAGCCTCCGGCAGCTTTCCGACGGGAAGTGGAAGCGGCCGGCATGGGGCTCGAAGTCATGGACAGCCGGGCTGCGGCGCGCACCTGGGGTGTGTTGCGGGCTGAAGAACGCTGGATCGTCGGCGCGTTTCTGCCGCTGGCTTAGGTTTTTTCAGCGGCCTGGCGCAATATCGCCAGCAGCTGATCGCCGTTATTTTTCCAGCTGAACCGGCTGACCGTTGATCGCACCATATCCTGTTCCGGTGGATCGGCCAGGATTGCCTTTGCCGCCTCAACAATCGCCTCGACATTGGGATCGACGATCCGCCCGGCAACCGCACTGGTCACCAGTTCCCGCGCCCCACCGGCCTTGCTGATGATCACCGGCGTGCCGCAGGCAAGCGCCTCGACCCAAGCATTGGCTAGGCCTTCGGATCTGGACACAAGAATGGCGATATCAGCGGCAGCGGTCAGATGCGCCAGCTGCTCATGCGGCACGCTGCCGAGAAAACGGATGCGGTCGGCAACGCCAAGCTGATTGGCAAGCGCGCGGTAATTTTGCTCTGCTTCGCCCTTGCCGGCGAGCATCAATATAGCGTCCGGAAAGCTTGTCATGGCGCGGATCACGAGGTCCTGGTTCTTGCGCGGGATCAGCGCGCCTGTGCTGATGAATAACGGACCGTTGACGCCCAGCACCTGCTTCGCGGCAACCCGGTCAACGGGAACAAACCTGTCCTGGTCCAGTCCGGTATAATGGACCGTAATCTTGCCTCCATCCATTCCGAGCGCGATCATGTCCTGCTTCAGCGCTTCGGACACCGCCAGCAAGGCGTTGGCCTTCTCCGCCGCCTGCAATATCTGATCCCGGCATTTCGGATCGCTGCTCCAATGATGAATGTCAGCCCCGCGTGCCTTGATCGTAAAGGGAATGGCGAGCGCAGCCGCCAGCCGCATCGCTGCCGGTCCATCGGGATAGAAAAATTCAGCGTCGATCAGGTCAAACGGCGCTTCCTCGTGCAGTGTTTTGACCAAGGGTAATATGGCGTCGGCAATGCGCCGTGGATTGCTGGCGCCGCTGATCTTCGGGATCAGCTTGAACCGCGAGCGATAGACGTCGAGCCCGTGCCATTCCTCGTGCTCAGCCAAAGCATCGAGCGCTCGATATTGTGCCAGTTTGCGCAACGGCCAGGGCGCGATCCCGATCGGATTGATAACCGTCACACTCGTTTCCGGACGGTTCGCCAGCTCGGCGGTTTGCCGCTCGACAAATATCCCGAAATTGGGCGCCGAAACATTGGGAAACAATGTCGAAAGCGTCAGGATGTTGAGCGGACGGGTCATCGCAGGCTTCCTAGCACACAGGCCCTAAAGCTCCCTTACCAGCCGCACCGCAACGCCGATCCATTCGGGATCGCTGACAATCTGTTGCCGCGCACCACTGCCGAGCGGCAGGATCTGCAGGCGGTTGTCCTCGCGCCCGATCAGTCGGCCGAATAAATAGCGTCCGGCCGGGCGAGGAACCAATATGTCGCGATTGAGCGCGCCAGAAAATTGTTCCGGGATACGCCGCGACAGCCAGACATCGTCGCCCGCGCGATAATCACCAATACTGCTTTTGACGCGCAAGGCGACCATCGCTGGTTCGATGGTCGGTTGATAGATATTTTCGGTCTTGCCCAAAGCGTGTGCGCCCTTGTGATCGAGAATTGCGGCAACCGGCAATTCTTCCTGATCGGGCAATGACAGCAGCGCGGCGCTGTCCACGCCTAGGGCGTCAGCAATCCGGTTCAGCCAGTCGAGCGACAAGGTTCGTGTGCCTGTCTCCAGCCGCCCGATGGTTTGCGCGGTTGTCGGCGGTTCACACCTCTGGGCAACATCGTCCAGCGTCAATCCCTTGGCCTTGCGAACGTCTCTGATACGGCTGATCATTTTAAAACTCCAAACCTATATGGTTTTATCCTTTCCTACAATATCGCCAAAATGGCAAGTGTACAACAATCTATTCAGGAGATATTATGCCAGCCAAACCAACCAGAACAGACAAATCTCTATCCGACCCGCGTTTGCTCGCAGAACGGGCGCTCCCTCAGGATGGCGAGGAACGCAATGACCGCGCACCGAAGCGCAGGCGCGCGCGGAGCGTCACGGTCAACCTGTCAGAATCGCCCTTGGGCTGGCTTCACGCCAGAGGCCATTTGTCTGACCGGCAGTTTGATGCCGGAGAGAAACTTCGCGCCGACTGGGAAAGAGCCAATCTGGCACCCCGGGTAACGATGCGCTGGGATGCAGCGCCGGTCGCGGGAGGAAAACGCACTGCACCGGCGATATTGAACGAAACCGAAGCGCAGCTTGCCGCAAAACAGCGATTTTCAAATGCCATCGACCATCTGGGCAGTGATCTGTCCGATATAGCCTGGCGGATCATCTGTGGCGGGGAGGGCACGCCAGTTGCGGAGAAAAATCTGGGCTGGCCCGCACGGTCGGGCAAGCTGGTGCTGAAAATAGCGCTGGACCGACTGGCAATTTTCTACCGTCTGCCGGGCTGATCAGGGTTGGAGCAGTTGCTCGACTTCTTCTGCCAGTTCCAGCCAGCGCATTTCGGCTGCATCTTTTTCTTCGATCAGCGCGCTATTCTCTTTGGTCAGCTTGTCAAACTGCGGGAAATCACGAATATAAAGATTAGGATCGGCCAGCGCCTGCTCGATCTCTTTCATGCGCCGGTCGATCGCTTCTATCCGTTCCGGCAACAGATCATAATCGCGCTGGTCCCTGTAGCTCAGTTTCTTGCTTGGACTGCTGGAACGGGAGGTCGCCTGACCGGCGGATGTGCCCGATTTCGGTTTCGATGCCGGCTTCAGGTCGGCTTCAACCTGTTTGCGCTTGGCTTCCCATTCGGCATAGCCGCCCGCGATAACATCCACTTTGCCACTGCCATCCAGGCCCAGCGTGATGGTGACCGTGCGGTCGAGGAAATCGCGATCATGGCTGACCAGCAGCACGGTGCCTTCATAATCGGCGATGACCTCCTGCAGCAGATCGAGCGTTTCGAGGTCGAGGTCATTGGTCGGTTCGTCGAGCACCAGCAGATTCGACATGCGGGCAAATTCACGCGCGAGCAGAAGCCGCGATTGCTCGCCGCCGGACAATGTTCCGACCTTTGCGTCGATCAGCGTGGGCGCGAACAGAAATTCCTTCAGATAGCCTTGCACATGCTTTTTGGTGCCGCGCACATCGATCCAGTCGCTGCCGTCGGCAAGCACATCGCGGACTCTTTTGTCCGGGGTCAGCAGACTGCGTTGCTGGTCGATGAAAACGCCGTTCAGTGTCTTGGCCAGCGCCACGGTGCCCGTGTCCGGCTCCAATTCGCCGGTCAGCATTTTCAGCAGGGTCGTCTTCCCCGCGCCATTGGCGCCAACGATCCCGATCCGGTCACCGCGCTGGATGCGCAGGGAGAAATCACGAATGATGACGCGTTCGGCATCGCCTTGACCAAAGGACTTGGAAATATTGGTGGCCGTGATAACCGATTTGGTTCGGCTGTCATCGCTTTCGGCCTGCAGTTTGGCGGCGCCGGCCGGGCCGATCATCGCCGCGCGCTGCGCTCGCATGTCCCAAAGCTTTTGCAGCCGGCCCTGGTTGCGCTTGCGCCGGGCGGTTACGCCGCGTTCCAGCCAGTGCGCCTCGAGTTTCAGTCTGGCGTCGAGCCGCTCTGCCGAACGGGTCTCGTCGGCATAGATTTTTTCCATCCAGGCCTCATAGCCACCAAAGCCGACTTCCAGCCGCCGCAGCGATCCGCGGTCGAGCCACAATGTTTGTTTGGTCAACCGGGTCAAAAATGTACGGTCATGCGAGATCGTAATAAATGCGCCCTTATAGCGACCGAGCCATTCCTCGAGCCAGTCGATTGCGCTCAAATCCAGATGGTTGGTGGGTTCGTCGAGCAGCAGCAAATCCGGCTGCGACGCCAGCGCCCGGCAAAGCGCGGCGCGGCGTTTCTCGCCGCCGCTCGCTTTGTCTGCGCGGGTCGAAAGATCCGTTCCCAACTGATCGGCTATCGCCTCGACTTCATGCAATGCCGGCCCGTTTGCCCCGGACAGGGCAAAGTCGCGCAATGTTTCAAACGGCGTAAAATCGGGTTCCTGTTCCAGCATCACGATATTGACGCCCGGCTGGATAACCCTTTTCCCCTTGTCCGCTTCGATTTCGTCGGTGATCAACCGCAGCAGCGTCGTCTTTCCGGCGCCATTGCGCCCGATCAGTGCCAGTCGGTCGCGCGGACCGACATGCAGGTCGAGATCACGGAACAGCCATCCTTCGCCCTGGTGGAGCGAGAGATTCTCGTAAGAAAAAATGGGGGGCTGTGACATGGTTCCCGGGCGTTAGGGGCAAGCGGGCTTTGGCTCAAGCCTTCTCTTTTCGACAAAGGCCATTGACCTGCCGCATCATATCGGATTGTTAGGCGTGAAATTGATAATTTTGGTGATAGGTACGGGATTTGGAAACAGTATATTTGAACGGCGATTATGTTCCCAGGTCATCCGCCAAAATTTCCATATTTGACCGCGGATTGCTGTTTTCCGACGCGGTTTATGAGGTGATCTCGGTCATAGGCGGCCGGTTGATTGATATGGAACGACATGTCACCCGTCTGGAACGGTCGCTTGGCGAGCTTTCGATCAATGCTTTTGCAGACTGGTCCACCGTCTCGCAGAATCTGGTGGCGGAAAATGGCTTGCAGGAAGGCCTGATCTATTTGCAGGTTTCCCGCGGCGTGATGGACGAGCGGGACTATCGCTGGCCAGCGCCGGAGACGTCGCCGACCATTTTTGCCTTTGCCCAGGAGCGGACGCTGATCGACAACCCGATGGCCGATCGAGGGATGACAATCATCACCCGTCCCGATCTGCGCTGGCAAAGATGCGATATCAAGACAACCCAGCTGCTCTACGCATCGCTGATGAAAATGGAAGCGGTGGCAGGGGGAGTCGACGACGTCTGGATGACACGCGATGATATGATCACCGAAGGTACCTCGCAAAATGCGCATATCATCAACAAGGACGGCGTCCTGATTTCGCATCAGCTCGACCGCCGCATCCTGCCCGGCGTGACGCGGATCGAGATGCTAGCACAGGCAAAGTCCATGGGGTTGACGGTCGAGGAACGCGCCTTTTCCATCGACGAGGCAAAAAAGGCGGCGGAAGCCTTTGTTTCGTCCTCGACATTGCTGATCATGCCGGTTGTCGAGATTGACGGTCACAAGATTGGTGACGGTCAGCCAGGTGAACGAACCGGCAAAATCCGGCAAAACTATATAGCTGCCGTTCAGAGAGCTTGTTCTACAACGAGCTGAATCGATGGAGAAAATCATGAAACTTTCAATTTTGCTGGCCGGAGCGGCCATGGTCCTGATCCCGGCAAATTTCGCGCACGCTGCGAATGTCCAGATTGTCGCCCAGAATCCGGTGATCGAGCTCAGCGTGTCGGAACAGGTGGACAGTGCACCGGACACCGCCACGTTCAGCACCGGCGTGGAATCCAGGGCAAAGACCGCCACGCAGGCGCTGCGCGAAAATTCCGTGCAGGCGCGCGCGGTGATCAACCGGCTCAAATCGCTCGGCATTGCCGAAAAGGATATTCAGACCACCGGCATCAATCTGCGCGCGGATTATGATTATGATCAGGAAAGCCGGGAGAATCGCTTCGTCGGCTATGTGGTTTCCAATCAGGTTTCCGCGACCGTGCGTGATCTCCCCAGGCTTGGCGAGATTCTCGACGCGATCGTCAGCAGCGGCGCGACCAATTTAAACGGCCCCTCTTTTTCGATCAGCGATGACAGCAAGCTGAAGGATGTGGCGCGGGAGCGGGCGCTCACCAATGCCAAGGCGAGAGCGATGAGCTATGCCCGGTCTGAGGGATATACCGGCGTTCGGATACTCTCGATCAGCGAGGGCATTTCGTCCGAATCGGAGGCACCGATGATGCGGATGGAAAGCGCCGCCGCTTCGTCTGCCCCACCCCCGATCGCGCCGGGGCAGGTGGGAACGATCGTCTCGCTGAGCATTACCTATGAAATGACGCGTTAACATAGCGATCTGTAGCCTGAACCCGCCATTCACCTGATGTTAAAACCGCCGAGTCTAGGAGGGGCCCTATGTTGAAGAAATTCATATTTTTGCCCTGTCTAGCGCTGTGCTTGCCGCTTCTTGCGCCGCAAGTCGCTGCGGCTACGGATCGTCGCAGCGAACAGAATGAGGCGCGCTCGCAGATGATGGCTGGCAAGGTGAAATCAATCCGCTCGATTGAGAGTCGGATTTTGCCAAGAATGGCCGATAGCGAATATATCGGTCCCGAATTTGACCCGGGTGCGCAGGTTTATCGGCTGAAATTCATCCGCGACGGACGGGTAATATTTGTTGATGTCGATGGCCGGACCGGCGCGATTTTGCGCCAGTCTCGCTAATCTATATTGGCATTTTCCAATTTTCTAATTCATTGTACGTTCTAGGGATGGTGATATAGGCCAATCCACAGAATTAAGCATTATTTCGGAGGACAAGCATGCGCGTCTTGATCGTTGAAGACGAACCCACGCTGGGACAGCAGCTCAAATCGACATTGGAAGCCAATGGCTATGCCATTGACCTGTCGACGGATGGCGAGGATGGCCATTTCATGGGCTCGACCGAGGACTATGACGCGGTGATCCTGGATCTCGGCCTGCCCGAAATTGATGGCCTGACCGTGCTCGATCGCTGGCGCAAGGAAGAGCGCAATTTTCCGGTACTGGTGCTGACCGCCCGCGATAGCTGGTCGGACAAGGTTGCCGGACTGGATGCAGGCGCCGATGATTATCTCGCAAAACCATTTCAGACCGAGGAATTGATCGCGCGGCTGCGGGCGCTTATCCGCCGCGCCTCGGGCAATGCCTCGTCAGAACTCACCGCCGGTGCCGTGCGCCTCGATACTCGGTCAGGAAAAGTGACGCTCGATGGCAGTCCGGTCAAGCTGACGGCGCAGGAATATAAGCTGCTCTCCTACCTGATGCATCACAAGGGCAAAGTGGTGTCCCGGACCGAATTGATCGAACATATTTACGATCAGGATTTTGATCGCGATTCAAATACGATTGAAGTGTTCGTCACGCGCATCCGCAAGAAACTGGGCGCGGAAGTCATTTCGACGATTCGGGGTCTTGGTTATAGTCTAGAGGATCCCGAAGCCTGAATGAATCCAGCCAGATAGATAGTCCGGTCGATGAAAAGGCACCGACAACCCATATTCGGCTAGGCACACAGACCACCGGCTCGCTTGGTCGGCGGATGATCGGGATTGCTGCAGCATGGATTGTCATCCTGCTGTTCGGCGGCGGTTTCGCGCTGGACCGGGTGTTGAATGACGCGGTAACGCGCAATTTCGACAATCAACTGGAATATGTGCTGACCGCGATGATCGCTTCGGCGGAGATTGGACCCGATGGCGAGGTTTTCCTGAACCGGCCGCTCGGAGACCAGCGCTTTCTGGAGCCGAATAGCGGCCTTTACTGGCAGATCAGCGGCGAGGACCATGATGATTTTCCATCCCGCTCGCTGTGGGACCGGACCATGCAATCGAACATCACCCATGATGATCGGGCAACCCATATATATGACAGCATGCAGTTCGAGGACGAACCGCTGCGAGTACTCGAACGCACAATAATATTGCCAGATTCTGATACAAAATGGCTGTTTCAAGTCGCGCAGAGCCGGGACGGGCTGGATGGTCAGATTGCCAATATCAGGTCCATCCTGGTCAACAGCTTCCTGATCCTGGCGCTCGGCCTGATCGGCATGGCGGCGCTGCAGACGCTCTACGGCCTGTGGCCGCTCCGCAAGATTCGTATCGCCATCGCCTCCATGCGGACCGGCAAGCAGCGCCGGGTGGTCGAACCTATGCCGATCGAAGTCACGCCGATGGTGGACGAACTGAACGCCTTGCTCGACCATAATGAAAAGCAGGCTGAGGAAGCGCGCCGGCACGCCGGCAATCTGGCTCATGCCCTGAAAACCCCGCTCACCGTGATCATGAACAGCGCCACCGCCAAGGCCGATGATCTCGCTGACACGGTGATTCGCGAAGCCGGTGTCATGCGGCGGCAGGTCGACCATCACCTGGCGCGCGCACGGGCGGTGGGCAGGCGCGGCCATGCGCACAGCCGGGCCAAGGTCTGGCAAAGCCTGCAAGCGGTCGAACGCGCGGTCGGGCGGCTCTATCCTCATGTCCGGATCGATATTGATGGTGACAAGAACGTCGTCGCTTCGGTCGAGCGCCAGGATCTCGATGAAATGATCGGTAATCTGGTCGAAAATGCTGCCAAATATGGAGGTGGCAGTGTGTTCATCACCGTCGACAGCGATGATGAATTTGTCGAACTACAGATCGAAGATGACGGCCGCGGCATTCCTGAGAAAGACCGCCAGCGCATATTCGATCGCGGAGCGCGGCTCGACAGCGGCAAGCCGGGAACCGGTCTTGGTCTCGCTATCGTCCGTGATGTCGCGGAAATCTATGATGGGTCGGTATCGCTGGAAGAAAGCGAGGATCTGGGCGGATTGTTGGTGCGATTAAGGTTGCCCAGGTCGGAAGGGACTGATTCCTAGTCAGACTCTTCCCGGATGCGTTCATGGTGCCGAATCACTTCGTCGATGATGAAGCGCAAAAATTTTTCGGAAAATTCGGGGTCGAGATTGGCGTCGCTGGCGAGTTGGCGCAACCGGGCAATCTGTTCCTGTTCGCGGGCGCCATCAGCGGGAGGCAGGCTGTTCTTCGCCTTATATTCGCCTACTGCCTGGGTGACCTTGAAGCGTTCGGCCAGCATGAACACCAGCGCCGCATCGATATTGTTGATGCTTTCGCGATATTGTTTAAGCTTTTCATCCATGGTTCGCCGCCTGATTTTCGCTCGTCCGGGATTTTGTCCCACATATGCGGGATGCAACCGTATGAGACCTTATTTCACTTGCCTTATCCCTAGTGACTTGCCACATCCGGTGCAACATGTCAGCAACGGTCCATCATCTCGGGCGGGACACCGCGCCTTCACTTGAACCCATCATGTCGCTGGTCGCCAGCGATATGAATCAGGTCAACAGCGTAATTCTCGACCGTATGCAGTCGGAAATCCCCCTGATTCCGGAACTTGCCGGACATCTTATCGCTGGCGGTGGCAAGCGCATGCGCCCGATGCTGACCCTGGCAGCGGCGAAGCTGATCGGATATCCGGGGGATCGCCATTTCAAACTGGCCGCCGCAGTGGAATTTATCCACACCGCCACCCTGTTGCACGACGATGTTGTCGATGGTTCGGATTTGCGTCGTGGAAAAACCGCGGCCAATCTCATCTTCGGCAATCCGGCAACCGTCCTTGTCGGCGACTTTCTGTTTAGCCGGTCGTTCGAGCTGATGGTCGAGGATGGCTCCCTGAAAGTATTGAAAATATTGTCCAATGCTTCCGCTGTGATCGCAGAGGGAGAAGTCAATCAACTGACCGCGCAGCGCAAGATCGACACCAATGAAGACCGTTATCTGGATATCATTGGCGCCAAAACAGCGGCCTTGTTCGCAGCCGCCAGCCGGATAGCCGCCGTGGTTGCGGAATGCGATGAAGAAATTGAACTGGCGCTGGATAGCTATGGCCGCAATCTTGGCATTGCATTCCAACTGGTCGATGACGCGATTGACTATAGCTCCGATCGCGAAACCATGGGCAAGGATGCCGGTGATGATTTCCGCGAAGGAAAGGTGACCTTGCCGGTCATATTGGCCTATGCACGGGGCAACGAGGAAGACCGTAAATTCTGGAAAGATGCGATCATCGGGCATAAAAGCTCGGATGAGGATCTCGCTCGGGCAACAGGCTTGCTTCGCTCGACCGGAGCGATGACAGATACGATGTCGAGGGCCCGGCATTATGGCCAACGGGCAATCGATGCGCTGGGAATTTTTGCATCCGGAAAAGCGAAAGATGCGATGACCGAAGCGGTTGAATTTGCCATATCCCGCGCTTATTGAGCCGGTTCAAGACAGGAACAGAAAATGGCCGCACGAATTTATCAAATCCCCAGAAATGCAATGCAGTCGGGCAGGGCCCTGACCGATAAATGGGTACTCGAATTTGAACCGGCCGAAGCGCGCAAGCCCGATCCGCTGACTGGCTGGGCAGGCTCTGGTGATACCCAGCGTCAAGTAGAGCTGAGCTTTGCTTCCTGCGATGCGGCAAAAGCCTATGCCGACAAACATGCTATCGCTTATTCTGTGATACCAACGCCGCACAAGACTCTGAAAATACAGGCTTACGCCGACAATTTTCGCTAGCGGCATGCTTGCGAAGGCAGGAATCCATTTCCTAATCTTTCGATTCGCACCATGTTTCGCGGGTGCTCGCTTGTCTGGCACCTGATACCGTCATCCATGATGTTATGCTCGGATGTCGGGAGATGGACAGCTGCTTGCGCCAGTGAACATATTCAGCCCAGTTGCAGCAACAAGAGCATCTTCACATCGATCCCGGCACCTTCGCGGCGCTTCTTTTCGACAAAATTGTCCAGTTCGGCCAGCGCGACCCGATGGACGGTAATATCCTCTCCATCGGTTCCACCGCCTTCGCTGACTTTGACTAGCCCACCGGCCTTGAACAGCGAGAAGCTCTCCGACACCATCCCGGGCGACGAATAAAATTCGCCGCAATCTTTCATGGTTTCTGCCCGATAACCGGTTTCTTCTTCCAGCTCGCGGATCGCAGCGATGGCGCTGTCTTCATCGCTATTATCGTCATGGTCGCCGACCAGACCGGCCGGAAGCTCGATACAATATTTGCCCAGCGGAACGCGAAATTGCTCGACCAGCAGCACATGTCCTGCATCAATCGCAAGAATGACCGCAGCCCTGATGCCGCGGCTGCGCGAGACATATTCCCATTTGCCTGCGCGCTTGGCCGTGATGAACCGGCCTTCCCACATGATCTCGATATTTTCGGACATTTCTACCCCGTTCGTGCTGAGCCTGTCGAAATAGGGCCTGCCGCAAAAATTACCCTTCGACAAGCTCAGGGCGAACGGAATGTCAAAGTTCGATCAATCTGTCAGGCAACTCATTCGGGTTCTGATCGGTTTTGGGGAAATGTTCAGTCAGGACAATGCCCATCTGGCGCACCGCCTCGGCCATGCCTTCGCCCGGTGTGCCAGCGCGCACCAGATCGATCATGCCAATCATCGCGTCGCCCCATATTGATGGCTCCACTTTTGCGACAATGGCTTCATCGGCAACGATTTCCGCGCGATGCTCGCGCATCGACAGATAGAGCAAGATGCCGGTTCGGCCGACCGTCCGATGGTCTGTAGTAACCCGGAACAAAGACACCGCGCGCTTGCGCACGCGAGCTTTTTTGATCGGCGGCGGGATCAGGATGAACAGCAACGGCTTCCAGATCAGAATCAGTCTGGTGCCGAAAAATTTCAGCGCGGTAAGGATGAACAGGGTCCAATAGGGCAGGGCGGTCATTCCGCTCCAGCCACCAGCAAACCAGTCGATGATATTCAGATATATTTCGGGGAACAGGCTGACCACCAGCAATGCGGTAAGCGCGACGAGTCCTGATATGGCCCAGGCAACGTCGCCATAATGATCGGATTCGCTGGTCACAATCGTGACGATTTCACCATCGGTCGACTTCTCGGCCTGCGAAACTGCTGACGTGACGATCTTGTGATCGTCCGGTTTGAATTGGTTCACCTTGCTCATCACCATCCCCCCGACGCGCCGCCGCCGCCAAAGCTGCCGCCGCCTCCGCCAAAGCCGCCACCAAAACCGCCGCCGCCGCCAAAGCCGGAGCTGCCCCCACCAAAGCCTGATCCGCCGCCCCAGATGACGACCGGACCGGCACCATGACGATAGCGTTTGCCGCCGCGGTTCGAGAACATCGGGATGATAACGAAGAAGATCAGAATGAACGCCCAGAAGATCATCAGGCCAATATTGCCGCCGTCGCCCTGACTGGCCTGCTGTCCCGCGTCCTGCGCGATGAGACGCGCTTCGTCTTCCGGCAGGGTCAGTTGTGTTGAAATGCGGTCCACACCGGCAATTATTCCACCGGCCATATTGTTGTCGCGGAACTGAGGCAGGATATCATTCTGGATGATGATGCTCGACAGGGCATCGGTCATGATACCTTCGAGACCATAGCCCACTTCGACACGCACCTTGCGTTCATTGGGCGCGACCAGCAGGATCAGGCCATTATCCTTTTCCGTCTCGCCTTCGCCGTCTTGCCCGATGCCCCAGGTCCGACCAAGCTGATAGCCATAGTCGGCGATATCATAGCCTTCGAGACTGTTGACGGTCGCGACAACCAGCTGACGATTGGACTGGGTTTCCAAGGCAGCGAGCCTCGCCGTGAGCTCAGCCTCTTGGGCAGGATCAAGCAAATCTGCCTGATCGACAACGCGGCCAGTAAGCTCCGGGAAGCTTTGGGCAAAAGCCGGGCTGGCGATTGCAAAAAGGGCGACGGCCAAGCCGGAAAGGACCGTCTTCAACGGATGAAAGAATCGAAGAGCAATCACCCCTAGAAGCTAACTTCAGGTGCTTCGTCGGCGCCTTCGGTTGTCGCGGCAAATGGTTCCATCGGCTTTGCTCCATGGATGATTTTGGCGCCGATAATATCGGGGAATGTCCGGATTGTGGTATTATATTGGCGGACCGCTTCATTATAATCGCGACGGGCGACATTGATGCGGTTCTCCGTCCCTTCCAGCTGGCTTTGCAGCGCGAGGAAGTTCTGGTTGGACTTGAGGTCGGGATAGGCTTCAACCGTCGCCATCAGGCGTCCAAGCCCTTTTGAGAGAGCGCCTTGTGCTGCTGCAAATTCCTGGACCTTGGCGGGGTCGCCAAGATCGTCGGCGCTGAGCTGAATGGAGCTAGCCTTTGCCCGGGCTTCAACCACGGCGGTCAGCGTGTCCTGCTCCTGGGTCGCAAAGCCTTTCACGGTTTCCACCAGATTCGGGATCAGATCGGCGCGGCGCTGATAGGTGCTTTCGACATCAGCCCATTTGGCTTTTGCATTTTCCTCCGCCGTCGGCACGCTGTTGATCCCGCAGGCGCTTAGCGACAAGGCCACGGCCGGAACCACAAGAAATTTAATCCATTTTGTCAGCATGTTTGAATATCCTCCATCCGCGCGGCGAGACGTCGTTCCGCTTTTGTAAAACTAGGCATCATCGGCCATTTTTGCAACGCTTGCGCTCGACAATTTCGTAATATTGATACATTTACATTGCGTTGGAAATGTGAAGGGACCGAAATATGATAAACGAGTTTAAGGCATTCATCCTGAAGGGCAATGTGCTCGATCTCGCCGTCGCCGTAATCATCGGTGCCGCTTTTGCGACGATTACCACATCACTGACCGAAGATGTGCTGATGCCGATTGTCAGCGCGATATTTGGCGTTCCTGATTTCTCGGGCCTGTTCATCTTGCTGGGTTCGCCGCCGGCCGATTATGCCGGGGCGATGACCGACTATGCCGCACTGAAAGAAGCTGGTGTGCCGATGCTCGGCTGGGGCCAGTTCCTGACCGTCGTGATCAATTTTGTCATGCTCGCCTTCATCATCTTCATGATCGTTCGCTATGCCAACAAGTTGATGGCAAAGAAGGAGGCAGAAGCTCCGCCCGCAGGCCCAAGTGAAATTGATCTGCTGACCGAAATTCGCGACAGTCTGAAAAAATAGCAATTTGCGATAGCCAATTTCGCCCCTTTTGCAGCATGATTCTTGTACCGTAAAACATGCATGGCAAAGGGGGCTATTTTTGCTCGGGAAGTTGCGGATTATCCCGACGAGTATGTTCAAAACGCGGCCAAAATCAAATTATAACCCTATAATTATAAGAGGTTAATCAAAGCCTTCATTTTTTGAGATACATTCGGATTTTTCAATCCTATAGGCCCGCTCTGCTGGTTTAATTGCCAGCTGATTTGAACGACCATATGGGGACTAATTATTATGCGTAAATTCGCTGTTTTGGCTGCATCAGCAGCCGTATTCGCTTTGACTGCTTGCAATGCTCCAGCTGAAGATGCTGCTGCAACCGACGAAGCTGCAACCGAAGAAGTTGCACCTGCTGAAGACGCCATGGCCACTGAAGAAGTTGCACCTGCTGAAGACGCTATGGCGACTGAAGAAGCTGCTCCTGCAGACGAAGCTGCTGCACCTGCAGACGCTGCCGTTACCGAGTAAGCTTAGAATTTCTGGAATTCCCTTTTGGGAACTAGACGAGGGTCAACCGGGAAACCGGTTGGCCCTTTTTCTTGTTTGTGCACTGTTCATTCAGAAATATGCCCCTATATAGGAGCTGTCTGTTTCGACGGACTATGGTGATAAATGATGGCGTGTAATAGACACTACGGACCCGGGGGCAGTACCCGGCGGCTCCACCATTTCAGGCGATTTGCAGAAATGCAGGACGCCTTTGTTGATGGGGCCGAACTAGGATCGACGGGTGTTCAAAGGCGTTATTTTTGCCCGGCCTGAGTATGCCGTGATTGCTCAAAACCTATAAGTGCAAATGATAATGAAGCACTCGCTATCGCTGCCTAACCCATTGACCTCACGGTCATAAGTTAGAAAGCTACGCGCGGTTGAACCCACCGGGCAACAGAAGGGAATTCAGCGGTTTGGAAGGCACCGGGCAACAGAAGCCTTCCACTTATTCCCAGATACCGACAGAATCGTCTTGAACATGTGGTCAGATTGATGCGCCTTTGCGGATCGGATTCCGACAGCTTGGCCGGTTCAATATTCGGAACTGTAAATTCGGTTGAGGTCGATCGCCTCGATCATCTTGGCGCCGGCCATGAACACCGCGCCGGTTACCGCCAGAAACAGCAGTTTTCCGCCCCATCCCGGATATTCGACCAGATAATGCTGGCCACGCTGGACTGCGCCAGTGGCAAGGGCATAGGTAATGAGAAAAGCCTCCAATTTGGTCTTGATTACAAACAGCCGTTTGATTTTTTTCCACATGACATTTCATTAGCAAACGCCGTGCCAAACCCAGAAAACAGGCATTTCTTACGAAAGAAATTGGTAAACTGTAAGTTAACCCGACAGTTGAGAATATCCGCTAGCGATCCAGTTCGGTCAAGTCGCAAACTGCGAGCAGCCTGCCTCTGGCCGCTTTGATCGCCCCGGTCAGTTCCGGATCGGAAAGTTGATCGGGATTGATCGCCGCTGGCCAATGGTCGGTGACGATCCGGGCAATCGCGTCCAGTTTTTCGGGCGTTGCCAGGAAGCGTTGATCTACAAAGGCGGGATCCGCAACCACACGCAATCGAAGGCAAGCCGGGCCACCGCCATTGGCCATGGATTGCCGAACGTCGACCGGGCAGAGCCGGCGTATCGGTCCATTGCCTGCCACCAGATCCGTCAGATAGCCCCAGACGGCATCATTTTCGCGCGCTTCGCTTGGCAGGATGAGCGCCATGCCGCCATCGTCGGGGAGGGTCACCAGTTGCGCGTTGAACAGATAGGATCTGATGGCATCGTCCAGGCTGACCTTGTCGGCTGGAACGATGATAATTTCCGCGTCCGGAAGTTTGTTCCGGATCGCTTTATAAAGCGCATCGGGCTGTTCAAAGGCCTGTTCGTGGGTGAATAAAACCCGCTCATTGGCCACCGCGACGACATCATTGTGAAAGGCCCCTGCGGCGATGGCGATTTCTGCCTGCTGGGCAAATATCACCCGATCTTCACCCAGGCCATGTTTGCGTGCTACCGCCTTGCTCGCTTCGACATGCTGGCGAGCGGGAAACGGCCCACCGCTTTTGCCATAGACAAATATCTCGACACCCGGCGCGCCGTGGCCGGGGCAAAGCCGCATGTGATTGGCGGCCCCTTCATCGCCAAACGGCGACGGCACCGGGGCATGGACCGAAAAATGGTCCCGGTCGGCGAACGCCAGTTTCAACTGCGCCAGCGTTCCCGGCCATTCATGGCTGCGGTGCGGCATGGTTTGCAGATTGGCCACGGTAAGATGACATGTGCCGTCCGGGGCGTCCGGCGCGGGAGAAATGGTCGCGGCATTTGCGGCCCACATCGAAGACGCTGAAAAGGCGGCCGCGCGCAGATGCGGTTCGGCGTCAGCAATGGTCGTACCCAAATTCGCCAACCAACCTTCATTGGGCCGATCCAGCGGCATGAAAAACCCTTGCGCCAGACCCAGATCGAGATTGTGCCGCATCTTGGCGATACCCTGCAATGCGGCTTCGCGCGGGTAGGCGGTCGCTCCGGCATTGGTCGAGGAGGCAATATTGCCAACGCTCAGCCCGGCATAATTATGGCTTGGTCCGATGATGCCATCGAAATTGATTTCAACGAAAGCGCTCATCGTGGAATATACAAGATTTCGTCACCGACCGAGAGGCCAATATTGACGGCTGCCTGTTCGTCGATCGTAACGCCGTCATCATTCTCGCTCAGCATTGCGTAAGTTGCCTGAAAATCGCCCAGATTGCCCTGCGAAATGATCACTTTTGTTTCGCCTTCAGCAATAGCGCTGATCTTGGCGGATTTTGAATTGCGGATACTCGTCACGTCATCGGTCTTGGCGACCATCGTCGGGCCGCCGTCAAAAATGTCGATATAGCCGTCATAGGAGAAATTCTCATTCTCCAGCATCCGCATCGCGGCGCGGCCATTGGGATGTGGGACGCCAATGGCGGCACGCGCGGATTCGCTGAGCATGGCAGTATAGATCGGGTGTTTGGGCATCAGGTCGGCGATGAACTGGTTGCCATGAATGGCATTGAAATAATCGGCTTCCTGAAAACTCATGCCAAAGAATCGGCCGGCGAGCCCGTCCCAGAAGGGTGATCCTCCCGCTTCGTCAATGACGCCGCGCAGCTCTGCAAAAATCTTGTCGCCGAAACGGTCGCGATGTTGCTTGACGAACAGATAGCGGCTGCGGGCCAGCAACATGCCTAGACCACCGGCGCGTTCGCCGGGGTGGAGGAACAGGCCGCCCACTTCGCTCGCTCCTTCCAGATCGGTGACAAGGCCAAGCATTTGGGCGCTGAACGTCCGGTTCAATTCCTTGCTCGTTTGCGAATGCGTGCTCAGACGATAGGAATAGAATGGCCAGGTCTGCCCCACTTTGGTGAACAATTGCGAGGTACCGCGCACCGCTCCGGTTTCGACATTTTCCAGCACCATGACAAACAGATCATCGCCATGCGCATTGCTGTCACTCTGGTAAGCCCGCTCGGATCGCTCCAGTTTTTGGATTAGTGAGTCCCGGTCTGCTGGCAGGTTGGTAAAGCCGCCGCCGGTGAGTTTCGCCATTTCGTAAAGATGCTGCAGATCATTGATCCGCGCTGCGCGTATCCGGAAACTCATAATTCTCCCTTTTCGGCGATCCGCATGATCGTCAGCGCCGATAATTGTGTCCGTTCAACCAGACTTTCCGTTATCAAAAATTCATCAGAGCTGTGGATCGCTCCGCCTCGTACACCCATAGTATCCACTACCGGAATGCCGCAAGCGGCGATATTATTGCCGTCACACACGCCGCCGGTGCCGCGCCAGTTGATATCGAGGCCCAGTTCTGCGCCGCATTGCTTGACCAAGCCTAAGAGTTTCCGCGCCTGGGGATCAATCGGCTTGGGTGGGCGGCCAAAACCGCCGTGGCAATGGACGCTTAGGTCATGTTCGCGCGCGATTGCCGTAACCAATATATCGAGCGCATTTTGCGCTTCACTTTGGTCTGCCAGCGATTTGGGCCGGAAATTGACGCGCAGGACAGCGTGATCTGGGACAGCATTGTTCGGGCCGCCACCATCGATCTTGGCCGGGTTAACGCTCAGGCCTTCGCGGTGCAGGGCTTTCAATCGCAAGGCCATGTCTGCCGCAGCGATCAGCGCGTTACGCCCGTCATCGGGATTGCGACCGGCATGGGCGCTTTTGCCGGTAAAGATGATAGAGAAATTGCCGCTGCCGCCGCGCTCTCCCGCGAGCGTGCCATCGGGCAGGGCGGGTTCATAGGTCAGGGCAGCAGTCTTGCCCTTGGCTAGCCGTTCGATCAGCGATGCGGATGATCCGGAACCCACTTCCTCGTCGCTGTTGATCATCACGTCATAGCCGATCCGGCTGGCGACTTCGCTTTTCTCGAGCAATTGCAGCGCGCCAAGCATGACCGACAAGCCACCTTTCATGTCGGCAAGGCCGGGTCCGTTCAGCACCCCGTTTTCGAGTTCGACGATCTTTTGAAACGGATGGTCCGCCGGAAATACGGTATCCATATGGCCGGTCAGCAAGATGCGAACCGGCGCTTTGGGGCGGACGGAAACAATCAGATGCTGGCCACGCTGGACCTGATCAACAGTACCATCCGCGCGCACTGCCTCGACCGGTTCGGGATCGACCAGACGCATATCGCCCGGTAATACCGAAAAGGCGTCCGCCAGCAGGCCCGCGACGGTCTTCAGGCCATCAAGGTTGGTGGTGCCGCTATTGGTCTTTGCCCATGAGACGGTGCGCGGCAATAGCGGAAGGTCGGTCGCCCGTTCCAGCGTCGCTTGTTCAGGGAAGGAATCTGCTTTCATTTGAAACCGATAGCATTTGTCATCCTCCCATGCCAGCCGCTCTATTACCTGAAAGGGGCTGTCCTACACGGGTGCTGGCCGATATGATCTTTGGAATTGCACCATCCTCTTTCCCAAAGGAGCAACTGGAATGTACCAGAGAAAAATCCGACCAGAACCCGCTTTTGATGAAACCCGATTTGTTGAGATAAAATCACTGTATTTACAGCGCCTTTTGAAGGATTCTTTGGAATTTTTGGGAGGAAGGGCAAAAATTTTCATAACAGTGTAAAGTTTGTAAAGTTCATCTCTGGGAATATCTGTTTCTGCGATCCCATTTACAGCGCGAAAAAGAGCCGCCATAGACGGCTGCGATTCCTCCCCGGAAATTTTGAAAACTTGCAGTGCACTCTGCAAGCCCCGGATAAATGCATTTGAACGAGGAGATATTATGTCCGAATATGTCAGCCAGAACGGCATCCAGATCGCGCAGGAGCTGTTTGATTTTGTCAATGACCGTGCCTTGCCGGGAACCGGTGTGGACGGCGCAAAATTCTGGCTGGGTTTTGCAGAGTTGCTCGGTAGATTCGCCCCTCGAAATGCGGTGCTGTTGGCAAGGCGGGAGAGCCTGCAAGCGGAGATTGATGCGTGGCATATTGATCATAAGGGACAACCGATTGATCAGGCGGAATATCAGGCCTTTCTGAAACACATCGGATATCTGGTTGAAGAACCAAAGACTTTTTCGATCAGTACCGAAAATGTTGACCCGGAAATCGCGACGATGGCCGGACCACAACTGGTGGTGCCGTCGCTTAACGACCGTTTCGTGCTGAACGCTGCCAATGCGCGCTGGGGTAGTCTTTATGATGCGTTTTACGGCACCGATGCGCTGGATGCGCCACCAGCAAAGCCCGGTGGCTATGATCCGGAACGCGGGGCTGCCGTGATCACAGCGGCAAAAGCCTTTCTAGACGAGGCATTCCCGCTCGCGACGGGAACATGGACAGATTATGATGGTGGCGACTTGTCGCTCGCCGATCCTGCGCAACTGGTCGGCCGCAACGGCGCCTCCTTCCTTCTCAAACATAATGGTCTGCACGCAGAAGTCGTGATCGACGCCAATAGCCCGATCGGCAAGGACGACCCCGCCAATATCGCTGATGTGCTCCTCGAGGCCGCGCTCACCACGATTATCGACATGGAAGATTCGGTTGCCGCCGTGGATGCCGAGGACAAGGTTCTCGCCTATAGCAACTGGCTCGGCCTGATGCGCGGCGATCTCGATGCTTCCTTCGATAAAGGCGGCAGGACAGTCGAACGCAAGGCCAATCCGGACCGCGACTATATCGATCGTGATGGCAAGCCATTCACCCTGCCGGGCCGCAGTCTTATGTTTGTCCGCAATGTCGGCCATCTGATGACCAATCCGGCGGTCTTGCTGGCTGATGGCTCGGAAGCGCCGGAAGGGCTGCTCGACGGCATATTCACCAGCCTGATCGCGATGCACGATATCAAGGGGCTGGGCGACCTACGCAACAGCCGAGCCGGTTCAATCTATATCGTGAAGCCAAAGATGCACGGGCCGGAGGAATGCGCTTTCACCAATGATCTGTTCGATGCGGTGGAAGATCTGCTGGGTCTCGACCGCAACACCATCAAAGTCGGCGTGATGGACGAGGAACGTCGGACCTCGGCCAATCTTGCTGCCTGTATATACGCGGTGAAGGACCGGGTTGTGTTCATCAACACCGGATTCCTCGACCGTACCGGCGACGAAATCCACACTTCGATGCAGGCCGGGGCAATGCTGGCCAAGGGCGATATCAAGAAAAGCGACTGGATCACCGCTTATGAACAGCGCAATGTTGCCATCGGTCTGGCCTGCGGCATGTCCGGCAAGGCGCAGATCGGCAAGGGTATGTGGGCAGCGCCCGACATGATGGCGGACATGATGGAACAGAAGATCGGTCATCCGATGACCGGCGCTAATACTGCCTGGGTGCCAAGCCCAACGGCGGCGACGCTGCATGCGATCCATTATCACCGGGTCAATGTCTTCGACCGGCAGAAAGAGGTCGCAGCTGACGGTATTGCACCGCTCGCGAAACTGCTGACCATTCCGCTCGCCGACGGCCATAATTGGTCGGATGAAGAGATCGAACGCGAACTGGACAATAATGCCCAGGGCATATTGGGCTATGTGGTGCGCTGGATCGACCAGGGCATCGGCTGTTCCAAGGTCCCTGACATCAACGATGTCGGCCTGATGGAAGACCGCGCGACCTTGCGGATTTCATCGCAGCATATGGCCAACTGGATGCTGCACGGCGTCTGTTCGCCGGAGCAGGTTGATGCCGCTCTGCTGCGCATGGCGGCCAAGGTCGACGGACAGAATGCAGGCGATCCGCTCTACCGGCCAATGGCTCCAAACCCGGATGACAGTCTGGCCTTTCAGGCGGCCCGCGATCTCGTGTTCAAGGGTGTCGAGCAGCCAAGCGGTTATACCGAACCGTTGCTGCACGCCTATCGGCGGAAGTTAAAGGCTGCGGGATAAGGCTAGCGCGAAGGCGATCGGTCCTAAGACAGCAACCGGGCGATATTGACGAAATCGTCGACGCTAACCGTTTCGGGCCGTCTGGAACTGTCGATCCCCAGAGTTTCAAGGGCATCCAGCGCTCCTGCCAGACCTTTGAGGCTCTGTCGGAGCATCTTGCGCCGCTGCCCGAACGCAGCCTGGGTAAGATGGGCCAGAACCTCGGGGCTGACGCCTTCCGGCTGAGCCTTGGGTGTCAGATGAACAATCGCCGACATCACCTTCGGCGGCGGTGTGAAAGCGGAGCGATGCACCGTCATCGCGAGTTTCGCCTGGCATCGCCATTGCGCCAATATCGACAGCCGTCCGTAAGCCTCGCTTGCCTCGCTGGCGACAATCCGGTCGGCGACCTCGCGCTGGAACATCAGGGTGAGCGACTGCCATTGCGGCGGCCACTCGGGTTCGGATAGCCATTTGATCAGCAACGCCGAGCCAACATTATAGGGCAGATTGGAAACAATATGAAAAGGCGCATCAAACAAGCTGGCCAGATCAATTTTCAAGGCATCATCATCTATGACCGTCAGCTGGCCCGGAAAATGGTCGCCCAGTTCCGCCAGTGCTGGCAGGCAGCGACTGTCGCGTTCCACCGCAGTCACCCGCGCACCGGCTTGCAGCAGGGCTCGCGTCAGCCCGCCCGGCCCGGGACCCACTTCGAAAACCGTCTGCCCGTCCATGTCACCGGGAACCGCGGCGATGCGGTCCAGAAGCTGCATGTCGAACAGAAAATTCTGGCCCAGCGCCTTGTTCGCGGACAGGCCATGTTTCTTGATCACCTCCCGCAGCGGGGGCAGGGCAATCGGCTGTTTCAATTGTTGTGAATCTGGCGATTGGCGACAGCGATGGCGGCCATCTGGATCGCGGCAATCATCGATCGCGGGTCGGCGATACCCTGACCCGCAATATTGAAAGCGGTGCCATGATCTGGCGATGTGCGAATGATCGGGAGGCCCAAAGTGATATTGACGCCATCGAAAAAATGCAGAGTTTTTAAAGGGATCAATGCCTGATCATGATAAGGACAGAGAGCAACATCATATTTGCTCCGCGCTTCCTCGTGGAACATCGTATCAGCAGGAAGCGGATCGGTTATGTCCATCCCTTGCTCGCGCAGCCTATCAATCGCAGGTTGCATGATCCGCTGCTCTTCGTTGCCAAGATTGCCATTTTCACCAGCATGCGGATTCAGTCCGGCAATCGCGATGCGTGGTTTTTCTATGCCAAAATTCCGAATCATCGCTTTTTCTGCAGCGCGGGCGCAGGCGATGATCAGCCGCTCGGTAAAATGTTCCGGCACGTCCTTCAGCGCGATATGCGTGGTCATGGGCACTACGCGCAACGTCGGCCCCGCCAGCATCATCACGGCATTTTCTCGCGCTATTCCGCAACGTTCCGAGACAAATTCGGTCTGTCCGGGATAGCGAAAACCAATTTTATAGAGCTGTGCTTTGGACACTGGAGCGGTAATGACCGCTCCGGCATCTCCGGAGCGGGTCAGCCCGCAGGCAATTTCCAGAGCGTGGAGCGAACATTGCGCACTGTCCATCGTTGCCTCTCCCGGAACAGCGGCCGCCGCTTCATGGATATGGAGCACGGGCAATGCCTGATCGAATGTCTCGCCGGCTTCGATCGGCTGGTCAATTTTCTGAACAGGAACACCAGCGAGATTTTCAAAGTCGGCAAAATTTCCGATCACAAAAAAGGGCTTGAGGCCGGACTCCACTCGCTGCTTCCAGCTCTTTCCTATGATTTCCGGCCCGACACCAGCGGGGTCCCCGCAAGAAATGGCAAATGGCTTGGCGTTCCAATCTGCCATTAATTATATTCGATAATGGCGTCGCGTCTCAGATCGCGCAGATAAATTTGCGCCCGTTTGTTGACGCGTTCATTTTCCAATCGAGACATGATGGCGTCAAACGATGGTGCTGAAGCGGTCTGCGGATCATCTCGTCCGCAAAGGATTAGTACGCGGACGCCATCTTCGACCGAACCAAATGGCTGGCTCGCCTGACCGATTTGCAGATCCGCGATCGCTCCCTGCAAGGCGGCAGGAAGGTCGCGCAGTTTCACTTGGTCGTTGTCGACCACGCTGGCGCCCAGTCGAGCGGCCACTTCATTGGCTGCTCCGCAGCCTTTGATGCCCTGTGTCGCCGTTGCAAATTGTCCGGCTTGTGCGGTCGCTTGTGCTTCCGTGATGCCTTCCGGAAAGCTTATTGCCAGCTGTTTGAGGCTAAGTAGCGCATTGCGGGGATCAGCGGTAAGCACCTGACGCGAATCGATCAGATAAAGGATTGAAAAACCCCCTGGCACTTCGACTGGGCCAACAACCTGGCCTACCTGCATCTGCTCTGCTGCATCCGCAAGTGTTTGCGGCAATTGAGCGGGACGGACCCAACCCAGATCACCACCGGTCGCGGCGGTTGAGGCTTCGGAAAACTGTCGGGCATAAGCTACAAACGAACCACCGGCGCGGATCTGTTCCAATATCTTGCGCATATTCTCGGCAACTTGCGGCGCGGTTTCCTGAGATGCCGCCATATAGATTTCGCCGATACGAAATTCGCTCGTGCCCTTGGAGGCGTTCAAGCGTTCGATAATGGCGTTAACCTCTTCATCGCCGACATTGATGAACGGCTGGATGTTACGGCGAAGCAGACGGCTCCATGCCAATTCGCCCTTGATTTGGCGTTTCAGCGTGTCGGTGGATGAACCTTGTGTCCGAAGATATTGATCAAAAGCGTCGATATCCTGTTTGAAATTCTGCTGGGCTACTTGACGGAAAGTGGCTTCAACTTCCTCTTCCGCGATTGTGATTTCATTGGCTTCAGCTTCCTGAATTTGCAGTGTTTCATCGATCAGATTTCGCAATACCTGAAGCCGCAGGCGCTGCTTCTCTTCGTCCGAAACTTCGCCGCCATTGGCTGCGACTATCAGGGCGAGACGCTGGCCAACATCGGTTCCGGTGATGATATCGCCGTTGACAATCGCCGTAGCGCGGCGAACGTTCGGGTCATTTTTGCCAAATATTGTCAATTCGTCGGGAATATCCAGACCGGATTGCGGCAGCGATGCGTCCGCGACCGTTTGGCTGACGGATGGTGACGCGCTTGCAATGGCAAGCGCTGCAATCAACGTTGCCTTGGTTTTGAAACCTTGGATTTTCATACTCAATAGATTCATTTTTTGTTTCTTCTCAACTACAAAGAGTAAATTTCATGCAGCAAATAACAAATATCTGCTGAACCCAATATGAGCGGGCCAACCCGTTTGAAAATCCTTTACACGCCCAGATTGCGCAAGGCCAGCCGGAACAGAAAAGTGCTACCGCGCCGCGCGTCGCCGGAATTTTCATAGTCATAGCGCCAGGTTACACCCATGGAGAGACAGCCGTCGTCATAGGCGACGCCGACGCGGTGCCTCACCGGGTCATAGCCATCGGCTACCGAAAGCGGATCTTCGCTACGATCGGTCAGGTCGACGATTGCAGAGCCAAAAACGGACCAATAATTGTCTATCTGATAGCGTCCCCCAACCCGGACTTCTTCGCGGTCTCTCAGGTCTTCAAGTCCTAGCCCAATATTGCGGTTCAGGCGCAGATAACCGATTTGGGCGTAAGTGCCTTTCGAACCGATCGTGGCGTCGACCTCGTTCCGCCGGACTGCAAGATTATCCTTGTCCAGCCGGAAACGGTGGGTGAATTTCACGATATCCTTGAACCGAACGCTGGTGCGGCCGACGATATCGGAAAAGCGATCGGACAGGCCCGTGCCTTCAGGGACGATATTATTGTTATTTTCCAGCCGATAGCTTTGGCCGACGATCATGTTTGCCTGCAGGTTGGGGCGATTGATTTCCCATTCCATCCCATAAGTTGCCCGGACATTATCCTCATAGCGATCATAGCCGGGGAAACGGTTGAGGGCGAATAGGTTGGTGTCTTCCAGATCAACGGCGCGCGAGTCTTCATTGGGTACCGCGAGGTTGGCCAAGCCCGGTGTCGCGACGATCTGAAAGCGCGGGGTGATCGTCTGGGTACCGCCGAAAGCCTCGCCGATCAGAGGCCATTTTACATCAATTGCAGCTGTCGCAATCGCACGTGCCTCCCAGCCGCTTTGGCCACGATAGATAGCGGTATCATTAAGGGCATTGTCATCACTATGGTACACATCGCCGCGCACAAGGCCGGTCAAGGTGATTTCCTGCCCCCAGTTTGTAAGTTTTCGCATGTCCCAGCGAGCAGATCCGAAAGCGCGTTGCGTGTCCTGGCCTTCGCTGCGACCAATCGCCAGGCTGTTCGCCTGCACCTCAAGTCGACCACCCAGAACCGGATCGTCGAACCGCTTGCGATAGTCCATTACCGGCAGCGCGACGGGAACGCGATTTTGCGGATCGTTCACCCGCAATGTCTGGAACGCCCACCCAGCCAGAGAAAAATAGCTGCTATTGCTGATCCGCTCAACATTGATTGTAGAGCGAAGGCTATCGTCATCGCTAATATCATAGCGCCGCAGAAATGTTCGATCTGACACGATGCGGGCAGATTGGGAAACCGTCCATTTGTCATCAAGCCGGAACCGACCGCTAGTGGCAAAATAGCCACGAAAATCTTTTTCGGCATTGGGCAAGAGCTGAGATGCGCCGGTCGGAATGCGGGAGCCATAAGTGGCATAGCCGGTCAGTTGGAAGGCACCTTTCTGATCAAGGCTACGGAAAGTGCCGCTGATCAGTGGGGCAACATCAGTGAATACCTGCGCAGTAACCGTGGCATCCTGATTGGGCGCAATGCTGAAATAATAAGGTATGGTCACGCCAACGCCGTTCACCGTGTCGAATTTGATATCCGGAACCAGAAGGCCGCTTCGGTTTTCGTCGGTAACCGGGTGCGAGAGGCCGGGCAATGGAATGACGGGCAGGCCGAAAATCTCGATGCGAGCGCCTTGATATTTTACCCGTTTCTTGACCGGATCATAGATCACCTTCACGGCTTTGATCTGCCAGCTGGGGTTTTTCGGGCATCCATCTTCGGTCGTGACCGCACAAGCGGTATAGGCGGCATTTTCCAGTGCAAGCGAGCCGTCGGCAAAACGTTCGCTTCGGCGTGCCGCCAAGCGGCTGCCATCATCAAGAACGAGCAAGAGGTTGTCAACGGCTCCGTCGCGCAGGCTATCGGTCAGTTCAATGCGATCACCATAGGCAACGTCGCCATCGGGACTGATCGACCTGATATTGCCCTCTGCCACAACAGCGCCGGTTTTCCGGTTCCATACAACCTGGTCGGCGCGCAATTTATATCCGTCGCGATTGAGGACCACATTGCCCGCCGCAGTGACGAAGTCGTTCTCAAAATCATAGTCGATGCTATCGGCACTAAATTCGATTTCATCATCTTGCTGATCAGGTGCAACGGCGGCGTCGCTTTGTGATTGGCCCATAGCGGATGCAGGCGTCACAGCAGCCAAAGTTAGGGTAAAAAGGGCGAGTGAGGATTTCATCGACTGGCTCAACCTGCTTTTGGCCCCATTTTGGACGGCATTAAATATCGCACTGTCCACCTTCCGAACGCCTATTGCACCTGTTTGCCTAGTCTGCAAATTTTCTTTGACAGATTCTGATGAACAGATGCTTGACCACTAAACCAAGACGGTGCAGCAACACCGCACGATAGGATAAATGTCGGCCCGTTCATGCATGAGTCGGATCGACGAGTGAACCACTTAGGCTTTTCACTCCTCAAAACACAAAAATAAGGACAGTTTCCCGATGAATTTCAACTTTACCAATGAGCGGCCCGCGGATGCTGATGCGATCATATTTGCGATCACCAAGAATGGACTAGACGATTTTGAGCTTAAGCTGGAGCAAGCGACCACAGTGAAGGCGGGAGCAAAAGCCGCACGGTTTGAAGCGAAACTTGGTGAAGTTTTTGAAACATTTGTGACCGAAGCAGGCAAGGCCTTGCGGGTGGTCTTGACGGGATTGGGCAAAGGCAAGGCGAAAGATGCCGAATCAGCAGGTGGTTCAGCCATAGCCAAAATTCTGGCATCCGGAGCCAAACATGCGGTCATTGATCCCTCGGGTCTGGATGAAGAGCATCTCGCACGCCTTCTTTTCGGTGCAAAATTGCGCAGCTGGCGGCATGACAAATATCGCACAACCATGCCCGAAAAGCAGAAGGTCACCCTCGAAAAAATCACGGTGCTCGATCAGCATCTGGAATCCGCCAAAGCCTGGCAGGATCTGTCCGCCGTGGCTGATGGTGTTGCGCTGACCCGCGAACTGGTCGCTGAACCCGCGAACAACATCTATCCCGAGAGCTTTGTTGCCCGTTGCGAAGAATTGAAAGACTTGGGCGTGGAATTCACGGTGCTGGGCTGGGATGAAATGGAAAAGCTTGGCATGGGCGCACTGCTCGGCGTTTCGCAGGGTTCCGAGCGTCCGCCGCGGTTGCTGGCGATGCGCTGGGATGGCACCAATGGTGCCCAGAAAACGCCGTTGGCCCTGGTCGGCAAGGGCGTGACCTTTGACACCGGCGGAATTTCCCTGAAACCCGGTGCCGGCATGGAGGAAATGAAGTGGGACATGGGCGGTGCCGGAGCCGTAGCCGGAACCATGAGGGCGCTGGCTGGCCGTAAGGCCAAGGCGCATGTAGTCGGCGTTTGCGGGCTGGTCGAGAATATGCCTGACGGCAAGGCGCAGCGTCCCGGTGACGTTGTCACCAGCATGAATGGCCAGACCATCGAAGTGATCAATACCGATGCCGAAGGACGGCTGGTATTGTGCGACGCGATGCACTGGACGCAGGAAACATTCAAACCGGAAGTGATGATTGATCTGGCAACACTGACCGGCGCGATGATTATTGCGCTGGGCAATGAACATGCCGGTTGCTTCAGCAATAATGATGATCTCGCCGAAGACCTGATAGAGGCGGGCAAGGATTCCGGCGATCCGGTCTGGCGGCTTCCGATTGGCCCAGCCTATGACAAGCTGATCAATTCGCCGATTGCCGACATGAAGAATGTCGGACCACGCGGTGCGGGGTCGATTACGGCGGCGCAGTTTCTCAAGCGTTTCGTCAAGGATGGCGTGAAATGGGCGCATCTCGACATTGCCGGCATGGTCTGGGCCGACAAGCCCAGCCCGGTCTGGGAAAAAGGCGCGACCGGCTATGGCGTGCGTCTGCTCAACCAATATGTCGCCGACCATTTCGAAGATTGATCCGGTTGCAACCATGCGGCGCAGTCTGATTCGAAAGTTGGGAAGTTGCCGCGGTGCGGGTTGATTTTTATCATCTGACTCGCGATCCGGCGGAGAGGCTGGTGCCGATGCTGGCGGGCAAGGTGCTGGATGTTGGAAAAAGGCTGTTGCTCCTGGCGCAGGACGAGGCCGGCCGGGTCGCGCTTGGCGACGCCTTGTGGAGCGCTGAGCCGGCCAGCTTCCTCGCCCATGATTTTGGCGGTTGCGAGCGGCAGACGGAGCAGCCGATCCTGATTTCCGATCAATGCGAACCGGCCAATGGAGCGTCCTACATCATCCTGTCCGACGGCCAGTGGCGGGACGAGGCGCTGAATTTCGAGCGCGCCTTCTTCCTGTTCACCGCCGAGCAGATCGACCATGCGCGCACTATCTGGCGGCAATTGAGTGCCAATGAAGTTGTCACTCCGCGCTACTGGAAGCAGGACGGTGGCCGCTGGGTCGAAGGCCCCTGATTTGCCAATCCGGCGGATTTCCGATACATAGGATAACCGGTCGCACGAGAAACCCGGAGCCTGCCTCATGTACAAATATCTGATTCTGCCCGCAACTTTCATGATTGCCGCCTGCGGCAGCAACGACAGCGAACGGGCTTCCGGCAGTTTTGACGATGGCGACGGCAACAAGGGCAGCTATTCGGTGCGCGGCGATGACGAGAATAGCGAAACGGTGATCAAGTCGGACAAGGGCGAAGTGCGCATCGCCACCGGCGACAAGGCGCTCAAGGATTTGCCGATGGATATCAAGCTCTATCCCGGCGCCGAGGTCCAGACCAGCATGGCCGGCATGGGCGAAGGCAAGTCCGGCGCGATGCTGGTGTTCCAGACGTCAGACAGTGTCGATGATGTGATAGATTTCTACCGCAAGCAGATGAAATCAAAAGACATTACCATAAAAACCGAAGTCAAATCCGGCGACATGCAGATGATCGGCGGTGAGCGGGCGGATGGCGAGGGCGTTCATATCTCCGCGACCAAATCCCCCGATGGCGGGGTGACGGCGACGATTATCGCCGGCGGCAAAAGCTAGGGCCGAATCGAAAACTTGCCATGCTGCAGTGCAGCGGCTAAAGGCGGCGCAAATCTACAACATCCCCGCATTTATGGAGCAATATCATGGCCGTGACACGGACATTTTCGATCATTAAACCCGACGCTACCCGCCGCAATATTACCGGTGCGGTCACCAAGATGCTGGAAGAAGCCGGTCTGCGCGTCGTCGCTTCCAAGCGCATTCACATGACCAAGGAACAGGCCGAAGGCTTTTACGCGGTTCACAAGGAACGCCCCTTTTTCGGCGAACTGGTCGACTTCATGATCAGCGGCCCTTGCGTCGTCCAGGTGCTCGAAGGCGAAAATGCGATGCAGGCCAACCGCGACATCATGGGCGCAACCAATCCTGCCGACGCGGCACCGGGCACGATCCGCAAGGAACTGGCCGAAAGTCTCGAAGCGAACACGGTCCACGGTTCTGACAGCGACGAAAATGCGGCGATTGAAATCGCCTATTTCTTCAAGGACGACGAAATCGTCGGCTAAGCCCTGCGCATTTTTATCGGTTACAGACGCCCGGTTGCAATTCTTGCGGCCGGGCGTTTTTAATGGGCGAACGCCAAGCTTGGTGGGTGGTAGCAGGTGCAGCTGCGGGTGTAAAACGGACATCAGGGCAAGCCGGTTCTACTCGCGACGACGGTTTCTCG